>DATDAH010000026.1:0-2492 GCA_036525535.1 Acidimicrobiales bacterium
ATCCGGGCATCGGGCCGGCCGTTGGCCACCGTGTAGGTCCGGGACACCACCGTCTCGTTGCCCTCGTTGTCGGTCCCGGTCACGGTGAAGGGGTGGTCCCCCACCGTCGCGGTGTCGATGGGCGCCCCGTGGGCCACGGTGCCCACACAGGACGCCAGACCCGAACCGCCCGCCTCATCCGCACACGAGAACTCGGCGTTCACCACCCGATTCCGGGCATAGACCGCCCCCCCAGACGGCGTCACCACCGCCACCGTCGGATCCGTCGTGTCCTCGGCGTCGCCGAGGGGGGCGAAGCCGATCCCGGCGTGGTCTTCGTGCCCGAACTCTTCGCCGTCGCTGCCGACCCAGAGCCCTTGCGGGGTGGCGTACAGGACCATGGTGCCGTGGTTGCGGGACTTGGTCGGGTTCCAGGCGAGCGCCAGGCCGGTCACCGGGTCGATGGCGCCGATGCCCGGGCGGGACACTTCGCCGTCGTCGAGCCAGCGTTGGTGGCCACCGACGTACACCGCCGGCCCGGTGATGGCCACGCTGTAGAGGGAGTCGCCGTCAGTCTCGTTGAGCCAGGTGGGCGCAACCGAGCTGCCGATGTCCGCGGTCTCGAACCGGGCCGCGGCATCACAGATCCCCTCGGGTACGTCCCCTCCGGTGGCGACGATCACGAAGTAGGTGCCGTCGGGAGAGAAGTCCACGTCTCGCGCCGGGAACCCCCTGCTCGAACGGCAGTCCACGTCGAAACGGGGAGCGTGCCAGGTGCTGAGGGTTGCGGTGGCGCCGAGGTTCAGCATGAACGCCCGTGGACGGCCCTGATCGTTGACCGTGGCGAAGTTGCCTACGGCCACCAACCGGGTGCCGTCCGGGGAGACCGCGATGTGGTGGACCCTGGTCTCGTCGCCCGAGACGATCTCCCCGGCGACCGTGATCGCGATGGCGCCGGTGTCCGCGCCCGTCGTCGGGTCCAGCGCCACCAGGTGCTTCGAGAAGGTCCCCGCCGCGATGACCGCACCGTTGGCCAGCTCGAGGTCGGACACCGTTCGCAGGTTCCCCGCCAAGAAGGTCGGATCGATCTGGTTGTTGACCAGGTCGTACTTGACCAGTCCCCGGCGAGTGATTCCGTTGACCTGTGAGAAGGAGCCGGAGACGAAGAGCGCGGTCCCGTCGGCGGTTGCCTCGATGGCGGCGACGGTCCCGTTGAACGCCAGGTCGAGCGGTGAGATGGCCCCGGTCTCGCGGTCGAAGGCGACGAAGTTCTGCCGTGCGTAGGTGGTCGTCCGGGCCGGGTCCTGCACCTGGTTGAACAGCCCACCGGCATACACGGTGTCCCCGACCTGCGCGTAGGCGCGCACGTCTTGCGACGGGGCGTTGAAGATGAGGTGGGGGGTGGTGTCGGACGGGTTCTCCGACACCACGGCCGGCTGAGCGATCGAAGCCTGCGCCGGCCGCGTGCTCCCGACGGCCACCGCCACCGAGCACAGGGCGAGTGCGCACGCCGCCACCTTCTTGAAGATCTTCACGTGTCTCCCCTCGGGATTGCCTTGCTCCGTCTGGGGCGACATTACACATAGAGTGGCTATTCTCGCCACTCTTCGTGGCTACGGGTTGCGCCGGTCGGCGGCGGCGGACACCTCGGTCGGGCTGCCGGGATTTGAACCCGGGACCTCTCGTCCCCCAGGCGGACCACCCACACCTGAGCGAGACAGCCGGTGTTGCCGTCCCCCGGTCTAGCAAGGATCCCGTCACCTATCCATAGGGCCGTCAGCGGTCACCTGTAGCGAGCGGGTGTCAACCAGATCGGCTCTTGTGAGGGCCCGCCGGCCCGGGGACCTTCGGCCCTTCCCGTCGTCGACGTCGTCAGGGCACCATCACCGCGATGTCAGCCCGACAATTCACCATCGCGCTTGCGCTTGGCCTCGCGGCCGCCGCCCTGGTCGGGCAGGCGGCGGGGTCGGCGGAGCCGGCTCCTCCGACGACGGTGCCAACCGGTGCGGCCGTCGGGCCGACCACCACGCTGGCGACGCCGACGACCACGCCCCCCACCACGGCGCCGGCGTCGACACCCCCAGCATCGAACCCCGAGGCGACGCTCGACGTCGAGGATCACGGGGAGTACCTGGCGGCCCTGGCGGCGTACTCCACGGACGATTCAGGTCCCCACACCATCGTCATCACCGACCACTTCGACTTCGCGACGGGCATCGACCCCACCTACACGGGGACCCAGCCGCTCACGATCGAGGGCAACGACTTCACCCACGCCCTCGGCCATGCCAATCGGTTCCTCGTTTTCGACAGCGATGCCGAGCTGACCATCCGCGACCTCTGGGTCAGCGAGGGCCGTGCCCACTTCAGAGGCGCATTCAGGAGCGACGGTGGGGCGATCGACTATCGGGGGACGGGCGGCCTGCAGATCGTCAGCTCCGCCTTCGACCGCAACGAGGCCGCCGCCCGCGGCGGAGCGGTGGCCGCCTTGCACGCCCCCGTGATGATCGACG
>DATDAH010000027.1:0-51175 GCA_036525535.1 Acidimicrobiales bacterium
CTGGATGGGTGAGTGGGAGATCCCGTTCGCCGAGACCATCGACCGGGCGAAGAAGTATGTCGTGTCGAGCACGCTGAGCGGGGTCGATTGGAATGCCGAGCTGGTGCGAGGCGAGTTGGGGCAAGCGGTTCAGCGGCTCAAGCAGGAGCCAGGCGAGGGCCGGTTTGTGGGTGGCGTGACGCTCCCCCTGGCGTTGGCAGATCTGGGACTGATCGACGAGTACGAGTTCCTTGTGCAGCCGGTCCTTGCCGGACACGGGCCGACGTTGCTCGCCGGTCTGCGCGAGCGCATCCAGCTCGAGCTCGTGGATCGCCATGAGTTCCGGTCGGGGGCGGTCGCCCTGCGATGCCGGCCCACGCGAGTTACGGCTTGACCTGATTTGTCCTGGCACGTTGGCCGCCGCCTCGCGACGGAACGACGGCTCGGGTCGCGGCCCCGCGCTGGCCGTGCCCCGAATGCGCGGCATATCGACGTGGGCAGCGCCCCGAAGTGCCGTTGGAGGACAGGGCAAAGGTTGCCTGACACGGCGCTAGCTGGCGACCCTGGTCGCCTTCGGGGGCCTATTTCAGATGGCGTTCATGGCACCACGAACGGTCGCTGCCCACGTCCGCCGCCAGCCGACACGAGATGCACGGTTGACAGCGTTGCCGCTCGCCGCATGGACTCCGCTTCGTTGGCCTCGCGAGGGGCCCCTTGGGGGGCATCCCGGTTCCAAGACTCCAGAGCCCGGGAGGAGAATCGAACTCCTGACCTGCTCATTACGAGACGGTCGGAACCTGTCCCGGCGTCTCCCGATGCGGACGGGCTAGCCCGAAATCCCGGGATTTCGGCCGTTATCAGCATCTCCTCAGAACCATCCGTCCCGGCCTTTCCCGGGGAGTCCGTTAGCAATCCGTGAGCAAGGTCACACTCAGGATGCGAACCGCGACAGGCGTCTTCTGCACTGCTCGCCGACTGCGAGAGCGTCAGCACGCACCTTGCCGATAGCTGGAGCTAGCGGCACGTCCGACCTCTCTGCGCATGGCCACCTGGCCCTGAGTCGTTGCCGCGCCGTACCGGGATACATCAGTCGACACGGTTCGGTCGCAGTCATGCTCGACCGGTACGCATCCGCATCAGGTCGCCTTTCGAGTGGATCGCCGCCGCGTTGCCTTCCTCGAGTCCGGAAGGTTGGCCTCGATCCCATCCAGCAGTCGAGCGAGACCGAGCTCGAACCGTTCGTCTCGGCTGGGGAGCGTGCCTTCCTCGAAGAGGGTCGCCAGTCGTGGGTAGTCGCCAGTGTCAGCGAGCTGCCGTCCCGCGTTCTTGAAGAATGCGCGCCGTTGAGCGGGCGTCGTGTCCTCGACCGCACGTTCCGCGGCCAGCTCTTGCTGTTCGCGCAGCGCGAAGCCGAGGTAGTAGGTCTCGATGGCCATGAGGATGTTGAAGGCGTCGCGCACCGCCAGGTCCAGGCCGTCGAAGGCCGCTAGGGAACGTTCGATGTGCGGCAGCTCGTTCGGCCCGAGCGAACGGCGCACGCCGATGAGGTTCGTCATCCACCCGTGGCGGAGGAGGCCCCGGCGATAGCGGCGAGCCGTCTTCGTGACGTCTGCCCGCCATTCGCCCGTCGGTGGCGGGATCTCGATCTCGCCTTCGACAGCGTCGAGCATCAACGCGAGGAGATCTTCCTTGTTGTCGACGTGCCAGTACAGCGCCATCGGACTCGCGTCGAGGTCCCGTGCGACCCGTCGCATGGTGACTGCGTCTGCTCCCTCTAGGTCGGCGATCCCGATGGCCGCCGTGACGATCGCATCCCGGGTGAGTGGCGTGTCCTTCCGGGAGGCCCTTCGCGGTGCACCGGTTCGGGGCGAAAGCGAACCTAGGAGCCACAACGAGTCGCCGTCAGGCCTCTCTCTGGCTTGACGGGAGCGAGGCACTCGTACATTGTACATGAGCTTTACGATGTACGAGGAGGTTTCGGTGTCGAGGAACCAACCGAGTCCGAGGACACGAGGGAAGGTCGGACGATTTCGAACCGACGAGGCCAAGGTCCGGTTCGAGCACGCGTATGACCGTGCGCTTGCTACATGGCCGATGCGGGCAAGGCCTGTCGACGTCCCCACCAGCTTCGGTGGTACCCGGGTCAACGCATCCGGCTCCGAATCCGGCACGCCCATCGTGCTCCTGCACAGCATGCTGGCCACATCGACCTCCTGGGCCCCGAACATCGGGGCGCTTGGCGCTGACCACCCGTTGTACGCGGTGGACACCATCTGTGACGCCGGCCGCGGCACTCAGGAACGCCCGGTCCGCAACGGCCAGGATCTGCACGAATGGTTCGAACAGGTCCTCGCCCGCCTCGAGCTCGATCGGTCTCATCTCGTCGGCTTGTCGTTCGGTGCATGGATCGCGCTCAACCACGCCCTCCTGTCTCCAGCCAGAGTGAGGAGCGTCACCGCGATCGAGCCACCAGGAGCGATCACCCGCGGTCGGCTCCGGTTTCTCCTGAAGTTCGTGAAAGCCGGCATGAGAAGGAGCGACCGAGACTTCGATCGCATCATCGAGCTCCTGGGCAACGGCCGTGCACCCTCACCGGAGATCGTCGACGTCCTCCGCTGCGGCTTCCGCGACTACAAGCTCGCGCTCCCGTTCGCCAAGCTGCTGACCGACGAGCGGTTGCGATCGATGGACACCCCGATGCTTGTCCTGTTCGGCTCCGAGAGCCCCATGTCCGACGGCTCGAAAGCCGTCGAGCGGGCTCTATCACTGCTACCTGATGTCGAGGCCGAGCTCGTTCCAGGAACGGCGCACACGCCGCCGATGGAAGAACCAGACGAGGTCAACGACCGAATCCTCCGTTTCCTCGAGGTTGTCGAGTCCCGGCGGAAAGACACCGTCGACTGAAGCTCCGGACCGCTGGGAACAAGAACTTCTGCCCGGTCACGAGCTGCACGGCAGGCTCACAGACGAACCCGCGCTCGTGAGCATCTCGTCCTCGCCGGACGTCGAGATTCCAGAGCCCGGGAGGAGAATCGAACTCCTGACCTGCGCATTACGAGAACTCTGCACCCACACAGCAGGGACGGTCCTGGACGGATCTGCACGCCAGACCAGGGTTCGTGGACAGCCATCGACGGCACTGAACGGTCTGGGACGCGGGATGAACGCGGGATGGAAGCCGCTCGCCTGATCGCGCTGGAGCGCGAGAGCTAACCGATCCGTTCGAGCAGAGAGCGGGCATCGTGTTCGACGTAGCCGTAGCCACGCTCCGTCGCGACAGGAAGGGCGGCGCCGGCCAGAGCGCGCGCTCGTTGGGCATCGCCCGCCTGATCGCGGTCGGCGAGGAGGGCCGCCCATGCGGTCTGGGTCATGGCGACGAAGAACGGCGCCTCCAGCGCTTCGTGGAACGCGAGTGCCTGGCTGAACCACGCATCGGCTTCGTCGTGGAGGTCGAGGGTGTGAGCGAGCCGTCCGAGGTAGTGCGCCACACCCCCCTGGACCGTGATGGGTCCGGTCGCGAACTGGTCGTGCCATGGCAACAGGCACTGATAGAGGGCCTTCGAGGCGGGTCGGTGGCCACTGCGCGCCGCGGTGTCGGCCCAGATCACCTGGCCGATGAGCCACGTGGAGTCGGCGAGCATCGGGAAGCCGCTGGTGAGTTCGGTCTCCAGGACCTGACGCACTTCCTCATGAGGGTCGTCGAAGCTTCTCGACGATGCGAGAATGGCGCGCAAGAGGGGCACGTCGGGGTTGTCGTGCACGACCGCCTCGATGAGCGGGATGATCTGGTGACTGCGGCCTTGCATCCAGCGCAGGCACGTGAACTGGGCACCGTGGAACGTGACCGCGTCGTCCGCATAGCCGGCCTCGGTGCCGAGGGTCAGGGCGTCGGTCGCGGACTGCTTCGCCGCGGCGAGGTCCCCTTCGAGCATCAACTGCCGCGCGCCGTGGACGGCGATCAGCCACCGCTGGACCGGCTGGCCGATCCGCTCCCACCCCGACTTCACGATGGCCCACGCGATCCGTGTGGTCGCGAGGTCGCCGGATTCCAGTGCCGCCGCCAACCGATTCTCGTAGGCGGACAAGCGTGCGTTGGGGTCGCCGAGATCGTCGGCGAGGGCGCACGCCTCCGCGTTCCACTGGACGCGCAGCGGGAGGGTCTGGGGTAGCCTGAGCGACCACTGGCCCAACCGGATCGCGTCCACCAAAGCGGCCTTGTCGCCTGTCCGCCGCGCCATCTCGACAGCTCGGGTCGCCAGCGAGAGGCGTTCGTCGATATCGGCATCCACCGGGAGCTCGACGCACAGCAGCGAGAGAAGGCGCGCCCGGTCAGCGCTGTCCCGGTCGCCGATCCGTGCGAGCGCGCGTCTGAGCATGTCGATGCGCTCGTCATCGAACCCCCAGGTGACGCTGTTCCACCCCCGGTTGTTCCGTAGCGCCACGCGCACGAGGAGGTCGACCGCGTCGACGTCGTCGGCCAGGCGGCCGGCCGCGAGCAGGGTTTCGCGGTGCGCGGGGTCACCTGTCTGGAGCTGCGCGTCGCCGAGCCCGAGGAGCAGCGCGGCCCGACGGTGCTGGTCGTCGACCGACGCCCGATCCATAAGGTCCAGGGCCTCCCGGTACCAGCGCAGCGCCTCGTCGGGGGCGAGCTGGGCCAGGGCCCGATCGCCCGCCTGTTGCGCGTAAGCGATCGCCTTGCCTACATCCGGGGGCGTGGCGCGAGCCCAGTGGTACGCGAGCTCCCCGATGCGGCCGGCGGGATCATCGCCACCGAGGTCCTCGAGCGCCTCCGCAACCCGCCGATGGGTGTACCCCCGACGGCCGGCGGAGCGACTTCCGTAGAGCGCGTGCTCGATCAGGGCGTGGGCGAACGCGTACCGGCCCGCCACGTCGGCGTCGGTGAGCAATGCCGCGGTGACCGCCTGGTCACAGCTGTCGATGATGGTGTCCTCGTCGAGCTCGCTGACCCGGGCAAGCACGTCGGCATCGAACGCGCTGCCGATGACCGCAGCCATCGACAGCACATCTCGTGTCGGTTCGCCCAGGAGTGCGACGCGCCGGCCGATCACCTCGCGGATACTGACCGGCAGGCCCGATGTCCGCAGGTCCGCGCTCACGATCCAGTGACCCTGCTCGTCTTCATGGATGGCCCGTGTCTCGGCCAGGTGCCGGAGCATCTCACCGACGAAGAACGGATTCCCGTCCGTCTCCGCCAACAGCGCATCGCGCAGGGCCACACCCTCGTCGGTCATCGCGTGCCCGGCCCTCGTTTCGAGCAGGACGAGGAGTTCGTCGTCGCCGAGGCCGCCCAGTGCGATCCGCTCGACCCCCGACTCTCGGTGCAGCGCGGCGAGCGCTTCGGCGAGAGGGTGATCCGGGTCGATGTCGGATTCCCGGAACGCCCCGATCACGAACAGTCGTAGCGGCGCATCCGCCGACACGACATGGCGCAGCAGCTGGATCGTCGGACGGTCCGCCCAGTGCAGATCGTCGAGGACCAGCACGACCGGCGCCAAGGCCGAGACACGGTCCAGCAGGTCGACCACGGCGCCGAACAGCAGATACCGCTCCGACTCGGCGTCGCTCGAGGAGACGGGCCCGGCCGCCGTCCCGCCGGCGAGATCCGGCGCCAGTCGCGCCAGCAGGTTGCCGCGGGCATCGACATGGGCGGCGAGCACATCGTCGGGGGCGTGAGCGACGAGATGGGTGAGCGCCTCGGCCCACGGCTGATACGGGATCCCAAGATCCTCGTTGCAGCGCCCGTACAACACGATTGCGCCGCGTTCGGCCGCCTCCCGAGCGAACGCCGCGGCCAGCGACGTCTTGCCGATCCCGGGCTCGCCCGAGACCAAGACCATCTGTCGTTGGCCCGAGGCGACGACTGGCAGCGACATGGCCAGGCCCTCGCGCTCGTGCGCCCGCCCCACAAACACCGCCGGTGACGCCGCCCCGAGCCTGCCCGGAAACGGGATCGAGAGCTCGGCCCGCGGTGCTCGGTGTGTGGCGTCGAGCAGATCCAAGACGGAGTCGCCGGCGAGAACCGCGGCTTCGAGCCGACGAAGCTCGGCACCCGGCTCGAGGCCCAGCTCCTCGACGAGGACATCACGCGCCCGCTGGTACGCGCGCACCGCCTCAGCCTGGCGGCCGGACCGATACAGGGCGATCATCAACGCCGCCCACAACCGCTCTCGCAATGGGTGCCGCGACAGCAATGACTCGAGCTCGCCCACGAGCACGGCGTGCTGGCCGAGCATCAGGTCCGCGTCGATCCGATCCTCGACGGTCGAAAGGCGCAGCTCGTCGAGGCGCAACGCCTGCGCCGCGGCCCACCCGCCGCTTCGACAATCAGCCAACGCGTCACCCCGCCAGAGCCCGAGCGCCTCGCCCAGCTCCGCCGTCGCGCTGGACGCGTCCCCCACGGCCAGTGCGTTTCGCCCCGCACTGGCGTGCCGCTCGAACCCCGTCACGTCGATGGACTCGGGAACGACACCGAGGACGTACCCCGGCGGCCGCGTCAGCAGCAGGTCGGCCATCCCCGCGGCCTCGAGTGCCCTCCGCACCCGCGCCACATTCCCCTGCAACGTCTTGATCGCTGTGGCCGGCGGATCGTCACCCCAGAGGGCATCCACCAGGGCGTCGCGCGACACCACCTCCCCGGCCCGCAACGCGAGCAGGGCTAACACCATTCGCTCCTTGGCCCCGCCGATCCGCACCCGGCCCCCCGGCCCCGCGACCTCCAACGGACCCAGTAGGCCCACCTTCACCCGCGCACTCTAGATCCCCTCCCCCGATCGGGTCGCCACCACGCCACCACCGCCCTACCACCGGTCCGGCTCACGGTCAGGACGATGCTCGTTCCCCGATCGAGACAGACCATCGCCCGGATGGTGTCGACGGGATCAGGACGACGGAGCCGGCGGGTGAGAGCCCGCTGATCGGCCCGGTGGCTCGAGGGTCACCGAGACCAGGAGCAAGCCATGTCCACCACCTCTGTTCGCACGCGCCCGTCCCCGGTCCTCGGCGTGGTCCTCGTGGCCATGGTGGTCCTCCTGGCAGGGATGGCCCTCGTGACCCCGGGCGCCGCCCAGGGCGAACCGGCCCCGGCCACGCTCCCCTTCCCGTCGGCGACGACGGTCGCCCCTCCTCCGACCACCGCGGTCCCGACCACGGTGCCCCCGACGACAGTCCCCGATCCGGCTCCGACGCCGGTTCCTGCGCCGAGCAGTGAGCCGACCGCGGTGCGGGACGTCCTCCTGGTCGGTGACTCGATCATGAGGTCGACGGGGCCGGCGTTGGCCCACCAGCTCGGGGCCCGCTGGCGGGTCCACAACGAGGGGGTCAACGGCTCCGGCCTGCTGACACCCGGCGTGTTCCCCTGGCCGAGGCACCTCGCCGCCTCGTTGAGCCGGTTCGACCCCGACGTCGTGATCATGCTCTTCATCGGCAACTACACCGCTGACCCCGCCCAGAAGTGGGTCGGTGCTGACGGTCGTCTGGTTCCCGACATCTACTCGCGGTCCTTCTCCCGGGAGTGGGGCCGCCAGGCCGAGCGGTTCGTGACCCAGATGATCCGCTCCGGCGCCGACGTTGTCCTGGTGCTGCCCCCGCCCATGATCAGCGCCCGGGTCCAGATCGTGACCGACCGCCTCCGGGCCGAGTACCGGGCGGTGGCCTCCCGTCACCCCGAGGTGACCCTGGCCGACGCCACCACCGCCGTCGGCGGTCCCCACGGCGAGTGGGTGGCCACCCGGCCGACGGCCTCGGGCGGCTGGGCCCGCGTGCGGGTGGCTGACACCGTCCACCTCGCCCGCCACGGCCAGGGCCTGGTGGCCCGAGAGATCCGCTTCGGGATCGCTCGGGCCCGCAGCAACGCCTGAGCGGAGGAAGCCACCTCCAAGTTGCACCACGATTCCAGAGCCCGGGAGGAGAATCGAACTCCTGACCTGCTCATTACGAGTGAGCCGCTCTACCGACTGAGCTACCCGGGCGGGTGCGGACAGGCTAGAGGCCCGGACCGGTGAGCCCCCCACGGTTCAGGGTCGGCCGGCGATCGATTCAGTCGACGAAGGTGACCTCGTCGCCGACGGCGATCCGGCCGGGCGTGACGGCGTCGAGGTAGAGGCCCAGGTGGTTGCGGTGGAGCTCCTCGAGGGCGGCGTACATCGGTGCCTGGCGATCCAGCCCCGGCTGGGCCCGGAGGGGCATGGCACAGCGGACGGTGGGCTGGCGCACGGCGAGCTCTGCACCACCCACCCGAAGGGTCCGACCGACCCACTCGTCCTCGGCGAAGGCCTCCAGGTCGCCGTCGACCACGACGTTGGGCCGGAAGCGGCGTACGTCCCAGTCCAGGTCGCCCCGGCGCTCGGCCGCGTGCCGCAACGTGGTGAGGGCGACGAGGTGCCCGGCGGTGGCGTCGAGGAACGTGCCGGGCGGCGCCTCGATGGCGAAGTACTCGGCGTCGTCGTCGGGTGGATCGAAGGTCATCTCGTAGCTGACCGTGGTGTCGGGCCCCGCCTCCACGAGCCGGACCTCCCGGCCCAGCCATACGGAGAGGAGCGCGTCAGCGTCGGGCGCCGCGAACGGGATCCAGGTGCCGTCGGGCAGCGTCAGGCCGTCGTCGTCGGCTGACGCCTGGAGCAGCGCCGACCAGCGCTTGGCGCTCATCAGCCGACCGGTGGCGGCGTCGAGCAGAGCCCAGCGCCGGTCCCCCGCGAAGCCGTCGGCCGTGAGGTCCAGCGTGGCCACGTCCAGCCCCTGCATCGACTTCACGGGATAGCGGTAGAGGCCGGTCACCGTCGTCATGGGCCGGACCGTAGGTCCGGAACGACCACTCCGTGGACCGGCGGGGGTGGCCCCGACCCGCCGGCCATGCGGACCAGGAGGTCGGCGGCGCCGTCGAGGCCGACCACCTCCCGGGGCACGTCGGCGAACGGGTAGCGGCCCGTGGCCAGCAGGTCGAGGGCGGCGGCGTAGTCGGCGGTGTCGACTCCGAGTGCCCCGAGGACCCGGAGCTCGCGACCGACGACGTCGTCGGGGTGGAAGCCCGGGGCCTCGGTGGTCGCGCCCCGCGTGCCCGCCACCACCACGGTGCCGCCTGTACGGCACAGGGCCACGGCCTGGGCGAAGGCGGTCGGGGCCATCGCCGTGACGTCCACGACGACGTCCGCCCGGCCGCCGGTGGCCCGACGGAGGGCGACGACCGGGTCCTCCTCGGTCACGTCCACCGTCAGGTCGGCACCGAAGCGGCGGGCCCAGGCCAGGCGGTCGGCATCCCGTTCCCCTGCTCCGGTGACCATCACGAAGCCGGCGCCGGCCTCCCGTGCGGCGGCGACCACGCACAGGCCGCGGATCCCCGGACCGAGGACGGCCACGACATCACCGGGACGGGTGCCGGGCAGGCGGGCACCCCACCGGAGCCCCGCGCCGAGGGGGTTGAACGCCGTGGCCAGCACGGGGTCGAGCCCGTCGGGGACCTTCAGCAGCCGGGAGTCGGGCCGCAGCTCCAGATGGGTCGCGTAGCCCCCCGACAGGCCAGTGCCCTCCTCGACCGCGAGGAAGCCGTACATGGTGCGCAGCCCGTGACGAACGCAGTGCCGCACGTCGCCTGCGCCGCACGCCGGGCACTCCCCGCAGCCGAGGAAGACCTCGAGGGCGACCCGGTCGCCCTCGACCACGCCCCACCGGCGGGCCGCCTCGGCGCCGACGCCCTCGACCACGCCGACGACCTCATGGCCGGGCACGAAGGCCCAACCGGGGTGCAGGGCGCCCGTGTACTGCTCGTGGTCGGTGCCGCACAGGCCGCACGCCTCGACCCGTAGGACGCCGGTGTCGGCCATGGACAGGGGTCGATCTCGCTCGACGGCCACCAGGCGGCGGGGGGCCTCCAGGACGAGGGCCTGCGCCGGCTCAGCCACACTGGTGACCATGGCCGATGAGCTCTTGTCCGAGGACGAGCAGTACCGGCGGCGGCAGGCGATCAAAGGCGTGTTCCCCGCGACCCCGTTCATGGGGCTCCTGGGGATCGCCTTCGACCGCTACGAGCCCGACGACGTGGTCGTACGGCTCCCGTTCCACGAGCAGCTCACCAATGACGGCGAGGTCTACCACGGGGGCGTCATCGCCACGATGCTGGACACCGCCGGCGCCGCCGCCGCGTGGTCGAACCACGACTTCGACAAGGGCTCGCGTGCGTCGACGGTCGCCCTGTCGGTCCAGTACGTCGGGGCTGCCCGCCGCTCGGACCTGGTGTGTCACGGCCGGGCGATCCGCCGGGGCCGGGAGCTGATCTTCTGCGAGGTCACCGCCGCCGACGACGACGGCAAGGTCGTGGCCCACGCCCTCCAGACCTACCGCATCGTCTGACCCACGCCCGGACCGTTGAGCGCGGCGGCCAGAATGGCGGCGTGCTCCACCACGTCGTGCTGTTCCAGGTCCCCGATCCCCTCCATCGGGAGGAGCTGGTTCGCCGGCTGCAGGCCCTACCCGGGCTGATACCCGAGATCGACGGCTACGAGGTCGGCGTCGACGTCTCCCGCGTCGACAACAGCTACGACGTCGGCCTCTACTCCACGTTCGCCGACACCGACGCGTTGGAGGTCTACCGGGCCCACCACGCCCACCAGGCCGTGCTCCAGCTCATCGGCGACATCAGCCCCCACCGCATCGTCACCGACTGGCTCGACTGACGGCTCTGGTGGATCAGCTGTCGGCGACGCGGTCGTTGTAGGAGGCGATGGCGGCGTCGGCCTCCTCCTGGAGGCTGGCCGCGGTGGCCGTCGGGTCGGCGTTGTCGAGGACCAGAGCCTCGATGGCGTCCTCCAAGGCGTTGCGGAACTCGACGTAGGCGCCGATGACCGGGCCGCCCCCTCCCGGCGGAAGGTTCTCGTCGGCCAGCTGCTCGTAGGCCACCTGGTAACCGGGGCGATCGGCCCACAGGGCCTGCACGTCGGCGTCCTCGGAGGCGGTGAAGCTGATCGGGATGTAGCCGGTGTTCACGTGCCAGAAGGCCTGCTGGACCGGGTCGACCAGGTACTGGACGAAGTCCCACGTGGCCGCGATCTGTTCCGGCGACGAGCCGTTGGCCACGATCGACAGGGCCGCGCCCCCGGCGCTGGTCGGGCCGCCCGCCACCGGGCCGGGCAGGGGGCCGATGCCGATGTCGACGTCGGTCTCGACGGTGCCGGAGTCGAGGGCGTCGTAGACCGAGCCCAAGGCGCCGGATGTGCCGATGGTGAAGGCGGCGTCACCGCTGGCGAGGGCGAAGAAGTGGTCGGCGCCGGACGGGTTGCGCCCGACGTTGAAGATCAGGTCGTTGTCCACCATCTCCCGGATCCAGGTGAAGATGTCGATCATCGTGGCGTTGTCCACGGTGGCCGCCTCCGCCCGGGCGTCCCGGCCGTTGGTGTTGTCGACCAGGGTCTCCCCCGCCATTGACATCCACTGCTCGGGGTACCAGGGCTGGACCTCGAGGGACATGGCGTGCTCGGCCGCCCCGGCCCTGACGATGGTCTGGCCCATGTCGTACATCTCATCGAGGGTCGCCGGGGGGGCGTCGGGGTCGAGGCCGGCCGCCGTGAAGTCGTTGCGGTCGTAGTAGAAGACCGGGTTGGAGACGTTGAACGGCATCGGCCAGAGCGTGCCCTCGACTTCGAACTCGGCCAAGACCGACGGGAGGATGTCGGAGGTGTCGTAGTCCGACGCCGCGACACAGGCCGCGGCCGGCACCGTGCTCCCGCTGTCGATCATGGTCTGCAGGGTGGTCTCCTCGAGCTGCACCAGCTGGGGGAGCTCGCCGCTGCGCAGGCCGGTCAGGTACTTGTCGAGGGTCTCGTCGTAGGAACCGGAGAAGACCCCGGTGACCTCGACGGCGTCCTGGCTGGCGTTGTAGTCGTCGATCATCGTGTTGAGCGTCTCCTCGTTGGAGGCGGTCATCGCGTGCCAGAACTCGATCTGCACCGGCCCGTCGGCCGACGCCGCTTCGAGGGTGTCGACCGGGCAGAGCGAGGCGTCGACCTCGGCGTCACGGCCCTGGGCGCCCTCGCCACCGCCACCCCCGCCCCCGCTGTCGCCGCCACAGGCCGCGGCCACGAGGGCCAGCACGGCCAGGAGGGTCAGGACCAGGGAGGTTCGCTTCATTCGGTCATCCTTTCACTGCCCCGGCCGTGAGCCCCCGCACCAGGTGGCGCTGGAAGACGATGAGGACCAGCGCGATGGGTAGGGCGGCGATGATGGTGCCTGCCATCACCAGGTTCAGTTCGTCGACGTTGGCCGAGTTGAGGCTCTTCAGCCCGATCTGCACGGTCCGGACGTCGGGGTCGTCGGCCACGAGCAGGGGCCAGAGGTACTGGTTCCAGGCGTAGAGGAAGCTGAAGACGCTGAGGCCGGCGATGGCCGGTCGGGCCAGGGGGATGGCCACGTGCCACATGAAGCCTAGGTGGCCGTAGCCGTCCAGGGCCGTGGCGTCCCGTAGGTCGCCGGGGACGTTGAGGAACGACTGGCGGATCATGAAGGTGCCGAAGGTCCAGGCGATGAACGGCACCACGAGCCCGGCGTAGCTGTTCAGCCAGCCGAGGTCGGACACGATCTGGAACTGGGCCACGACGATGACCTCGGTGGGCACCATCAGGGTGGCCAGGAACGCGTAGAAGATCCAGCGCTTGCCGGGGAAGCGCAGGAAGGCGAACGCGTAGGCGGCGAGGATCGAGGTCGTCACCTGGGCCACGGTGGTGAGGGACGACTGGATGAGGCTGTTGCGCAGGAACCGGCCGAGGTGGCCCTGGACGAAGGCCTCTCGGAACGTGCCGAGGTCGATGTCGGTCGGCAGCAGGATCCCCGGCCACTGGAGCAGAGCCTGGGCGGGCTGGATGGCCACCACGAAGGCGCTGTAGATCGGGAAGAGGACGATCACGGCCGCGAAGGTCAGCGCCGTGTAGCGACCGACCTTCCGCCAGGTGGCCCCCTTGACCGAGGGGGGGACCGGAGGGGCGCCCCGATCGGCAGCCAGGACCTCGCTCACGACTCCTCCCCGCCGGCGTAGTGGACGCGCCGCTCGAAGAACGAGAACTGGACGAGGGAGAGGACGAGCACGATCAGGAAGAGGATGACGGCCTGAGCCGACGCCACCCCGGCGTTCCGGTTCTGGAAGGCCTCCTGGTAGATCGAGTACACGATCACGTTGGTCGAGTCGCTGGGGCCACCCTGGGTGAGCAGGTCGATCTGACCGAAGGACTGGAAGGCGTTGATGGTCAGGATGACGCTGGCGAACAGCAGCGTGGGCGAGAGCATGGGGACCGTGATCTCCCGGAACTGGAGCCAGCTGCTGGCCCCGTCGACCCGGGCGCTCTCGTAGAGGTCGTCGGGGATCCCCTGCAGCCCGGCGATGAGGATGATGAAGGTGATGCCGAGGTTCTGCCAGACGGTGGTGGCCGCCACCGCGAACAGCGCGGTGCTGCTGTCGAGCAGCCACTGGACGGGCTCCTGGCCGATCGACTTCAGGAACTGGTTCACGATCCCGATCGACGGCTGGAACAGGACCAGCCAGATGAGCGACGCCACCGCCACGGAGGTGGCCACGGTCGACGAGAAGATCGTGCGGTAGACCGTGATCCCCTTCATCCGCTGGTGGGCGAGCGTGGCCAACGTCAGGCCGAAGACCAGCCCGAAGCCCACGGTGATCGTGGCGAACAGGATCGTCACCCACAGGCTGTGCCGGAACTCCGCCGAGCTGAGCACGTCGGCGTACTGGCTGAACCCGGCGTAGACCCGCCCGCCGAAGGGGTCCTCCCGGTAGAAGCCGAGCCAGATGGTGCGACCCATCGGGTAGAAGACGAAGACCCCGAAGATGATCAGTGACGGGGCGAGCAGGAGAAGGGCCAGCGGGATCTCGCTCAACTTCTTGCGACCGAGGCCACCGTCATCGCCGTCACCGAACGTCGGCACCCCTTGCATGGTCATCGGTTGGGCACCTCAGTCGATCCGCTCGGTCGTGGTCGGGTCGAAGAGGTGGACGTGACCGGGGTCAGGCACGAGGTTGACCGTGGAGCCCTCGGCCGGGGCGGAGAGGTCCGGATCGAGACGGACCGTCACCGTCGAGCCGTCCTCGGCGTCGCAGACGAGCAGCTGTTCGTGACCGAGGGCCTCCAGCACCCGGAGCTTCACCTGGATGCCGGCATCGTCCGGACGGCCGACCGACAGGCGCTCCGGCCGGATCCCGACCACGACCTCGGTCGGCAGGGCAGCCGAGGTGGTCGGTGACGGCACCGTCCCACCGGCCACGGTGATCGTCGCCCCGTCGACGGTGCCGGGCAGGGTGTTCATCGGCGGGTTGCCGATGAAGCGGGCCACGAAGAGGTTGGCCGGCTTGTCGTAGACCTCGGTGGGCGGGCCGACCTGCTGGAGCACGCCCTCGCTCATGACCGCCACTCGCTTGGCCATCGTCATGGCCTCGACCTGGTCGTGGGTCACGTAGACGAAGGTGGTGCCGAGCCGGCGCTGGAGCTCCACCAGCTCGGCCCGGGTCTGGGTCCGCAACTTGGCGTCGAGGTTCGACAGCGGCTCGTCCATGAGGAAGGCGACCGGACGGCGCACGATGGCCCGGGCCAGCGCCACCCGCTGGCGCTGACCGCCGGAGAGCTGGCCCGGCTTGCGGTCCAGTAGTGCCGTCAGCCCGAGCTGGGCGGCGGCCTCCTCGACCATCCTCTGGCGCTCGTCCTTGGGGACCTTGCGGGGCCGCAGGGGGAACTCGATGTTGGCCCGCACCGTCTTGTGGGGGTAGAGGGCGTAGCTCTGGAACACCATGGCGATGTCCCGGTCCTTCGGCTCGACGTTGTTGACCGGCTCACCGCCGACCTCGATGACGCCCTCGGTCGGCTCCTCCAGACCGGCCAGCATCCGCAGCAGCGTGGACTTGCCACAGCCTGACGGACCGAGCAGCACCAGGAAGTCGCCGTCGTCCACGTGCAAGCTGAGATCGGACACCGCTTCGACGTCGCCGAAGCGCTTGGTGACCCGATCGAAGTCGATGTGCGCCATGGGCCTCTCTCTCCGGCGCGGACCCTAGCCAGGAGCGGGCGGCGGGCGGTCGAACGGCCGGGCGACCTCGGGTAGACAGACCGCATGGATTTCCGGATCTTCACCGAGCCGCAGTTCGGCGCCACCTACGGCGATCAGCTCGCGGTCGCTCAGGCGGCCGAGGCGGGCGGCTTCGACGCCTTCTTCCGCTCCGACCACTGGCAGACCTTCGGCGGCGACGGGCTGCCGGGCCCCACCGACTCCTGGGTGACCCTCGGTGCCATCGCCCGCGAGACCGAGCGCATCCGGCTGGGCACGCTGGTCACCTCGGCCACCTTCCGCTTCCCGGGACCGTTGGCCGTCGCGGTGGCCCAGGTCGACGAGATGAGCGGGGGCCGGGTCGAGCTGGGCATCGGCGCCGGCTGGTTCGACGGCGAGCACGACGCCCACGGCATCCCGTTCCCTGCCACGGGCGAGCGCTTCGACCGGCTCGAGGAGCAGCTGGCGGTCATCACCGGCCTGTGGGAGACACCGGTCGGCGAGACCTTCTCGTTCGACGGACAGCACTACCCCGTCAAGAACTCCCCCGCTCTGCCCAAGCCCGTGCAGTCGCCGCGGCCGCCGGTCATCATCGGCGGCCACGGTCCGAGGCGGACACCGCGGCTGGCCGCCACCCATGCCGACGAGTTCAACCTCGGCTTCTCCCCGATCGCCGACTTCACCGCCCAGATGGAGCGGGTGACCGCGGCCTGCGAGGCCCGGGACCGGGACCCCGCCACGATGACCTGGTCCGTGGCCCTGACCGCGGTGATGGGGGCCGACGAGGCCGAGTTCCAGCGACGGGCTGAGGCCATCGGCCAGGACCCCGAAGGGTTGCGCTCGGGTCAGCTCGGCGGCACGCCCGACCAGATCCGGGACCGCCTCGGCCAGTGGGTCGACGCCGGCGCCCAGCGCGTCTACCTCCAGGTCCTCGACCTCCGCGACCTCGACCACATCGCCCTCCTCAGCGAAGAGCTCGTCGGCCAGATCTGAGTCCACAGCGAATCCGAGCTTGCGCCGAGAGGACCACGATTGTGTGGTTTCTTCGACGCGAGTTCGGGTACGAGCCCTAGGCGGGCGCGTCGGTTCGTCACGCGGTGGGACACGGGCGAACGGGTGTCGATGCCGAGGCTGACGGCGGCGGACAGGAGGCCGAGCAGGACGAGGGTCCACCACAACGGGTCGAAGTCGGCCACGGGGTCGGCGGCGACGACACTGCCCACCAGCACGACGGCCAGTGCGATGCCGATGGTGCCCGAGAGGCGGACCACGGTCTGGATGGCGGCCGCGGCCACACCGAAGCGGGCTTCGGGGACGCCGTGCACCGCGGCACTCTGGAAGTTCGGGAACACCAGGCCGATGCCGACCCCCAGCAGCAGGACCGCGGGGACCCACACCGTCCAGAGGGCCGGCTCCTCGCCGATGCCGAGGGCCAGCCACGCCCCACCGATGGCGAAGATCAGCGCGCCCGGCACCATGACGGCCCGGTGGCCGAACCGATCGGCCAGGTTGCCGCCGATGTAGGAGAACAGCGCGGCCGCCGCCGGTCCGGGGGTGACCAGGAGCCCGGCCTGCCCGGTCGAGTACCCCCACCCCTCGGTCAGGAAGCGGACCAGGCCGAAGAACATGGCGAAGAAGGCGGCGCCGAACAACAGCGCGACCACGTTGGCCCGCCGAAACAGGGGCGCGGCGAACAAGTCGGGGGCGATGACCGGGTCCGGGTGCCGGGTGGATCGTCGGACCAGCACCACGGCGGAGACGGCCGACAGGGCCAGGGCCCCGAGCACTCCGGCGGAGGTCCAGCCCCACGACGGGCCCTCGACGATGGCCAGGGCCAGCGAGCCGACCGCCACCATGACCAGGAACGAGCCGAACAGGTCCGTCAGGCCGTGGACGTCCGGGTCGACCGACTCGACCAGGACGACCCGGCCCCACACGAAGACGACGAGGGCCAGGGGCACGCTCAGCCAGAACGCCCAGCGCCAGCCGCCGAGGTCCACCACGAGGGCGCCGAGCGGCGGACCGCAGGCGGCGGCCACTCCGCCGACGGCCCCCCAGGTGCCGATGGCCATGGCCCGACGGTCAGCGGGGAACTCTCGCAGCACCAGGGCCATCGCCGCCGGCGTCATCAGAGCCCCGCCGCACGCCTGGAAGGCCCGGGTGGCGATGAGGACGCCGGGGTCGGGGGCGGCGCCACTGGCCAGCGCCCCCAGCCCGAAGATCACCACGCCGATCAGGAAGACCTTGCGCCGACCGAACAGGTCCGCCAGGCGGCCGCCGGGGACCAGCAGGGCGGCGATGACGATGCCGTAGATGGTCAACACCCAGGAGAGCAGCGCGGTCGAGGCGTCGGGGAAGGCGTCCTCGATGGCCGGGAAGGCCACGAACGCCACGGACAGGTCGAGCGCCCCGGCGAAGCCGGCCATGCAGGCCAGTAGGAGGACGACCCACGCCCGGCGGGGGACCTCCGCTTCTGCCGATGGCGTCACCGCAGGTGAGGCAGCTTCAGGAACAGGCCGAGGAGGAAGAGCTCCTCGGTCGGGTTGCGGACAAGGTCCTCGGCCGCCGTCTGGAGGGCGGCGAGGCCGTCGACGAGCTCGGCCGGGTCGCGGCCGTCGGCCAAGGCGTCGCGGTAGCGGCCGGCGAGGGTGGCCAGCCCGAAGAGGATCTCCTGACGGCGCAGGGTCCGGACCTGGCGCCGGTGCCGGGTGACGAGCTCGGCGACGAGGCCCCGGCGCAGGCCGTAGCGGTCGATCTGCTCCTCGAGGGCCGCCTGTTCCTCCACCTGCTGGGCGTCGAGCGGCGCCTGGGCGGCGTCGATGCGGCCCCGGAGGTCCTCGACGAGGTCGATGACCCGGGCCCCGGTGCCGTCGAGGCGGTCGGGCACCGCCCGCCAGGCGTCGCGCCGCGCGGCCAGGTCGGGGTCGGTGGCCAGGAGGCGGGCGCGGGCGAGGTCACCCGACGCGGCTTCGGCGGCTTGCTGGGCCCGGTCCGGGGCCACGCCCTCAGCCACCAGGCGCTCGATGACCGCGGCGTCGGGCACGGGGCCGAAGTCGATGCGCACGCACCGGGACGCGGTGGTGACCAGCTCCGGCGGGATCTCGTCGGCGACGATCACGATGATCGTGCGGGGCGGCGGCTCCTCGATGGTCTTGAGGAATGCCCCGGCGAACTGCTCCATCGTGTGGAACTGGCCGAGCACGACGACCTTTCGGTCCGCCTCGACCGGCGCCCGGTTGACCTCCTGGATGATGGCGGGGAGGTCGCCCTTGTCCATGTCGACGCTCAGCCGAGCGCCCTCGGGCTCGAAGACGATCAGGTCGGGGTGCTTGCCCTCCAGGGCGAGACGGGCGTGGCGCTCGGCGTCCTCCCCCTCGGTGTCGCGGGTGAAGAGGGCGGCGGCGAAGGCTCGCGCCGCGGCCATCCGCCCGCTACCGGGCGGCCCCACGAAGAGATAGGCGTGCAACGGGGCCGTGACCGCGGCCCGCAGGTCGGCCTCCGCCCTCGCCTGGCCGACCACGTCGCCCCAGACGTCCACGTCCACGCTCACGAGAGGCGCTCCTCGACGGCGGCGAGGACGCGGGCGAAGACCTCGTCGACGGTGCCGGTGCCGTCGATGACGGCCCAACCCCCGGGATCGGCGGCCGCCAGAGCCCGGTAGCCATCCGCCACCCGGCTGTGGAACCCGTCGCCCACCGCCTCGAGACGATCGAGGTCGGTGTCCATCCGCTGCGCGGCCACCTCTTCCGGGACGTCGATCAGGATGGTGAGGTCGGGCTTCAGGCCGCCGGTGGCCCATTCGTTGATCCGGGCCACGTCCTCTACGCCGAGCTGGCGGCCATGGCCCTGGTAGGCCAGCGACGAGGCCACATAGCGGTCGCTCACGACGTCCTCGCCGACCTCGAGCGCGGGCCGGATCACCCGGGCGACGTGGTCGGCCCGAGCGGCGGCAATGAGCAGGACCTCGGCCCGGAAGTCCAGCTCGCCGGTGGCGGGGTCCAGAACGATGTCCCGCAGCCGCTCGCCGGCCGGCGTCCCGCCCGGCTCGCGGGTGAGCCGGGCGCTCAAGTGGTCGGCCAGGCGTTGGGCCTGGGTCGACTTGCCGCAGCCCTCGCCGCCCTCGAGGGCGATGAACCGGCCCGAACGGTGCTCATGGCTCTTCGCCTGACGGCTCATCGCTCTGCAGGCCTACTCGGCCCGCGGATCGGCTTCGCCGCTCACGGCGTCAGTCGCTCGCCCCGGCCGGTGCGGGCTCGACCGGCTCGCTCGCCTCGGCCTCGGCCGGCTTCTTCGCCACCGGCTTCTTCTTGGCCGCCGCCTTCTTCTTGGCCGCCGGCTTCTTCTTGGCCGCGCCCTTCTTGTTCGGCGGAGCCTTGAGGCGGCGCTCGGCCAGGAGCTCGGCGCCCCGCTCGGGCGTGATGTTCTCGATGGTGTCGCCCTTGCGCAGCGAGGCGTTGCTCGTGCCGTCGGTGACGTAGGGCCCGAAGCGACCGTCCTTCAGGATCATCGGCTCGCCGGTCGCCGGGTCCTCGCCCAGCTCCTTCAGCGGGGGCTTGGCCGCCCCCCGGCCCCGGGTCTTGGGCTGGGCCAGCAGGGCCAGGCAGGCCTCGAGATCGATCGTGAAGAGCTGGTCCTCGTCGGTGAGGCTGCGGGTGTCCTTGTCCTTCTTCAGGTACGGGCCGTAGCGACCGTTCTGCACCGTGATCTCGACGCCGTCGGCCGGATCCACCCCGACGGTCCGGGGCAACGACAAGAGCTGCAGCGCCTCGTCCAGGGTGAGGGTGTTCACGGTCATGGTCTGGAACAGCGACGCCGTCTTGGGCTTGCCCTCGACCTCACCGGACTCGAGGTCACCGAGTTGGACGTAGGGCCCGAACCGTCCGTTCCGGGCCAGCACGCTCAAGCCGGTCTCGGGGTCCTGGCCGACCACGCGGTCGTCGCTGGGGGCCTCGAGGAGCTCGACGGCCTTGGCCGGGGTGAGCTCGTCGGGCGGCAGGTCGTCGGGGATGGACGCGGTGTCCTCACCCCGCTGGAGATAGGGCCCGTAGCGCCCGGGGCGGGCCACGATCTCGACGCCGTCGGCATCGGCCCCGATGGGGATGGTGTTGACGGCGCGGGCGTCGATGTCGCCGAGGTTGTTCGACACCATCTCCTGGAGGCCGACGCCGGGGCCGTCCTTGCCACCCTCGCCGAAGTAGAAGCGGCTCAGCCACGGGATCTGCTCGGCGGTGCCGCTGGCGATCTCGTCCAGCTCGTCCTCCATGCGGGCGGTGAACGCGTAGTCGACGAGGTCGGGGAAGTGGGTCTCCAGGAGGGTGATCACGGCGAAGGCGGTGAAGGACGGCACCAGGGCCGACCCCTTCTTCCACACGTAGCCGCGGTCCTGGATGGTGCCGATGATCGAGGCGTAGGTCGACGGGCGTCCGACCCCGAGCTCCTCCAGGCGGCGGACCAGCGAGGCCTCGGTGAAGCGGGCGGGGGGCTGGGTCTCGTGGCCCTTGGCCTCGATGCTGCGCACGGCCACCCGGTCGCCCTCGGCCATGTCGGGCAGGATCCGCTCCTGGTCCTCGAGGTCGCCCTCGGGATCGTCGGAGCCCTCGACGTAGGCCCGCAGGAAGCCCGGGTGGTGGATGGTCTTGCCGGTGGCCGCGAACTCGGCGTCACGGCCGTCGCTCGCCATGGCCCCGAGCCGCACCTGAACACTCTGGCCCCGGGCGTCGGTCATCTGGGAGGCGACGGTGCGGCGCCAGACCAGCTCGTAGAGACGGAACTCGTCGCCCTGCAGCTCGCCCTGGACCTCCTCGGGGAGGCGGAAGCGGTCACCCGCAGGGCGGATCGCCTCGTGGGCCTCCTGGGCGTTCTTGACCTTGCGGGTGTACTGCCGCGGGGCATCCGGCAGGTGGTCCCGGCCGTACTTCTCCAGGATCTGGGCCCGGGCGGCGGCCACAGCGGTGTCCGACAGCGTCGTGCTGTCCGTCCGCATGTAGGTGATGTAACCGTTCTCGTAGAGGCGTTGGGCCACGCTCATGGTCCGGGCGGACGAGAAGCGCAGCTTGCGCCCCGCCTCCTGCTGGAGGGTCGAGGTCATGAACGGCGCGTAGGGCTTGCGGGTGTAGGGCTTGGACTCCACCGACCGAACGGTGACGTCGGCGCGGTCGAGGGCCGAGGCCAGGCCCCGGGCCCCGGCCTCGTCCAGCAAGGTCACGTCGCCCTGGAGCCGGCCGTCCTCGTCGAAGTCCTTGCCCGTGGCCAGACGGGCCCCGTCGACGGCGACCAGGGTGGCACCGAAGTCGGCCTGCGGCTCGCCGCCGGCCAACCGGCCGTCGAGATCCCAGTAGGAGGCGACCGTGAAGCGCATCCGGGCCCGTTCCCGCTCGACCACGATGCGGGTGGCCACGCTCTGGACCCGGCCCGCAGACAGGCCGCTCTGCACCTTCTTCCAGAGGACAGGGCTGACCTCGTAGCCGTAGAGGCGGTCCAGGATGCGGCGGGCCTCCTGGGCATCGACCAGGCGGCGGTCGATCTCACGGGGCTCGTCGATGGCCCGTTGGATGGCCTCGGGCGTGATCTCGTGGAAGACCATTCGTCGCACCGGCATGCCCGACGGGGGGTTCAGCACCTCGAGCAGGTGCCAGGCGATGGCCTCCCCCTCACGGTCCTCATCGGTCGCGAGATAGAGCTCGCTGGCCGCCTTCATCTTCTTCCGGAGGTTGGCGACCACGTCCTTCTTGCCCTTGTTCACCACGTACAGGGGCTTGAAGTCGTTGTCCGTGTCCACGCCGAGGCGGGCCCAGGGCTCGCCCTTGTAGGCGGCGGGCACGTCGGCGGCGTTCTGAGGCAGGTCGCGGATGTGGCCGACCGACGAATCGACGTCGTACCCCGAGCCGAGGTAGCCCGCGATGGTCTTCGCCTTCGCCGGGCTCTCGACGATCACCAGAGGGTTGGCCACGGCGCGGAGGGTAGGGGCAATGACACGCTCTGTGTCAACCACCCCACCCGGACGGGCGGGTGAACGACTAGCGGGAGTGGATGCTCCCGCCGTCGATCATGTGCGCCTGACCGCTGACCTGGCGGGCCTTGTCCGACGCCAACCAGACCACGGCTTCGGCGATGTCCTCGGGCTGGAGCAACTCCCCGCTCGGCACCGAGGAGGCCATCAGCTGGCGCAGGCCGTCGTCCTCGCCCATGAAGCTCAGGAGCATCGGCGTCTCGGTGGGGCCCGGGAGGACGGCATTGACCCGGATGCCCTGACTGGCGTACTCGGAGGCCGCCGTGCGGGTCAGGCCGAGGACGCCGTGCTTGGCCGCGACGTAGTGGGGGAGACCGGCGAAGCCGAAGACGCCCGCGCCTGACGAGGTGTTGACGATGGCCCCGCCACCGCCCCGCTCGACCATGTGGGCCAACTCGTGCTTCATGCACAGGAAGACGCTGGTGAGGTTCACCGCGATCATCCGGTCCCAGGTGGCCTTGTCCAGCTCGTGGAAGGTGGTCATGTGGCCGGTGATGCCGGCGTTGTTGAAGGCGGTGTCCAGGCGACCGTGGTCGGCCACGATCCGGGCGACGAGGTCGACGACGACGTCTTCCTCGGCCAGGTCGGCGTCGATCCATTCGGCCGTCACGCCGGCGGCCTGCACCGCGGCGACGGTCTCCGAGGCGTCCTTCACATCGGCGATCACCACCGCTTCGGCACCGTCCCGGGCGAACAGCCGGGCTGCCGCCGCCCCGATCCCGCCGGCCCCGCCCGTCACCAGCACCACCGCTCCGTCCACGCTCATGGCCGGGACCCTAGATCGGGGTCAGGAGTAGGTTCGCCGGTCGTGGACTTCGACCCGAGCGACAAGTGCCGTGAGCTGTCCGAGCGCCTCGAGGCGTTCATGGCCGAGAAGGTGATCCCTGCCGAGCCCGTCTACGCCGAGCAGATGGCCGCCTCGGGCGACGGCCACCACCACCCCCAGGTCATGGAGGACCTGAAGGCCGAGGCTCGGGCCCGGGGGCTGTGGAACCTCTTCCTCCCCCACGCCACGCAGTGGACCGAGGGCCTGTCCAACCTGGACTACGCCCCCCTGGCCGAGATCACCGGCCGCAGCGGCCTGGCCCCCGAGGCCCTGAACTGCGCGGCACCCGACACCGGGAACATGGAGGTGCTGACCATGTTCGGCACCGACGAGCAGAAGGAACAGTGGCTCCGGCCGCTGCTGGAGGGCGAGATCCGCTCCTGCTTCGCCATGACCGAGCCCGACGTGGCCAGCTCCGACGCCACCAACATCGCCCTGCGCATCGAGACCGACGGTGACGACTACGTCCTCAACGGCCGCAAGTGGTGGATCTCGGGGGCCGCCCGGGAGCGCTGCAAGATCGCCATCGTCATGGGCAAGACCGATCCGGACGCCCCCCGTCACCTCCAGCAGAGCCAGGTGCTCGTGCCCATGGACACGCCGGGGCTGACGGTGGTCCGGGACCTGACCGTCTTCGGCTACACGGACCAGGAGGGGCACTGCGAGCTGGCCTTCGAGGACGTCCGGGTCCCCCGGTCCAACCTGATCGGCGAGCAGGGCGGCGGGTTCGCCATCGCCCAAGCTCGACTCGGGCCCGGCCGCATCCACCACTGCATGCGGGTGATCGGGGTGGCCGAGCGGGCCCTGGAGGCCATGTGCCGCCGGGTCACCAGCCGCACCGCGTTCGGCAAGCCGCTGTCAGAGCAGGGCGTCATCCAGGAGTGGATCGCCGACTCCCGCATCGACATCGAGCAGGCCCGCCTCCTGGTCCTCAAGACGGCCTGGCTGATGGACACGGTCGGCAACAAGGGTGCCCGCATCGAGGTGTCGGCCATCAAGGTGGCCGTCCCCAACATGGCTCTGCGCATCATCGACCGGGCCATCCAGGCCCACGGCGCCGGCGGGATCGGGCCCGACTTCGGCCTCTCGTCCATGTACGCCCACGTGCGCACGCTGCGCCTGGCCGACGGCCCCGACGAGGTTCATCGGATGCAGCTGGCCAAGCGCGAGATCCGCAAGTACGAGGCGGACTGACCGCTCATCTTCGCCTCAGACGCGGCGACCGCGGCCGATCACGCCGATCAAGGCGAGGACGATGAGGACCACGAGGACGATGAGGAGGATGCTCATCGCCTCCCCTTACCCATCTGGCGGCGGCTCACCCGACCTTCCCGTCAGCGGCCGTCTCCGTTCGGGTGGAAGAGGACGACGCGGACCGTGGTGCCATCGTCCTTGACCAGGAACTCCACGTCGTCGGCCAGGGTCCTGACCAACGGGATGCCGAGGCCCCGCTCCCGTTCCAGCCGGGACGGATCGGTGGCGTGCGGCATAGGGGACAGCGCGTCGGGGTCGAAGCCACCGCCGTGATCCTCGATCTCGATGGTGACCCGGTCGTCGTCGAGGTCACAGCGGATGGTCAGCGGCTCGTCGTTGTCCGCCCGCTGGTGGGACTCGATGGCGTTGGCGCACAGCTCGGACACGGCCAGGCGCAGATCCGAGACGCGGGACGGGGGGAAGGCGGGATCGACCGATGCGGCCGCGCTCACCACGACACGGGCGAGATCGAGGTACTCCATGGTGGGCGGGATCTCGAGCTCGACGACCTCGCCCAACGGGATCACCCCGGGCTTCCGGCCAGGGCGGCCTCGACGGTGTCGCCGACCAGGAAGGCCTTGTCCAGCCGGGTGATGGACAGGACCTTGGCCACGTGGTCGGTGGGCCCGGCCAGGCGCAGGTCGCCGTCCAGGGCCCGGGCCCGCTTCAGGCCGCTGACCAGCGCCCCCAGGCCCATCGAGTCGATGAAGGTGAGCCCGCTCAGGTCGACCACGAGCCGGGGCGGGCCCTCGGTGATGAGCTGCACGAGGCGGTCCCGGAGGCGGGGGGCGGTGGCGACGTCGACCTCGCCGGCCAGGCGCAGCACGCGCCAGCCGTCACGGTCCTCGACGGCCACCTCCTCATAGCGGCTCACTCCCGCCAGCGTACGACGGCTGCCGTCATGGATCCGTAATGCCCGAATCCCGCCGTCGTAGTTACGCCCCTGTCACCTGTCACCGCGCGGTCATAGGCTCAAGCAATGGCGCTCGCGCCGCTGACACCGATCGAACCCCTGCCGCTGGCCGACCTCGTGGCCGGCCGCGGCCTCGTCCACCTCGAACGGCTGCCCGCGCGAGCGGCCCGTTTCGGCGAGTTGGCCGCCCCGTTGCCCGACCTCGTCTGGGAACGGCTCGGCGTCGACGGGTTGTGGGCCCACCAGGCTGCGGCCATCGACGAGGTCCGGGCCGGTCGGTCGGTCGTGCTCGCGACCGGCACCGCTTCGGGCAAGTCCCTCTGCTACCAGGCCCCCATCGCCGAGGCCGCGCTGGCCCCGCTGCGACCCAGCACCGCCCTCTGCATCTTCCCGACCAAGGCGCTCGCCCAGGACCAGGCCCGCGCCCTGTTCAAGCTGGACCTGCCCGGCCTCGTCCCCGCCACCTACGACGGCGACTCCTCCACCGAGGAGCGGACGTGGGCCCGGGGGAAGGCGACCGTCCTGCTGACCAACCCCGAGATGCTGCACTCCGCCCTGCTGCCCCACCACGCCAAGTGGTCCACCTACCTCGGCCGGCTGGAGCACGTGGTGGTCGACGAGCTCCACGTCCTGCGGGGGATCTTCGGCACCCATGTGGCGCACCTGCTGCGCCGCCTGCGGCGGGTCTGCAACCTCTACGGCTCCGACCCGACCTTCGTGTTCTGCTCGGCCACCATCGGCCGGCCGGGGCGCCTGGCCTCCGAGCTCTGCGGACTGCCCGTCACCGAGATCACCGACGACGCCTCCCCCAAGGGTGAGCGCCTCGTCGCCCTGTGGAACCCCGCCGTCGAGGCGGAGGTGGGCATCGACCTGACGGACCACGACGACGGCCGGGAGCCCGACGGTCCCAAGCGCTCGACCAACAAGGAGACGGCCGACCTGGTGGCCCGCATGGTCCTCGATGGCCATCGCACCATCGCCTTCTGTCGCAGCCGACGAGGGGCCGAGGTGGTGGCCACCGAGGTCCAGCGCCGGCTCCCCCGGGAGCTGAGGGACAGCGTGGCTGCTTACCGCGGCGGCTACCTGGCCGCCGAGCGTCGCGAGATCGAGGCCGACCTGTTCACCGGGCGCCTCCGGGCCGTCGTGGCCACCACCGCCCTCGAGCTCGGGATCGACGTGGGCGGCCTCGACGCCTGCATCCTCAACGGCTTCCCGGGCACCATCGCCTCCCTGTGGCAGCAGGCGGGGCGGGCGGGGCGCGAGGGCCAGGAGTCCGTGGCCGTGCTCGTGGCCGGCAACGATCAGCTCGACCAATGGCTGATGGCCAACCCGACCGAGGTCTTCACCCGGCCGCCGGAGCCCGCCGTCATCAACCCCTCCAACCCCTACGTCCTGCTCCCGCACCTGGCCTGCGCCGCCTACGAGCACCCGCTGACCCCGGCCGACGAGCGCTGGTGGGGCGATCTGCTGGACGACGGGGTCCGGCGCCTCGTGCTCGCCGACCAACTCCGCCTCCGACCCCGGCGGGACTCGGCCGCCGCCGTCTGGTGCGGCTCGGGCTGGCCCGCCCACGGCGTCGGCCTGCGCAGCGGGTTCGCCTCCGAGGTCCGCATCGTCACCCGCGTCGGTGACGACGACGAGCTCGTCGGCACCGTCGACCAGGGGCGGGCGCCCAGCCAGGTCCACCCCGGTGCGGTCTACGTCCACCAGGGGCGGTACTGGAAGGTCACCGAGCTGGACCTCGACGCCCGCCGTGCGGTGGTCGAGCCCGACGAGGGGGGCGAGTGGACCCAGCCCCGGACCGAGACCCACGTCCGCATCGCCGAGGTCGATGCCGAGCGGGACGTGGGTCGGTCCCACCTCGCCCTCGGGTGCATCGAGGTCAGCAGCCAGGTCGTCGGCTACCGCCGACGGGACGCGGCCACGGGCGAGACCCTGGGCCACGAGGAGCTCGACCTGCCCACCCAGCACCTGAGCACCCGCGCCGTCTGGTACACGATCACGCCGGGGGTGCTGGCCCTCGCCGAGGTCGGTCCCACCGAGGGGCCGGGGACGCTGCACGCCGTCGAGCACTGCGCCATCGGCATGCTCCCCCTGTTCACGATCTGTGACCGCTGGGACGTGGGCGGCGTGTCCACCATGCTCCAGTCCGACACCGGTCTGCCCACCATCGCCATCTACGACGGCTACCCGGGCGGCGCCGGCATCGCCGACCTCGGCTACGAAGCGGCCGACCGTCATCTGCCCACGACGCTGGATGCCCTGCGGTCCTGTGGCTGCCCCGACGGCTGCCCGTCCTGTGTCCAGTCCCCCAAGTGCGGCAACTTCAACGAGCCGCTCGACAAGGCGGGCGCCATTCGCCTCCTCGAGGTCATCCTCGCCGAGCCCTGACCCCGGCTCACTCGACCCGCATCGTCGCCTCGGCCACGAGGGTGCGGTCGCCGACCAGCGGCCCGATCAGAGGGACCCGGGTGGGCGACCGGTAGCGAATGGTCACGGTGAGCCGACCGCCGGGATCGGTGCTCCCCGACAGCTCGACCTCCAAGCGATCAGGGTCCAGCCGAGCGGCCGCGGTTGCTCCCTCGCGGGCCACGGCGAGCCGCGGGTCGACGGCGGCGGCCCGGGCGGCCTCGCGCGCGACGTGCGTCACCACGACCTGGTCCCGGACCACCAGTCCGACCTGCACCACGGCCAGGAGCAAGAGGACCAGCAGCGGCAGCAGGAGCGCGACCTCGACCGTGGCCTGGCCGCCCTCCCGCTGACACCGCCCGGTCACGGGATCCGGTCGAGGATGCTGTCCAGCACCCCGTCGAGCAGACGTCCGATCTTGTTCGTGTCCGAGGCCCAGGCCACGACCAGCAGGGCGATGGCCGCCACGCCGACGAGCACGAGGGCGTACTCGGCGGTGGTCTGGCCCCGCTCCGGGTCGGGACGACGCAACCAGCGGGACACGGTCACCTGGACGGTGACGAGGAGTTTCAGGAGCACGGGACACCTCCGGGGAGGTCGGGGTTCACGGGGGAAGGTCCGGCAGCGAGCCCACGAGCAGGGGCACCACCGTGAGGAAGGCGAAGGCGGGCAGCACACAGAGCACGAGCGGGAAGAGCAGGAGCACCGGCACCCGCCGAGCCCGCTCCTCGCCCCGGCGGCGACGTTCCAGTCGGGCTTCGCGGGCGACCCGGTCCAGGCTGTCACCGAGCGGTACGCCGTAGCGCTCGGAGGCCAACAGGACGTCGACCAGGGGCTGGGCCGGCGGCCCCAGCGATTCGGCCAGGCCCTCGAGGACCTCGGCCGTCGGCCGCCCGAGGCCGATCTCGCCACCGGCCCGCTGCAGCACCTCACCCACCGGAGGGGGCGACCAACGGGCTGCGGCGACCAGCGCGAGAGGCACGGTCAGGCCACCCGCCACGGACAGGGCGAGCAGGTCGGTGGCCTCGGGCACGGCGTCGACCACGGCCCACCGGTAGCGAGCCGCGGCCCGGCGGGCGGCCAGCCGCGGCCGGGCGACCACCAGGGCGATGACGGCGAGCCCGAGCAGCGGCGACACGGCGAGCGCGAGCACCGCGGCCAGCCCGACGACCGGCAGGCGGCCGTCCGGAACCCAACCGTCCCGTTCTGGCCTCTGATTCGCCGCCCCCAGGCGGCGAATCGGAGGCCAGAACCGGCAGGGGCGGGACGGCCAGGCCAGGACGACGCCGGCACCGAGGGCGAGGAGGACGATCACGTCGCGCCCCGGGCGATCCGGACCATCCACGCCGCCCCGATGCCGTCGAGGACCAACCCGATCACCAGGCAGGCCAGTCCCGCAGGCGTCCGCAGCAGGAAGGTCGCCGTTCGTTCGTCGCCGAGGGCGCCCAGGACGCCGAAGGCCAGCGGGGCGAGCGTCACCACGGCGGCCGAGGCCCGGGCCTGAGTGGCCAGCGCCCGGACCTCCCGGTCGACCTCGGCCCGCTCCCGCAGGGTGGCCGCCACGCCGTCCACGGCCCGCGCCGGCGTGCCCCCCGACGCCATGGCCATGGACAAGGCGCCGACCACGAGGCGGACGCCGGGACGGGGGCGGCGCTGTGCCCACCGGTCGAGGGCGACACCGAAGGACAGGCCCCGGTCGACGTCGACCAGGACAGTGGCGAGATCGTGGGCCGCCACCGAACCCGTGGCCGCGGCCTCCCGCAACGCGGTCGGAATCGCCGCGCCCGAACGCAGGCCACGGGCCACCGCCTCCAGCAGCGCCGGCAGCTCGCGTTCGACCCGGGCCTCGCGCCGACCGCCGGCGGCGAGCAGGGTCCCCGCCGATGCCCCCACGACGACCAGGAGCGCAAGGAGGGCCAGAAGGGGCCCGCCGCCGACGAGGCCGAGCGCGGCGGCGGACGCCGCGACGAGCGCCGCGCCCTGAGCGACGACGGCCGGAGGCCAGGCCACGTCGGCGGCCGACAACCGAGGGGCCAGCCATCGCTCGACCGGGGCGGTCGACCAGGTCGCGCGGTCGCCCCGAGCGGGGACGGCCAGCCGGCGCCGGGCCCGTCGCCGCGCCATGGCCGCCGTCACCATCACCGTTCCGGAACCTGAAACTCGCGGCCCACCACGAACGGCGGGTTCCAGGACGGGGGGCGGGTCACGCGTCGACCTCGGGGAGCCAGCGGGGTGGGCGGGTCGGTGGAGCGAGAACGCCTGTGTCGTCGGCCAACAGGCGGCCGGTCGTGTCCGCGCCGGGGAGAGGCACCTCCCAGACGGCGACCACGCCGCGCCGGCCCGAGGGGTGGCGGGCGACCTGGACGACGAGATCCACGGCGGATCGGTACTGGGCCGCTACTGCGGTCAGGGGCAGGGCCACGTCGGCCATCAGGGCGAGCGTGGCCAGGCGGTCCAGGGCGTCGATCGGGCTGTTGGCGTGACAGGTGGCCATCGACCCGGCGTGACCGGTGTTCATGGCCTGCAGCAGGTCCAAGCTCTCGGCGCCCCGCACCTCGCCGACGACGAGGCGGTCGGGCCGCATGCGCAGGGCGTTGCGCACCAGGTCCCGGATCGTCACCGCCCCGACCCGCTCGGCGTTGGCGGGCCGGGCCTCCAGGCGGACCACGTGCTCACCGGGCAGGGCCAGTTCGGCCACGTCCTCCACGGTCACGATTCGCTCGCCCCGTGGGCAGCGACCGGCGAGCGCGTTGAGAAGGGTGGTCTTGCCCGCCCCCGACCCCCCGGCGATGACGACGTTGGCCCGGCCGTTCACGGCCCGCTCGAGCAATGCGTCCACCCCGTGTGGGCAGGCCTCGGCCAAGGTGATCCGCCGGCTCCGGAAGCGGCGGATCGTCAGGTAGGGCCCGTCGACGGCAAGCGGTGGCAGGGCCACGTTCACGCGGGAGCCGTCGGGCAGCCGGGCGTCGACGAGGGGAGCGGTCCGATCGGCCCGGAGACCGAGCGGGGCCACGATCCGTTCCACCAGGTGCTCGATGGTGGGCCGGTCGAGCACGATGGCCGTCGCTCGCAGGAGCCCCGCCCGCTCGATCCAGACCGGCCCCGGGCCGTTGGCCATCACCTCGGACACCTCCGGATCGGCCAGCAGGGGCTCGAGGGCTCCCAGGCCTCGGATGCGGGCCACCACCCGGTCGGCCACCCCACCCCGCTCCGAGCCGGTCAAGAGCGGGGCCTCGCGGCCTACGGCCCGCGCCACCTCGACCACCCGGTCCCCGTCTCCTTCCGGGACCTCAGTCAGGAGGCGCTGGTGGACCCGGGCCTCCAGCTCCTGGCCCTCAGGCGGCACGGCGCAGGGCGCGTTCGAGGCCCCGGGGCAGCCGGCTGGCCAGCAGCCCGGCATCGACCGCCCGGGCAACCGCGGGATCCAGGGCCACCTCGGCCCGGACGGGTGCACCCACGACCTGTTCGACATCCGTGCGGTCCAAGGCCCGACCCGGCTCGGTCACCAGGACGACCCCGGAGGGACGCAGGGGCGGGTCGGCCGCCCGACGCAGGGCGAGGTAGCAGGCCCGGGTGACCAGCAGCGAGTGCGTGCACCGGGCCGCGACGACCGCCCGGTCGGGCTCGCAGGCGCCGAGGACGCCGCAGTCGATCACCACCGAGCGGCGGGGATCGAGGGCGGCCACCAGGGCCTCGACCCGGTCCGTCGGTCCGAGCTCGCCGCGACCCTGAGGCAGGACGGACAGTCCGGGGACGGCCGGCATCTCGATGCGGCCGAGCCCGTCGGCGGGGACGTCGTCGCCCGCGGCCAACCAGTCGGTGAGGCCGGGACCGTCGGGCTCGGGCAGGCCGAGCGCGGCAGGCAGGTCGCCGGCGAGGTCGACGAGCAGCACGTCGTGACCGGCGCGGGTGAGGGTGAGGCCGAGGGCGGCGGTGACCACGGTGGTCCCCACACCGCCCTTGAGGGCCCAGCAGGAAAGGTGCACAGGACGTCCCCCGAGCAGAGGTGACAGGCGGGGGAAGCGCCGGGGCGAGCCCGGCACACGGCCGGTGAACTCGCGACGAAGCCCACGTTAGGCGTGACGAGGTTCACGAACAACGGGGTCCTCGCGTTCCTAGGGTGGGCCGGATGGAGGCCGCGTTCTTCGACCTGGACAAGACCGTCATCGCCCGCGCCTCGATGGTGGCCTTCGGCAAGCCCCTCTACCGGGCCGGCCTCCTGTCCCGTTGGCTGCTCCTGCGGGCCCTGTACGGCCAGCTCGTCTACCTCTACCTCGGCGCCGACGAGGCCCGGATGGCCAGGATGCGCGAGGCCGCGCTCCGGGTCACGGCCGGCTGGTCCCAGGATCACATCCGCTCGCTGGTCCGCGAGACCCTCGAAGAGGTCATCGAGCCGATCATCTACGAGGAGGCCCTCGACCTCATCCGCTTCCACCAGGCCGAGGGGCGCAAGGTCTTCATCGTGAGCGCCTCGCCCCAGGAGATCGTCGATCCCCTGGCCCAGTACCTCGGCGTCGACGACGTCATCGCCACCCGGCCCCAGGTCGACGAGCACGGTCGCTACTCCGGTGGCGTCGACTTCTACTCCTACGGGCCGTCCAAGGTCATCGCCATGGAGGAGGCGGCCGAGCGGGAGGGCATCGACCTGGCCGCGTCCTACGCGTACTCGGACTCCATCACCGACGAGCCGATGCTGTCCGCCGTCGGCCACCCCGTCGTGGTCAACCCCGACCGAGGCCTGGCCCGCATCGCCGCCGAGCGGGACTGGGAGGTCCGCGTCTTCCAGCGCCCGGTGAAGATGCGGGACCGGGTGTCCATGCCCGTCCCGGGTCGCACCGCGGCCATCAGCGGAGGCCTGGCCGCCATCGTGGCCGGCGTGGTGGTCTTCTGGCTCCTGCGGCGCGAGCCCGAGCCGTCCGGTTGGGAGCAGTTCGGGCGATCGATGCGGGCCTGGACGCGACGAACGGCCCGACCCAAGGGTCGGACCGCCCTACGCCGGCGTTAGGTGTTCAGGCTTCCTGGAGCTTCTTCGCAACGACCACGCCGAGAACCACCACGACCAGGAGCAACAGCAGCTTCTTCATGGGACCACCCTAGGTCGGTCCCGCCCTACCGTGTCGGGTGGAGGTGTCAGAGCACCTGGTGGGCTCCCCCGCCTTCAAAGCGGGTGGGACGGGCGATCCCCGTCCGGCGGGTTCGATTCCCGTCCACCTCCGCCACTGGGTGGTCGGAGTCCGCTCTGGGGTTCAGGCGCGGACATGATGGCGGTGAGCGTGTCGACGAATGCTTCCGGTTGCTCGATGTGCGGGGCGTGGGCGGCGCCGTCGATGATGTGCAGTGGCCAGCCATGGCGTGATGCGGCGGCTTCACCGACCGGAAGCGGGACCATGCGGTCGTGGCGACCCCACAGCAGGGTGATGGGAACGTCGATGTGGTCGAGCTCGGCGTCCGGAATCGGCCTGGTCTCTCTTGCGACGAGCCGACGCATCGTCCTCTTGACGTCGGGATCCCGGGCGCGAGATCGCGTGTAGGTCTCGAAAGCGTCGTACCAGTCAGGATCGCGTTGGCGGGTGGCATCGAGGTCGAGCAGGGCGAAGCGATCGAATCGTTCGGCGTTCCGGGCAGTGGGGCGAAGCGCGAACCGGATGGCGACGTAGCGGAGATGCAGTGGCATGCGATAGGGGCCGACACCGGGCGCGGCATAGACGATGAGCCGTCGAACAGCGGGACTTCCGCTGGTGGCGTAGCGGGCGGTGAGGCTACCGACGAGTGAGTGGGCGACGATCGTGGGACGCTCGAGGCTGGTGTGCTCGGCAACGCCCGAGAGCCAGCGGCCGAAGGCGTCGACATCGAGAAGGGGGACCGCAGCGGACTGACCGAGCCCGGGGACGTCGGGCGCCACGACCCGGTGGTGCCGTGCGAGACGGGTGAGCACCGGGGCCCACATGGGGCCGCCGCACTCGATGCCACCGTGGAGCAGCAGGAGAGGGGGCCCGTCGCCGGCCTCTATGACGGAGGTGGAGACGCCGTCGACGTCGACGGTCTGGGTGGCGGCCGGCAGCCCAGCCAGCATCCGTTGTCTCGGCGTCGTAGTGGACATCGTGGGGCTCAGGGTCGGATGAGCTGGGTCTCCGCGGCGTGTCGCGCTCGGAGCTCGGCGTTCCAGTCGCCGCTGCAGTAGATGGTGAGCTCGGTGATGCGGCCGGCGCGTACCTCGGCGAGAAGGATCTTGCGGTCGGTGATCTCTGCGCCGTTGTCGTGGTGGTAGCCGGTGAACTCGGTGACGAAGCCAGTCACGGTGGGGATCGTGCGGACCACGGTCGTGTCGGCCCCCTCGGGCATGAAGCCCTTGATCCAGACATCGAAGGCGTCACGGCCTCGAAGCTGGAAGCGCCACAGGGGCGGATGGCCATCGAGGAAGACATCGTCGGCGAGGACGGCGCCGGCGTCGGCGGTGCGGAACACGTCGGCGAGGCGTTCGCTGAGCTCTTGGGCGAGGGCGTCGTCGAGGACGGTCGGTGCGAGCTGGCTCATGTCGGCACATTCCTCCTGTTGTCGCTCACCGGCGACGGTACGGAGCGACTCGGCGTCTGCGCATCGGGAGAAACATGGAAACCTTCGATGCCGCCGTCGGTAGAACCTCTGAGTCCACGCCTCTCGAAGATCGTCAGTTCGCCCGATGTGCACGCACCCTCGTTGTTCCTACGTTCGCAACAGCAACAGGCACACAACGCTGGAGGACCGATGAGCGACCATCCCAACGTCAAGATCGTGAACGAGATGACGGCCGCGATCTTCGAACAGGACCACGCGGCCCTCGCGAAGATCTTCAGCGACGACCTCGTCTTCCATCTCCGTGGCCCGGATCCGATGGCGGGGGACCATGCGGGGGTGGGAGGGCTGCTCAGCGTGGTCGGTTCGTGGTTCGAGACCACCAACGGCCAGATCGAGCTCGACCAGCTGTTCTGCATTGGCGCCGACGGCTGGGCCGCCGAGTGGGAGCACGCCTCGCTGCGCCGCAACGGCAACACGCTCGACTCCCGCAACGCGTTCGTGTACCGGTTCGACGGCGATCGCATCGCCGAGATGTGGATGTTCCTAGGCGCACTGCGCGACGAGGCCGAGGCGTTCTTCGCCTGATCGCGGCCTACAGGTGGGCGAGACTGGCCGCATGGTGAACACCGTCGAGGACGCTCGGGCGGCGAGCGACGACTGCCGGTGGGGGGATGCCTGGCGGCTGTGGTCGACGCTGGCTCCGGAGAGCCTCGAGATCGACGATCTCGATCGGGCGGCAACGGCCGGCTACTTGACCGGTCACGACGTGGAGGGCTTCGCCCGGTGGGCCCGAGCCCACGAGGTCTGCCTGGCCGATGGTGCCCTGCACCGGGCGGCCTACTTCGGGGGAAAGCTCGCCCAGGGCTTCGGGTTCAAGGGCGACCTCGGCCGCTGCCGAGGCTGGGTCGATCGCACGGCCCGGCTCCTGGAGGAGGCAGACATCGACTGCGTCGAGCAGGGCTACCTCCAATGGGGGCTGGGGATGCTCCGGATCTTCGAGGCCGGGGACATCGCGGGGGCGCATGCCCATTTCGTCCACGCCGGAAAGATCGGGGCGCGGTTCGCCCAGCGCGAGCTCGTCACTGTGGCCCGCATCGGCGAGGGTCGCATGTTGATCTACCTCGGCGACGTCGCCGAAGGGCTGGGCCTGCTCGACGAGGCCATGGCCGCGATCGAAGCCGGTGAGCTGTCACCGCTGGCGGCCGGGGACGCCTACTGCTCGGTGATCGACGCCTGCTCGGAGCTGTTCGACCTCGGACGATGTCGAGCGTGGACCGAGTCGTTCGTCCGCTGGTGCGACACCCAGCAAGAGCTCGTGCTCTACAGGGGCCACTGCTTCTTGCACCGCGCCGAAGTCCTCGAGCTGCTCGGGGCGTGGCCCGACGCTCTCGTCGAGGCCCGACACGCCTGCGATCGGCTCGCCGCACCCGTCAACGCCGCCGCCCTCGCCGGCGCCTGCGTCATCGAGGGCGACCTCCTCCGTCTCGTCCGCGACTTCGGCGGCGCCGAGGCCGCCTACCGGCGCGCCAACGAGCACGGCCGCGATCCCCAGCCCGGCCTGGCGCTGCTGCGACTCGCCCAGGGACGGCCCGTCGCGGCCGACGCCATGCTCCGCCGGGCCCTCGACGAAGCCCAGGACCCGATCTCGCGGACCCGACTACTCGCCCCCTACGTGGAGATCGTGCTCTCCACCGGCGACTCCGCCGCCGCCCGCGACGCCGCCGAGGAACTCCGCCAGGTGGCGGCCATGCTCGGCACTCCGCTCCTGCGAGCGCACGCCGCCCGTTCCTTCGGCGCCGTGCTCGCAGCTGAGGGCGAACCCAAGGCCGCGCTCGTCGAGCTACGCCGAGCCTTCAATGAGTTCCACGCGCTTGGCGTGCGCTACGACGCTGCCCGTACCCGACTTCTCCTCGCTGAGGCCTGTGCTGCGCTCGGCGACCACGACGCAGCATCCATGGAGTCGGGCGCGGCGCGCGCCGTCCTCGACTCACTCCCGACGGCGGAAGCTCTGAACACGACCGTCGAGCCGGGAGCCAGATCTTCGATCGAGGGTCTCACTCAACGCGAGCTGGAGGTCCTTCGGCTGCTCGCCCGAGGCACGACCAACCGGGGAATAGCGCAAGAGCTCGTCATCAGCGAGAAGACGGTGGCGAGCCACGTGAGCCACATCTTCACCAAACTCGGCGTCACGTCGCGCAGCGCCGCCACCGCCTACGCCTACGACCACCACCTCGTGGGCTAGGTCGGATCCCGTCAGGCCCACGCCTGCTGCTTCGCCTTCCAGGCGACCGGGTCGTAGTCGGGCGGGGGCAGGAACCCGTTCGGCGTCGTCCGCCGGACGCGGCGCTGCCACCAGTCGTAGCCCTTGAGGACCCGGTGCAACATCGTCCAGGTCTTGACCTCACCGTCGTAGTACGCCCGGGATTCCTCGACGGTGAGCGGGGGGTCGACCTTGCCCGCCGTGGCCGTGATGATCGGTTGGACCCAGTCGTCCAGGTCCCGCTTGTACAGGTTCCCGACCAGGTCCAGCAGGGCGTGCCGGGGATCCAGCCAGCGCTTCATCGAGGTGGGCAGCTCCCGGCGGTAGATCGGGCGCATGACCGGTGGGCCGGCCTGGAGGAAGACGTCTAGTTCCATGGCCAGGTCGCCCCGATCGTCGACCAGGAAGGGGGTGGTCACGTCGACGTAGACCACGTCGCCGTCGACCACGGCCCAGTTCCCGACCTGAGCGTCGACGCCACGACGATCGGTCGTGGCGGTGAGGACGTGATCGACCATGGCCACGACCAGCGGGTGCTCGGCCGAGGGGACCGAGGCCTTCAGGACCGCCTCCCCCAGGGTGTCGGCCGGCAACAGCGGCTGGACGACGAAGCCGACCAGGCGACCGTCATGGCTGACCACGCGCACCTCGGTGTCGAGCACCCGGACCCCGGCGGCCCGGAGCTCGTCGATGTTGCGGAGCACGACCTCGCGGTAGCGCTCGAAGGTGGCCCGGTCCCGGAAGGGGGGCACCCGCTTGCAGGCCACCGTCGGGGCCCCGAGGGGTGCGGCCAGGACGACACTGGTGACCCCGAAGCCCCGGAGGTCGAGTCCGGAGCGGTCGCCTGACCCGAGGGCCCGCTGAACCTCAGCCTCGAGGGCCGCGAGCTCCTCGTCGGTGATCAGGCCGGGGTGCCGATGGGCGCCGTCGGGCCGCCGTTGGGGGCGAAGTCGGTGAACACCGGCCCGACGTTGGGGCGGCCGCCGTCCCAGATGAAGGTGGCTCGGGCCCGGAAGCGGAGCGGGGCGCCGATGCACCCCCGCAGGAACCGGAAGCGGTAGACGTTGCTCGCCTGTGCGACCGTGTTGTCGCCGGGCACGTGGTTCTGGGCCGAGCACATCAGGTGGTTGTCCGAGACCCTGCGGACCTTTCCGAACATGACCGTGTCCACGCCGGTGGCGATCACGATGTCGGCGTAGTACTCCGGCCCCGGGGCGGCGAACACGGTGTCCAGGCGCCAGCGGATCCGCGTCGCCCGGTTGGGCCAGACGTTCTCCGGATTGCCACCCATCAGCGTCCGCACCCGCAGATCGACCCGGGCCGGTCCGTGGATGGCGCCGAAGAAGGTCAGGTCACCTCGGGCGACGGGGACGTCCCCCGGGGGGTCGTTGCCCTGGACCTCCTCGGCGCCCGCGGGCGGGGCGAGGAGCAGGATGGCCAAGAGGCCGGTGGAGACGGCGAGGAACAGACGGCGCACGGGATCCCCCCTGGTTGTCGCTGGTTGGTGGGTCAGACAGCGAGCAGGTCGCGGGCCCCCGTGTCGCTGCTGGGATGGCGCAGCTTCGACATGGCCCGGGCCTCGATCTGGCGGATCCGCTCCCGGGTGAGGTTGAAGTGCTCCCCCACCTCCTCGAGCGTCCGGGGCTCGCCCCGGTCGAGGCCGAAGCGCAGCTTGAGGATCTCCCGCTCCCGCTCGTCGAGCGGGGCGAGCAGGCGCTGGATCTCCTCGGGGAGCAGCGCGGTGGCCGCTACCTCGAAGGGGGACTCCGCGGAGCGGTCCTCGACCACATCGCCCAGCTCGGCGTCGCCGTCCTCCCGCAGGGGCTCGGAGAGCGACAGGGGCTCGGCGGCGAAGCGCAGCGCCTCGGTCACCTTGTCCTCGGGCATCTCCACCTCGGCGGCCCGCTCGGACAAGGTGGCCGGACGGCCGTACTTGAGCTCGAGCCGGGAGCGCGCCTTCTGCAGGCGGGCGAGGGTGTCGCCGGCGTGCACCGGCAGGCGAATGGTGCGGCCGGTGTTGGCGATGCCGCGGGTGATGGCCTGGCGGATCCACCAGGTGGCGTACGTGGAGAACTTGAAGCCCTTGCGCCAATCGAACTTCTCGACCGCGTGCATCAGGCCGAGGTTGCCCTCTTGGATCAGGTCCAGCAGGGGCAGGCCCGAGGCCTGGTACTTCTTGGCGATCGAGACGACCAGGCGCAGGTTGGACTGGACGAAGGTGCGTTCCGCGTCCTCACCGAGGCGGAGGGCCTTGCGCAGCTCCCGCTTGCGGGCGGGCGTCAGCGTGGCGGCCGCGTCCATCTCCTCGCGGGCGGCGGTGCCACCCTCGATCTGCTGCGCGAGCCGGACCTCGTCATCTTTGGTGAGCAGCGGGTACTGCCCGATGTCGGTGAGGTACAGGCGAACGAGGTCTTCTTCGTCCCGCTCGACACGTTCCTTGGGCAACGACGATCTCCCTGGCCAGATTCGGGAACCTTCAGTGGGAACCTCGATGGACGGTACCGGCGGCCGGGACCGAATCCCGCGGTCGCCAGTGGGGCCTTGCCTACGATACCGACGCGGTCAAGTAGCCCAACCGGCGTCGACCGCCGACCGGGGTGCCCCGGTCGCTCTCCGTGACAACGGCCCGAACCCCACCGTGCTTGAGGTCCCACCCGTGCCCGACCCCGATGACGTCGATCTGACCGTCGTGGTCATGGTCTTCACCGCGGCCGATCCCGAGGCGTTGCTCTCGGTCCTGGCCAAGTACGTGGTCCTGGCCCGGGGGCACCCGGGCTGTCGCAACATCGACCTGATCGCGTCGGTCACCCACCCGGGCCGGCTGCTGGTCATCCAGAAGTGGTCGTCGCCCGCCGCCCAGCAGGCCCATTTCGACTCGGCCGACATGGTGGAGATGGCCGAGGCCTGTCGCGGCCTGCTCACGGCGCCCCCCGACATCGACCTGCTCGAGGCGATCAGCGCCCACGACCTGGCCTGAGCCCTCCCTTCAGTGGGCGGCGTCGAGATCCTTGACCCGCGCGAAGCTGAGTACGTCGGTCGGGGTGCCTTCGACGGCGACGGGCTCGAGGAGCAGGCCGACGTGATCGCCGAGGTCGATGCGGTCGAGCACCCGGCCGACGAACCAGGCCGGGCAGGCGTCGAGAACGGGTTGGCCCTCCGGGCCCTCGTGCCATTCGCAGCGGGCGAACTTGTCGATCTCGTCGCCCGTCTCCTCGCCGAAGAGCCGGGCCAGGGTGAGGTCCGCCTCGTCGGGGGCGGCGTGGACGGCGACGTGCTCGGCCCGGGCGGCGAGGGCGAAGGTGTGGTTGGCCCGGGAGACACAGGCCAGGAACCGGGGCGGATCGAGGCTGGACTGGGTGGCGAAGCCCATCAAGCAGCCGGACCGCTCACCACCGTCGGCGGCGGTGAGGATCCACATCACCCGGTTGATGCCGCCGAGAAACTCGTCCAGCGCGTGCTCCGCTTCGGTCACCGCCGGTCCCTACCCCGCCGCCCGGACGGTCAGGCGGGGATGCCGGCCAGCGCAGCTGCCGAGAGGGCCTGGACCTCGGCCCAGCTGAGCGTGTCGGCGGACCAGAGGGTGTCGAAGGCGGCGTCGCCCTCGTCGGTGAACCCGTGCCGGTTCCGGAAGTGGTAGCGCCACCGCTGGAGCTGGGCCTGTTGGCCGGCCCGGGCCAGGCGCCCGGCGGCATGGACCTCCCAGGCCACGCCGGCCGCCGGCTCGAGGTCGGCGTCGTCGGGCGCGTCGGCGAAGCCCTCGGTCAGCCGGTCGGCCACCCGGAAGAAGAGGCGGCCGAGGACCCCGGCGGCTCCTGCCTCGGAGAGCTGACGGGGGTGCTTGGGATCCTCGAAGGCGCCACTCTCCATGGACACCAACACGGGATCCATCGAGTCGATGCTGTAGCGGCCCAGAGGCGATCGGTCGTCCAGCGCGACGACGACCTCGAGGTCCGCCGGGAGGCCGGCCGCGTCGGCCATGGCCTCGGCTATGGCCCGGAGGCGGTCGGGGTCGTAGTCGACCATCGCCCACTTGTCGGGGCGGAGCTCGATCTGGGCCACCGGGTCAGGCGGTGGCGAGAGCGGCCGCCGCCTCCTGGCGGGTGCGGGCCTCCTCGAGGGCTTCGCTGGCGAGGTCGGCGATCTCGTCGATCTCCTCGTCGTCGAACCCGGCCAGCTCGCGGAAGCGGCGGGCCAGCTTGACCGGGCTGTCGTCGTCGTCGCTGCGGAAGCCGCCGAGGGAGAAGAGCTTGTCGACCACCCGCTGGAACTCGAGGGCGTCCTTCCGGCGCTCGGGGTCGTCCTCGGTGAGGCGACGGAGCCAGTCCGAGCCCATCTTCACGTGGGTGACCTCGTCGGCCAGCATCCAGTCCTCACAGAACTCGAGGACGGGGTCGCCGGCGATCTCGCCGAACTCCCGCATGGTGTTGAAGACGTCGATGGCCAGGCCCTCCAGCGCCCGGTTCACGCCGGTGAGGCGCAGGACCGGGTCCGGGTTGCAGGCCGCGGCGTAGAGGAAGGCTCCCTCGGAGAACTCGCCGATCTCGGTGCCCATCCAGTCGCTGAGCTTGACCGAGATCTCGCAGTGGCGGGCCTCGTCCCAGCACTGTCGGGCCATGTCCAGCTTCAGGGCGAAGGGGGCCTCGTCCCGGCCGTCGCCGGTGTCGAAGTCCCAGCAGGTGCGCCCGGCGCCCTCGAGGGCCTGGATCTCCCCGACGAAGATGCCGTGCATGAGGGCCCGGGCGGCATCGGCCGAGTCCGGGCGGTCCGGCGTCAGCCGGGCCTGGGTCCGCATGCGGCTGTTCTTCACCGAGCGGGGGTCGCTGATGCGGTCCTGGATGTCGACCCGGACGAAGCGATCGTCCCGGGCCAGGTCCTCGACCGGAAAGGCCTTCCTCATGCCGTCACCTCCGTGGGCTGGGGTTCAGCGTACGGGTCGCCGATGGTGCCCGGACCGGCGATGCCGCCCGCGGCCAACAACAGCTTCTCCAGGTGGGCCACCCGATCGGCGGCCCGTTGTACTTCATCGTCGGCCTCGAGCAAGGACTGGATGAGCATCTCGCCGTCGCGCCAGTCCTCGAGCTCGTCGGCCAGGGCGAAGTCGAGCGAGCGGATGGTCGGGGCGTCGGTGATCCGGCTGGTGTTGTTCCGGTGGTACGTGTACGCCGAGATCATGTGGGGCATCAGCACCCGGTAGACGCCGACCAGCTTCTCGATGGTGAGCTCGGGGGCCTCCGGCTCGGTCAGGGCGTCGACGAAGGCGACCATCTCCTCGTTGGGGGGCCGGGTCAGCTTCTCGGGGTTCATCTCCCGCAGCTCCGGCAGGCGCTTGTGCCAGAGCTCGCTGTGCCAGGCGTGGTGATAGCAGTGCGTGCCCAAGCGGAGCTTCACGTCGATCTCGGGGACGGTGGCCACCCAGCCGCCGAGCACCTCGAACAGGCGCATCTCGATCCACTTGTAGTGCCCGACCCGCTTGGCCGTCTCCTCGACGGTGAAGCTGCCGGGCAGCTCCCGCCGGTCCCAGGGGGCGAACGCGGCCCGCGGGCGCTTCGGATCAGCCATGAGACAAAACCTAGCCGTCTGCCTCAGCGCGAGTTGACCGAACGGTCAACTCGGCGCAGAGCTGGCGGGCGGCGGCCGCGGTGACCTCGGGATCCTCGGCCACCAGCAGGCGGTGGGCCCCGATCCGACCCGCCTCGGCCAGGACCTCCTCGTCGGCGCTGACGACCAGCACCTCGGGAGGGGCGTGGCCGCCGAGGTCAAGGGGCGACGAGGCGGCGCGCACGTCGACGTCGTCCATGGCCAGGTCGAGCCCCGGCTCGACCAGCACGCAGCGGATCGCCATCGTCGGAGTCTCCCACCCCCGATCCGTGAGAGGCTCGGGGGGTGGTGACGCGGCGCGGGGGGCGCTCGGTCGTGCTGGTGTTGGCCGTCTTCGCTCTGGTCGCGGGCTGTTCTGATGACACCGGCGGTGATGACGCGGCATCGGATGAGGACCCGACGGTCACCGTCGTCAGCCAGAACCTGCTGCACGGCACGGCCTGTGCGGGGGACTCGGACCGCTGTGACCTGCCCGCCCGGGTCCAGCTCTTCGTCGACCAACTGGCCGACACCGGGTGCCCCGAGCTGGTCAGCGTCCAGGAGTCCAACCAGCAGACGGTCGACGAGTTGGCGTCGGCCCTGGGCGACGGCTGCACTGCCGAGTACGAGATCGTCTGGGACGACGACCCCACGCTGGACCGCGAGACCGTCCTGTCCACGGAGCCGGTGCTCGGCTCTCGCCGCATCGCGCTGGCGGGCCCGCTCCGCAGCGCCTACTGGGTGCGGGTCGCGTCCGACGTGGGGATCGTGGATTACATCAGCAGCCACCTGGCCAGCAGCAGCGACGACCGGCCGTGCGACGAGGCCACCTGTCCCCCACCCTGCGAGGTGGCCGACACGGTCAACACCTGCCAGGGTCGGCAGCTGGTCGCGTTCGCCGACGAGGTGGCCGATCCGGAGGCCGTCGTCGTCATCGCCGGCGACCTGAACGCCATGCCGGACGAGCCCACGATCGCCGCCATCACCGGGGCAGGCTTCGTCGACACCCATCTCGCCGTCGGGAACCCGGAGTGCGATCCGGACACGGGCCAGCAGTGCACGTCCGGACGCATCGACGACGCCCTGACCGACCTCGAGGACCCGGCCAGCCTGCAGTCCGAGCGCATCGACTACCTCTTCGTGGGTGGCCCGCGGGACTGCACCCCCGTCGAGCCGACCGGCCTCTTCAACGGCGAGCCCGCCGACGGGACGCTGGCCTTCCCGTCGGACCACACCGGCGTGCAGGCCACCCTCAGCTGCCCGACGACCCCCGAGCAGCTCGACGCCGCCCCCTCGGCCACCGTGCCCGCGGTGACGACCACGACGACGGGGCCGGCGGCGGCCGTGGACGCCGAGACCGAGGCCGCCATCACGCAGGCCTTCACCAACGTCTTCGACGGCTCCGTCACCGACGTCGACGTGAAGCTGGCCTCCCTTGAGTCAGCCGACGAGCTGGAGCCGTACTTCCGGGAGAGCCTCGAGGCCACCCAGGACATCGCCTCCCGCATCCGTCTCCAGATCGACGCCATCGAGGCGGTCGACGCCACGACGGCGGACGTCACCTACACGCTGCTGCTCGACGGGGCCGCTGTGCTCGACCACCTGCCGGGCCAGGCGGTGAACGTCGACGGGGAGTGGTTGGTGTCCCTGCGCACCTATTGCGACGTCAGCACGCAGGGCGCCGACACCATTCCCGAACCCTGCCAGTGAACCGTCAGCCCCGGTAGCGGTTGGTGATCGGGAGCCGGCGGTCCCGGCCGAAGGCCTTGGTCGTCAGCTTGGGGCCGGGCGGGGTGAGCCGGCGCTTGTACTCGGCCCGATCCACGAGGCCGACGATCCGCGCCACCGTCTCCCGATCGTGGCCGGCGGCCACGATCTCCTCGATGGAACGGTCGTCCTCGACGTAGAGCTCGAGGATCGGGTCCAGCACGGGGTAGGGCGGGAGGCTCTGGTCGTCACGCTGGTCGGGACGAAGCTCGGCCGACGGGGGCTTGGTCAGGACGGCCTCGGGGATCAGCTCCCGGCCGGCGACGCCGTTGCGGTAGCGGGCCAGGTCGTAGACCAGCAGCTTGGGCACGTCCTTGATGACGGCGAAGCCACCGGCGGTGTCGCCGAAGAGGGTGGCGTAGCCGACCGCGCTCTCGCTCTTGTTGGACGTGGTCAGGACCAGCCAGCCGAACTTGTTGCTCAGCGACATCAGGACCATGCCCCGGATGCGGGACTGCAGGTTCTCCTCGGTGAGATCCGGCTCCCGACCCTCGAAGGACTCGGCCAGCATCGTCAACATCCCGGCGTGGGCGGACTCGATGGCGATCGTCCGGGTCTCGATGCCGAGCGCGGCGGCCAGCCGATCGGCGTCGGTCACCGAGTGGTCGCTCGAGTATCGGGACGGCATGAGGACGCCGTGGACCTTGTCGGCCCCGATGGCGTCGACGGCGATGGCGGCGACCAGCGATGAGTCGACCCCGCCTGACAGGCCCAACACGACCCCGGCGAACCCGTTCTTGGTGACGTAGTCCCGGGTGCCCAGAACAACGGCTTCCCACACCTCCGCGGCATGGGAGAGCTCCCGCGCGGGCAGCGCGGCCGGCAACGGGGCCTGGGGTGTGACCGCGGCGGTCACCGGGGTGACCGACAACGTGACCGGCCGCTCGGGTCCGGGTACGACGTCCACCACCAGCACCTGCTCGACGAAGGCTTCGGCCCGGGCCACCACCTCACCGGCGGCGTCGCACACGAAGGAGTCGCCGTCGAAGATCAGCTCGTCCTGGCCGCCGACCAGGTTGAGGTAGACGATCGGGCAGTCGGCCGCCCCGGCCAGCGCTCCGATCAACCGCTCGCGGACCCGACCCTTGGCGGCGTAGTAGGGCGAGCCGTTGATGTTGAGGATCACCCGGGCCCCGCCCGCTCCCAGCTCGGGGATCGGCCCGCCGTACTGCCAGGCGTCCTCGCAGATGGAGACGGCGACCGGCAGGCCGCCGATCTCGAAGAGTGGCAGGTCCGTGCCCGGCTCGAAGTAGCGCTGCTCGTCGAACACGGCGTAGTTGGGCAGGTGCTGCTTGCGGTAGACGCCGACGACCTCGCCCCGCACGCACACCGCGGCCGCGTTGTGGAGCACGTCGCCGTCGTCCTCGACGAAGCCGACCACGGCGACGGTGCCCCCCACCCGGGCGGCGAAGCGGTCCACCGCCTCCCGGTTGGCGGCCACGAACCCCCGCTTCAGGACCAGGTCCTCCGGCGGGTAGCCCGCCGCCCCCAGCTCCGGGAAGCAGGCCACGTGGGCGTCGGCCGCCTCGGCCTCCTTGAGCGCCCGGGCCATCACCTCGACGTTGCCGTCGAGATCGCCGACGGTCAGGTTCACCTGGCACAGGGCCACCCGCAGCGCGTCCATTCACCTCCGACGCTACCCACCCCCCCCGGCCCCTGACCCTTCCGTCCCGGTCCGGTTCGAGGGTCGTTAGCTTGCCGACGTGCGCGTGTTGCCCGACCGGCTCCAGGGCGCCGCCGCCGCGGCCGCCGTGCCGACGCGGACGGCCAACGCGCTGGAGCGCCTCCTCGCGGTCCACCCGGACCTGGACGAGCAACTCAGCAGCGACGCCGCACTGGGCGCGCTGGCCGCCGTGACCAGCGCCAGCCGCTCCCTGACCCGGGTCCTCGAGTCCGACCCCGCCGCCCTCACCGTCCTCGACGACCTCGACCTACGCGCCTCCGAGCGCGCCGGCAACGGTGCGGACCTGCTGGCATGGAAGCACCGGGAGCTGCTCCGCATCGCCGCCCGCGACCTGACCGGCCAGGACCCCGTCGACGCCATCGCCGCGGCCCTGGCCCGCCTGGGCGCCGACGTGCTCGCGGGGGCGGTCCGCCTGGCCTCGGCCGACCACCTGGCCGTGATCGGCATGGGCAAGCTCGGCGGCGGCGAGCTCAACTACGCCAGCGACATCGACGTCCTCTTCGTCGGCGACGGGGAGCCGGAGGCCCTGGCTCGGCAGGCCCGCCGGGTCCTCGACCTGGCCCGCCCCTGTTTCCGGGTCGACGCCGGGCTCCGCCCGGAGGGCCGCGACGGGCCACTGGTGCGTTCGGTGCCCGCCTACCGTGCTCACTGGCAGCGATGGGCCCAGGCCTGGGAGCGCCAGGCCCTGCTCAAGGCCCGCCCGGTCGCCGGTGACGCCGACCTGGGGCAGGCCTGGGCCGACGCCGCCGAGGACGCCCTGTGGGCCCACCCCGTCGACGCCGACGACATCCGGGCCGTGCGGGAGATGAAGCACCGGTCCGAGGAGGAGGTCGCTCGGCGGGGCCTCAGCCACAACGAGATCAAGCGGGGCCCCGGTGGCATCCGGGACATCGAGTTCGCCCTCCAGCTCCTGCAGCTGGTCCACGGCGGCCTCGACCCCGCTCTGCGCTCCCCGACCACCCTCGACGTGCTGGCCGAGATGCGGGCGGCGGGCTACGTGGACCCCGAGGCGGCCGACCAGCTGGCGGCGGCCTACCGCTTCCTGCGCCGCGTCGAGCACGCCCTGCAGCTCGAGGACGAGCACCAGGTCCACGTCGTGCCCGCCTCCGACCCCGCCCGCTCCCGCCTGGCCCGGATCCTCGGGTACCGCAGCGGCGTGGCCGCCGACGCCCGCGAGCGCTTCGACGCCGACCTCGCCGCCCACCGGGTCGCAGCCCGGGCCATCCACGAACGGCTCTGGTTCCGTCCCCTGCTCGAGGCGTTCGCCGGCAACCGGGGCGGGCTGGCCGCCGACGCCACCGCCGAACGTCTCGCCGCGTTCGGCTTCGCGGACGTCGAACGCACCCGCGAGGCCGTGACGGACCTGACCCGGGGCTTGACCCGCTCGTCCCGGCTGATGCAGCAGCTCCTACCGCTGATCCTCGACTGGCTCTCGCAGGCCCCTGACCCCGACCTCGGGCTGCTCACCCTGCGCCACCTGACCGAGCGGCCGGACCAGGCCACTCACCTGGCCGCCACCTTCCGGGAGTCGCCTGAGGTGGCCCGGGCCCTGTGCCGGGTGATCGGCACCAGTCGCAAGGTCGGGGAGATCCTGGCTCGCCATCCGGATCTCGTGGCGCGCCTCGGCGCGCCCGACGACCTCCGCACCCGCAGCCGAGCCGAGCTGGTGCGGAGCGCCGAGGCGGCCATCGGCTGGCGCCCCGACGAGGACGATCGGCAGGAAGCCCTGCGCCGCTGGCAGCAGCGGCATCTGTTCGGGATCGCCGCCCGAGACCTGCTCGGCCACGCCGACCCGGCCCGGGTGGGCCGGGACCTGGCGACCCTGGCCGAGGCCACGCTGGAGGTGGCCCTGGCCACCCTCGACCCTCGACTTCCCTTCGCTCTGGTCGCCGTCGGGCGCTTCGGGGGCCAGGAGCTCTCCTACGCCTCTGACCTCGACATCCACTTCGTGTTCGACGGGGCCGGGCCGGAGGACCTGGCCGAAGCCGAGCGGCTGGCGACGGGCCTGCGCCGCCTCGTGGACGGATCCCCCGCCCGCCGGATCTACACCCTGGACACCGACCTGCGCCCCGAGGGCCGGCAGGGCCCTGCCGCCCGCAGCATCGTCGGCTACAACGCCTACTTCGACCGCTGGGCCCTGACGTGGGAGCGCCAGGCGATGACGCGGGCCCGACCCGTCGCCGGCGACCTCGCCCTGGGCCGAGGTCTGGTCAACCAGCTCGCCCCGGCCGTCTGGCGGGTGCCCGACGAGGCCGCCATTCGGGACATCCGCCGCATGAAGGCCCGCATCGAGGCCGAGCGCCTGCCTGCAGGCGAGGACCCCGACTTCCACCTGAAGCTGGGTCGGGGCTCGCTCACCGACATCGAGTTCACGGTCCAGCTGCTGGCCCTGACCCACGACGTCCGCTCGCCCGCCACCCTCACCGCGCTCGACCGTTTGGAGGGGATCGGGGCGGTCGAGAGGAGCGACGCCGACACCCTGCGCACGGCCTACGAGTTCTGCGAGCGGGCCCGCAACCGCGAGTACCTGGTGAGTGGCCGGGCGGCCGACGCCCTCCCCCAGGACCCGCTCGCCCTCACCCGCTTGGCCCGGGCCCTGGACACCACCGCGGCCGGGCTGCGCAACGATTATCGCCGGGTCACCCGGAAGGCCCGCGGTGTGGTCGAGCGCCTCTTTTACGGAATGGACGCTCCGTAGGCTCTCTCGGTGACTCGCCTCGTTGCCCTCTGCTTCGCCGCGCTCCTGCTCCTCGGGGCCTGTGGCGTTGACGGCGGCGGCAACCGCAGCGTGGACTCCGGCACCGGCGAACCGGCGCCGGAGGGCATCGACGGGGTCCTCGCCTACGGCGTCACCGACAACACCCACGTCGAGGGGACCATCGACTACGACGTGAGCCCGCCGGTCGGGGGGCCCCACAACCCGGTCTGGGCCAACTGCGGGTTCTACGACGGCGAGATCCCGAACGAGAACGCCGTGCACTCCCTCGAGCACGGCGCGGTCTGGATCACCTACACCGGCGATGCCGACGCCGCCACCCTCGAGGCACTGCAGGCGATCGCCGCGGCCAACGCCTACGAGCTGGTCAGCCGCTATGACGGCCAGGACAGCCCACCCCTCGTGCTGACCGCCTGGAACCGGCAGCTGGCGGTGGACTCGGTCGACGATCCCCGGGTCGAGGAGTTCCTCGCCACCTATGTGGGGGCCGACACCGCCCCGGAGTCGGGCTCCTCGTGCTCCGGCGGGGCGGGCTGACCGGCAGCGTGGCCACGGCCGCCGAGCCGCTCGGCCGGTCCTCCCCCTGACGGGGGAATCCGACTGGCTCAGGGCGCGGGTACCAGCTCCAGATCGATCAACACGCCTTCCCCGGTGTCGCCCGCGACCGTGGTTTCCCGGACCTGGCCCACGCCGGGGGCGAAGTACTTCTCCTCGATGACGTCGGGCTCGAGCGGGTTCCAGTCCCGGGTGACGATGACGTCGGTGAATTCGCCGGCGGGAACGGACACGGTCTCGCCCGTGCGCAGCACTTCGCCCATGTCCTCGGCCTCACCCGGGTAGTACTCCTGGCGGTAGGCGTCGCCGACCTGGGGGTCGGCCTCCATGACGATGCCGGCGTAGGCGCCGTCGGTCCCGGCCTCGAAGGAGCCCTCGTGGTCGGCGAGGTCACCGTTCTCGTCGTAGTTGTCCACCTCTTCGCCGAGGTACCAGACGTTGCCGTCGAGGTCCTGGGCGTAGAAGTCGTGGGTGTCCTCGACCAGCACCCCGTCGAGGGTGACGGTGTCGCGGACGACCGTGGCCGCGATGCCGGCGATCTCCCGGGTCTCGTCGAGGACGACGACCTCGATGTCCTCGGTCTGGCCTTCGCCGTTGGTCTCCTCGTAGGTCCAGCGGCTGCCCGCCACGAAGGGCAGGTAGGGGTTGTCGACGACGGCGACGAAGTCGGCCGGGTCCAACTCCGGCGCGTAGTCCCCACCATCACCCGGATCGATGACCGGTTCGACAAAGGCCGGGGCCGTGCTCTCGCTCGTGGCGACCGTGGTCGCCGAGGCGGCGCGGCTCGCGCCGTCGTCGGAGCAGGCGGTGACGACCAGGGCGAGGGCGGCGGTGACGACAGCCAGTGGGCAAGCTCGTTGCACGGTCGGGTGGCTCATGGATCGTTCCTCCGGTTGGTCCGGGGCCACCGTGGACGATCGACCCTGAACGGGCCCTGACTCTGCGGCTGGGACCTCGATTCAGCGGATCTTCTGGTTCTCGCGCCCGTGTCCGGATCCGGCCAGGTCGGGCATGCTGAAGGCGAGAGAATGAGGCCATGACGACGCTCGAGTACTCCGGGGTCCGCACCACCGGGATCTACTGCCGCCCAGGCTGCGGCGGACGACCGCTGGCGAAGAACGTCACCCCGTACCGGTCCGCCGCCGCGGCGGAGGCGGCTGGCCTGCGGGCCTGCTTCCAGTGCCGCCCCTACCGGGTCTCGGACCTCGAGTCCTGGGTCGACGGTCCCGAGCTGGTGTGCCGGGCCGTCCGCCTGATCGTCGACGGCTACCTCGACCAGCGCACCGAGACCGAGCTGGCCGCTCACCTCGGCATCAGCGCCCGGCACCTGCGCCGCCTCTTCGCCGACCAGGTGGGCGCCACCCCGGACCAGGTCGCCCGGTCCCGGCGGGCCCACTTCGCCCGACGCCTGCTCGACGACACGGACCTGACCCTCACCGACATCGCCTTCGCCGCCGGGTTCGGCAGCGTCCGCCAGTTCAACCGGACGATGCAGGACACCTTCCGCGCGTCGCCCCGGGAGCTGCGCGAACGCCGGCGGAAGGCCGACCGACTGACCGCCGACGGCGGTCTGACGCTGCGCCTGCCCTTCGCCGCGCCTCTGGACTGGGACGGTCTCCTCGAGTGGTTCGGGGGCCGGGCCATCGACGGGGCCGAGGTCGTGGACGGCACGACCTACCGGCGCACGATCGTGGTCGACGGCGAGCCGGGGGTGATCGAGGTGTCCCCCGGCGGGGACGACCACCTCCTCCTGCGGGCCCACCTGCCCTACTGGGACGGCCTCATCCACGTCGTCCAGCAGGTCCGGCGCATGTTCGGCCTCGACCACGAGCCGGCCGACGACGATCGCTTCGCCGAGGACCCGACCCTGGCCCGTCTGGTGGCCGAGCGTCCGGGGCTGCGCGTTCCGGGCAGCTGGGACGGCTTCGAGGTCGGCGTGCGGGCCATCCTCGGCCAGCAGGTCACCGTCACCGGCGCCCGGACCCTGGCTGGTCGCCTGGTCCAGCGGCTCGGAACGCCGGTGCCCGGGCTGGACGAGCTGGGCCTGACCCACACGTTCCCCCAGGCCGCAGCGGTGGCCGACGACGACCTGGACGGGGTCGGCCTCACCGGCGCTCGGGTACAGGCGCTCCGCTCCTTCGCCGCCGCGGTGCGCGACGGGGAGGTCCGCCTCGACGGCAGCGTGTCGCTGGAGGAGTTCGTGGCCTCGGTCACCGCCCTGCCCGGCCTGGGGGAATGGACGGCCCAGTACCTGGCCCTCCGCCTGGGCGAGCCCGATGCCTTCCCGGCCGGCGACCTCGGCCTGCGCAAGGCTCTGGCCGACCGCCGTCTGCCCTCCGTCCGCGACGTCGAGGCCCGGGCTGAGGCCTGGCGACCCTGGCGGGCCCAAGCCGCCATCCACCTCTGGGCCCTACGGCCCTGACCGACGAACGTGCGCTCTCCGGTCAGAGGCCGGGAACCGGCACGGTGTCGAGCCTGGGATCGCCCATGGGGTCCTCTGCGGGGTAGCGGTCCGACCCGGTTCGCAGCGCGGCGGCCGCGCCGATCACCATGGACCGGAGATGGACGAGACCCGGGTTGACCGATGGGTGTGGGCCGTCCGGGTCTTCAAGACCCGCTCGGC
>DATDAH010000028.1:0-3244 GCA_036525535.1 Acidimicrobiales bacterium
GCGCCCGCGCTTCTATGACCTCAGCACCGCGGACGGAGTTCCTTACTGGAAGATCGGTCTGATGCACCTGGACTCGTTCGCCAGCACGGTGGTGCAGACCTGCTCCTACTGGGGCAACGACGACCAGTGCAAGTTCTGTGGTATCGGGGTCTCGCTGGACTCCGGCCGCACGATCGTCAAGAAGAGCCCCGAGCAGCTCGCCGAGGTGGCGATGGCCGCGAAGGAGCTCGACGGCGCCGTGGACGCCACCCTCACCACGGGGAGCTCGAACGGCGTCGATCGCGGCGCTCGGTACGTCGCCCGATGTGGACATGCTGTCCGGGAGGCCACCGGGCTGCCGGTCGAGGTGCAGTTCGAGCCACCGAGGAACCTCGACGTCATCGACGAGGTCGCCGACCTGGGCATCGACTCGGTGGGTATCCACGTCGAGTCGTTCGACCCCGCCGTGCTTGCGCAGGTGGCTCCAGCGAAGGCTCGCACCGGCATCGACCAGTACTTCCGTGCCTGGGAGCGAGCCGTCGCACGCTTCGGTGAGGGCCAGGTCTCCACGTATGTGATCCTGGGCATGGGCGAGGACCCGGAGCTGACCGTGGAGGGTTGTCGGCGGGCGATCGACATCGGCGTGTTCCCGTTCGTCGTCCCGATCCGACCGGTTGCTGGCAGCCTGATGGAAGACGTCGTACCACCGGCGAGGGAGTACACCGAGAGCATCTACCGCAAGGTCGCCGCCTACATGAGCGAGCGGGGGATGGCCACCGACGTCGCCAAGGCCGGATGTGCCAGGTGTCAGGCGTGTTCGGGGCTGCAGAGTGTTGAGGCCCTCCTTCAGATCGGTGCCCGCCCGATCCCGATCTCCCATGCCGTCTGAGCTGAGGCTCGAAGGGCCGGCCGCCCCGCCGCGCGTGCAAAGCCCCGCGCGCCCGGCCGGTCACGCGGTCGTCTGCCGGCTGGCGAGTGCTGCGAGCGAACGCGCCGAGCATCTGAGCATCCGTCACCGGGTATTCGTCGACGAACAGGCAGTCTTCGCCGAGTCCGACCTGGACTCCCGAGACGTCGAGGACTCGACGATCGCCGTGCTGGGCTACAGCGACGGGATCGCCGTGGGTACCGTGCGGCTGTTCCTGGTCGAGCCCGTCGAGGGCCGCTGGCAGGGCGACCGGCTCGCCGTGCTGTCGGCGTACCGCACGCACGGGGTCGGGGCTCCGTTGGTCCGCTACGCGGTGGCGACCGCGGCCGTGCGCGGTGGGCGGACGATGGCGGCGCACATCCAGCCCGCGAACGTCACCTTCTTCGAACGACTCGGCTGGTCGAGGGTGGGCGAGACGGAGATCTACGCGGGGCTCCCTCACCAACCCATGTGCATCGACCTGCCGACCCGCGGCGAAGGGCTGACGACGGTTCGAAGACTCGAAGGCGGGATCAACGGGCGAGGCCTGTGACCCCGCTGACGGCGAGGTCGATCACCACGGCCCGGGGTCCGCCCGACCGCAACGCCAGCAGTCCCGACTCGTCGATGACCCCGACCACCGCCGCCTCGAGCCCGCGTTCCTGGAACGCCGCCAGACAGTCCTTCTCGCGTCCGGGCGGAGAGCACAGCAAGAATGCGTACGCCGGAAAGCAGGTCAACCACTCCTGCACCGGCACATCGACGGGGCGGGGGAGTCGCTCCAGGTCCAGTGTTACCCCGAGCCGGCTCCACTCGAGCAGCATCGCCAGCGAACCGACGAGCCCGGCCATGCTGACATCCTTGGCGGCGACACAGGCGCCCGAGGTGGCTACGGAGGCGAGGACGCGGACATCGCCTGCCATCTGATCGGCGCGCTCTGTGAAGGTACGGAAGAACGGAAAGTCGGGACGCATCGTCCCCGTGGTGCAGGCGGCCACGATAAGTGACTGGCCGGCGGCGACGTTCGTGGTGGACAGCACAGCCGCGGCTCGTCCGACGCCGAAGGCGGACATCGCAGGTGCGCCATCGTGCAGGGTCAAGTGCCCGCCGGCCAGCGCCACGTCGTACCAGCCGCAAGCCTCCTTCATGCCGCGGAGGGCCTCGCGTGCGAGCTCGGGACTGCCGACGATGGTGTCGACGATGGCCAGCGGAACCGCGCCCATTGCGGCAAGGTCGTTGACGTTGGCCAGGACCGCTGCGACCCCGGCGCCGTAGGGGTCTGAGGCGACGAAGGCCGGGAGCAGAGCCTCTCCGCAGACGATGACCTGGTCGGCGACCCCTCCCGGTGGCAGGCCGGGTGGGGCGGCCACTACGGCCCCGTCGTCGCCCGGGCCATGCACCCAGCTCCCGGCGCCCAGGACCTCACTGACCAGCCTGATCTCGTTCTTCGCCCGCAGCGCTGGGTGCGATCGCAGGAATCCGGCCAGCTCCTCGAGTTCGGTCCCGTCGTTCGTGCCGGTGCTCATGGCTGCCCCTCACGGTTGATCGGGCAGACCGACCCATCTGCCGCTCTGTCGGAAAGTGAACGATACATGTAGTATAGGCAACATGATTACTCCGGCGTTCCTCACCCTGCCAGAGCGCAGCACCAAGCCCAGGACGGTGGGCCTGACCCACGTGCTCGACAAGGGCATGACCGTGGAGTCGGCTCGATCAGCGCTCGCCGCCGCGGCACCTCACATCGATGTGTGGAAGTTCGGCTGGGGCACGGCCTACCTCGACGTCGGGCTGCCCGAGAAGCTGGAGATGTTGAGGGCCCACGGGGTCCTCTCCTGCCTGGGTGGGACGCTCCTCGAGATCTCCTGGGCCCAGGGGAAGGCCCAGGACTGTCTTGACTGGGCCGCCGCGGTGGGATTCGACAGCGTCGAGGTCTCCCGAGGGGTCGCACCCATGAGTCTGGATGACAAGCACCACCTGCTGCGCCTCGCCTCACAGAGATTCATCGTGTTGTCCGAGGTGGGGAGCAAGGATCCCGAACAGGTCCTCAGCGCCGAGCAGTGGACCCGCGAGGTGGCGGAGGACCTCGCCGCGGGTGCCCGCTGGGTCATCACCGAAGGTCGAGAAAGCGGGACGGTCGGGATCTACCGGGAGGACGGCTCGATCCGGGGCGATGTGGTGACCGCCGCGGTCCGCGGCGGCGGGGTCGACAAGATCATGTTCGAGGCACCCCGCAAGGACCAACAGGCGTGGTTGATCCGCGCATTCGGCGCCGACGTCAACCTCGCGAACATCCCAGCCGAGGAAGTGGTGGCGCTCGAGACACTTCGCCTGGGGCTCCGCGCCGATACCTTCGACCCC
>DATDAH010000029.1:0-2650 GCA_036525535.1 Acidimicrobiales bacterium
GAAGCCGTTGGCGCCGGTATCGCGCACGGTCTGCTCGACGACGACGATGCCGGGGTGACCGGCGTTGTCGGCGATGAGCATCGCGGGGGCGGTCAGGGCGCTGGCGACGATGCGGGCCCCGGTGGCCTCATCGTTCTTCAGCTTGGCGACGACGGCGTCGACGTCGGCCTTGGCCCGCAGCAGGGCGGTGCCGCCACCGGCGACCACACCCTCCTCGATGGCGGCCTTGGTCGCCGAGACGGCGTCCTCGATGCGGTGCTTCTTCTCCTTGAGCTCCACCTCGGTGGCAGCGCCCACCTGGATCAGCGCCACACCGCCGGCCAGCTTGGCGAGCCGCTCCTGGAGCTTCTCGCTGTCCCAGTCGGAGTCGGTGTTCTCGATCTCCCGCCGGATCTGGGCGATCCGACCGGCGACGTCACCCTCGGCGCCCCCACCCTCGACGATGGTGGTGTCGTCCTTGGTGATGACGACCTTCCGGGCGGTGCCCAGCAGGTCGAGCGTCGTGGCGTCGAGCTTCAGCCCGACCTCCTCGGAGATGACCTGGCCACCGGTGAGGATGGCCATGTCCTGCAGCATCGCCTTGCGGCGGTCGCCGAACCCGGGGGCCTTGACGCCCACCGAGTTGAACGTGCCCCGGATCTTGTTGACCACGAGGGTGGCGAGGGCCTCGCCCTCGACGTCCTCGGCGACGATGACCAGCGGCTTGCCCGCCTGCATCACCTTCTCCAGCACGGGCAGCATCTCCTGCACCGAGCTGATCTTGCCGTTGACGAACAGCAGGTAGGGCTCGTCCAGGACGGCCTCCTGGCGGTCGGGGTCGGTCACGAAGTACGGCGACAGGTAGCCCTTGTCGAACTGCATCCCCTCGACGAACTCGAGCTCGATGCCGAACGTGTTGGACTCCTCCACGGAGACCACGCCGTCCTTGCCCACCTTGTCGATGGCGTCGGCGATGACCTGGCCGATGGCCGGGTCGGCCGACGAGATGGACGCGACCTGGGCGATCTCGGACTTGTCGTCGATCTCCTTGGCCTGGTCGGCGATGGACGCCACCGCGGCGACCACGGCCTTCTCGATGCCCTTCTTCAGGCCCATCGGGTTGGCGTTGGCGGCCACGTTGCGCAGGCCCTCGCGGATCATGGCCTGGGCCAGGACCGTCGCCGTGGTGGTGCCGTCACCGGCCACGTCGTTGGTCTTGGTCGCCACTTCCTTGACGAGCTGGGCGCCCATGTTCTCGAAGTTGTCCTCGAGCTCGATCTCCCGGGCGATGGACACGCCGTCGTTGGTGACGGTGGGGGCGCCGAACTTCTTGTCCAGGACGACGTTGCGGCCCTTCGGCCCCAGCGTCACCTTGACCGAGTCGGCCACCTTGTTGACTCCAGCCTCCAGGCGGCGCCTGCCGTCCTCGGAGAACTTCAGCAGCTTCGGCATGCCGGCTACTTGACGATCGCCAGCACGTCGCGCGCGCTGAGGATCAGGAGGTCGTCGCCGTCGATGGTGATCTCGGTGCCGCCGTACTTGGAGTAGACGACGGTGTCGCCCTTGCTCACGTCGACGGGGATCACGTCACCGGTCTGCTCGGACCGCTTGCCGGGACCGACCGCCAGGACCTCGCCCTGCTGGGGCTTCTCCTGGGCGGTGTCGGGGATGACCAGGCCAGAGGCGGTGGTCTCTTCGGACTCGCCGGGCTTGACGACGATCCGATCCTCGAGGGGCTGAAGCTTCATGTGCTCTCCTCAGTGTCTTCCTGGCGCCGCGCTGGCGACCATTAGCACTCTCACTAGGTGAGTGCTAACGATACGCGGCGCCCCCTCGGAGGCGCAACCCGCCGGGCCAATCGCCGCCAAGACTTCCGTGGTCAGCCCAGCCGGAGGCCGGGATCGGCGCCGAGATCGAGCGGGGAGCCGCCGTCGGCCTTCCACCGGTACCAGCCGCAGGACGCCACCATCGCCGCGTTGTCGGTGCACATGGCCCGGCTGGGCACGTAGCCGGGACGGCCGTCTTCGGCCGCGGCGGCCAGGAACGCCTCCCGCAGGCGGGAGTTGGCGGCCACCCCCCCGCCAAGGGCCATGCCCTTGGCCCCGACTTCGTCGGCCGCCTTGCGGGCTTTGGTCACGAGCACGTCGACCACCGCCTCCTGGAACGAAGCGGCGACGTCCTCGGCGGCCACACCGGGATGCTTGCGGACGTGGTTGACCACGGCGGTCTTGAGCCCGCTGAAGGAGAAGTCGAGGCCCTGCTCGGCCATCGCCCGCGGGAAGGCGATGGCCGACGGATCGCCGTCCTTCGCCAAGCGGTCGATGATGGGGCCACCCGGGTAGCCGAAGCCCAGGTAGCGGGCCACCTTGTCGAACGCCTCCCCGGCCGCGTCGTCGACCGTGGAGCCGACGACCCGGTAATGCCCGTGGCCCTCCATCACGACGAGCAGCGTGTGGCCGCCTGACACGAGCAGGAAGACCAGGGGAAGTTCGAGGTCCGGATCCTCCAGGAGGGCGGCGTAGAGGTGGGCCTCGAGGTGGTTCACCCCCACGAACGGGACGTCCCAGACCAGGGCCAGGGCCTTGGCCGCGCTGACGCCGACGAGCAGGGCCCCGACCAGGCCCGGACCGACCGTGGCCGCCACCGCCCCGATGTCGGCGCCGCCCACGCC
>DATDAH010000030.1:0-3296 GCA_036525535.1 Acidimicrobiales bacterium
CCGCGGCCATCCTGATCCTGGCCGCCAACACCGCCTACGCCGACTTCCCCCGCCTGGCGTCGCTGATGGCCGGCGACCGGTTCCTGCCCCGCCAGCTGGCCAATCGGGGCGACCGCCTGGTGTTCAGCAACGGGATCCTGGTGCTGGCCGGCGGGGCCCTGCTCCTCATCGTCGCCTTCGGGGGCGACACCAGCGCCCTGATCCCCCTCTACGCCGTCGGCGTCTTCACCGCCTTCACGCTCTCCCAGTCGGGGATGGTCGTACACCACTGGCGGCAGCGGGAACCCGGGTGGAAGGCCGGCGTCGCCATCAACGGCACCGGCGCCGTGGCCACCTTCATCGTCCTGCTGGTCGTGCTCGTCTCGAAGTTCACGATCGGGGCCTGGATCCCCGCCGTGGTGATCCCCATGATCATGGTCGCCCTCAAGCGCGTGAACCGGCACTACGAGAAGGTCGCCGACGCTCTGCGCTGCACGCCGAAGTGGCAGCCCCCGGCGCGCTCGCACACCACGGTCGTGCTGGTGGCCGGCGTCCACCGGGGCTCCCTCATGGCCATCGACTACGCCCGCCGGCTGCACCCGGACCACCTGCTGGCCGTGAGCATCGCCCCCGACGAAGAGGCCGAGGCCAGCCTGCGGGAGCAGTGGCGCCAGTACGGGCTGACGTTGCCCCTGGAGGTGGTCGAGGCCCCCTATCGGGACCTGGTCCCGCCGGTGCTGGCCTTCCTCGACGAGCTCGACGCCCGCAACGGCGAGGACCATGTCACCACGGTCATCGTCCCCGAGTTCGTGGTCACCCACTGGTGGGAGCAGGTGTTCCACAACCAGAACGCGCTCGCCCTCAAGGCCCGCCTCCTGTTCCGGCCCCGGACCGTGGTCACCTCCGTGCCCTTCCACGTGGGCGTCGACGACATTGCCGAGCCCGGCTCGGTCCCGCCGACCCGGAAGCGACGGGACCGGGCCCACGCGGACGGTGACGGGGCGCGGGTCGACGGTGAGAGGCGTGACCCCGTCCTCGACGGCGCCGTCGGCGCGGCCGCCGCCGAGGCGGTCGAGGCCGCCGAGCGGGCCGCCGCCGAGCAGTAGGGTCCGCGGTCGTGACGTCGACCGCTCCGACCACACACCAGAGCCTCCCGTCCCGCTGGAAGGAGGTGCTGACCACCACCAACCCGCCCGCCTCCGGCGAGATGGACCTGGTCAGCCGCTGGCTCTTCCTGACCCGGGCGGCCGTGCTGCCCATGACGCTGACCGCCGGCCTGGTCGCCGGCCTGCTCGCCGTCCACGCCGACGACTTCAACGCCGGCTGGTTCGCGCTGGCGTTCCTCGGGATCCTCCTGGCCCACACCGCCAACAACCTCATGAACGACCTGTTCGACAGCACGACCGGGTTGGACAAGGCCGATTACCCGCGGGCCATGTACTCGCCTCACCCCGTGCTCGAGGGGTACATCACCAAGCGGGGCCTGGCCACGGCGGCCGTCGTGGTGAACCTCGTGGACGCCGGGGTGGGCGTCGTGCTCTTCATGGCCCGGGGCTGGCCCGTCATCGCCTTCGCCCTCGCCGGCTTCCTCCTGTCGGCGGCCTACACGGCGCCGCCGCTCCGGCTGAAGAAGCGAGGGCTCGGCGAGCCCGACGTCTTCGTGGTGTGGGGCCCGCTCATGGTCGGTGGCGTGTACTACTCGGCGGTGGGCTCCATCCCCTGGGAGGTCTACGCCGCCTCCGTCCCCTACGGCCTGCTGTGCACCACCGTCCTCATGGGCAAGCACGTCGACAAGGCCCCCTGGGACGAGCGGGAGGGCATCCGCACCCTGCCCGTGATCCTCGGCGACACCCGGGCCCTGGCCGTCACCCGCGGGATGATGGCCGGCTTCTACGTCACCGCCGTCGCCGGCATCGCCATCGGCGCGCTGCCCTGGCCCGTCGTCGTCGTGGCCTTGGGCCTGCCGACCCTGGTCAAGGCCTGGGGGCCGTTGTCGGAGCCCAAGCCGGCCGAGCCGCCGAAGGGATTTCCGATCTGGCCTCTCTGGTACGCCGCCATCGCCTTCCTGCACACCCGGCGGGCGGGCGCGCTCCTCGTCCTCGGCCTGCTCGTCGCCGCCGTGGCCGGCATCGAACCGGGCTTCCTGAGCTGAGCGGGTCCGACCCCGGGATCTGACGCCCCGTCAGGGGCCGTCCTAAGCTCACCAGCCGCTCGCCAACCAGCCACAGGAGTACGCAGCCATGGGAACGCTCGACGGGAAGGTCGCCATCATCACCGGCGCCGGACAGGGCCTGGGGGCCGCCCACGCCAAGCTCTTCGCCGCCGAGGGCGCGCGCCTCGTGCTCAACGACCTGGGTGACGGGGTCGAGGACGTCGTGGCCGAGATCACCGCCTCGGGCGGCGAGGCCGTCGCCAACCGCGCGAGCGTGTCGGACTGGAACGCCGCCAAGGAGATGATCGAGCAGGCCGTCGACACCTACGGCGACCTCCACATCCTGGTCAACAACGCCGGGATCCTCCGGGACAAGATGTCCTTCAACATGGAGGAGGACGAGTGGGACGCAGTCGTCAACGTCCACCTCAAGGGCCACTTCTGCCCGTCGCGCCACGCCGGCACGTACTGGCGCTCGCAGTCCAAGGCGGGCCACGACGCCGCCCGCCGGATCATCAACACCTCCAGTGAGGCCGGGCTGTTCGGCAACGCCGGCCAGGCCAACTACGCCGCGGCCAAGTCGGGCATCGCCACGCTGGCCATCGTCTTCGGCCGAGAGCTGGCCGCCTACGGCGTGACCGGCAACGCCATCGCCCCCCGGGCCCGGACGGCGATGACCGACTCCATGGAGTTCTTCAACGCCCCCGACGACGAGAGCCAGTTCGACCGGTTCCTGCCCGAGAACATCTCGCCCCTGGTCGCCTGGCTGGCGTCGGACGACGCCGCCGACGTCAACGGCCAGGTCTTCGTGGTCATCGGGGGCGACGTGTGGATCATGCAGGGCTGGAGCATCGCCGGGCACCTGCACAAGGACGGGCCCTGGACGCCCGAGGAGCTGGCCGCCAAGAAGGACGAGCTCTTCGCCGACCACGACCGCACCCTGCCCGGGATGGCCGTCCCCAGCTGGTGACCACCCCGTTCTGATGGCTGCCCCGTGTCTCCACGAGACCGGGCGGCGACCAGAACCGGGATCACATGGGCATGGCCTCGTAGACGTCGACGCTGCCACCGCTCTGGAGGACGGGGCAGCCCCCGGCCAGCTCGGTCGCCTCGGCCAGGGAGCCGGCGGACACGATGGAGTAGCCCGTGAGGGCCGAGTCGGCGC
>DATDAH010000031.1:0-5932 GCA_036525535.1 Acidimicrobiales bacterium
CGCATGAGCGGGGCCCAGCCCGCGTCGGTGGAGGAGTACCCCCGCCTCCACAACATCGTCGAAGGCCTGTGCATCGCCGCCGGCCTGCCCAAGCCTCGCCTCTACGTCATCCAGGACGACGCCCCGAACGCCTTTGCCACGGGGCGGGATCCGAAGCACGCCGCCATCGCCGCCACCACCGGCCTGCTCGACAAGATGAACCGCATCGAGCTGGAGGCGGTGCTGGCCCACGAGCTCAGTCACGTCAAGAACTACGACATCCTCGTGTCCACACTGGCGGTGACGATGGTCGGCGCCGTCGCCCTCCTCTCCGACATCGGCATCCGGTCCCTGTGGTTCGGCGGTGGTCGCCGGAGCCGGGACGACAACGCCGGCGGTGGGATCGTGATGATCCTGGCCCTGGTCTTCCTGGTCCTGGCCCCGATCGTGGCCAAGGTCATGCAGTTGGCGGTCAGCCGCCGCCGGGAGACGTTGGCCGACTTCTCCGCCGTGGAGATCACCCGGTACCCGCCCGGCATGGTGTCCGCCCTGGAGAAGCTGCGCGACGACCAGACGGTGGTCCACTCGGGGTCGCGCGCCACCGCCCACCTCTGGATCGAGCAGCCGATGGCCCGGACGAAGGAAGAGGGCCCCTTCTCGAGGCTGAACCACCTCTTCGACACCCATCCGCCGCTCGAGGAGCGCATCGCCGCGCTGCGTGAGCTCTAGGGCCGGAGCATCGACCCCGTGGACACGAAGCGAAAGGCGCTCATCGCCCTCGGCTCGGCCGTTCCGATCCTGGGGGTCCTGCTGTTCGTGGTGACCCGGGGCGGTGATGACGAGCCGCCCCCGCCGACGACGGCGGTGACCACGACGACCCCGCCGTCGAGGTATTGGCCGCTCACCGGGCTCCCGGCCGAGCCGGGCGACCCGATCAACCGTCCGGCTATCGCCGTGAAGGTCTCCAACTCATCCGACGCCCGACCGCAGATCGGCCTCGACAAAGCCGACATCGTGATCGAGGAGCGGGTCGAGGGCATCACCCGGCTGGTCGCCGTGTTCCAGTCGACGTCCTCGGCACCGGTGGGCCCGATCCGGTCCGCCCGCGACACCGACATCGACCTGCTGGGCGCGCTCGGACGGCCGGTGTTCGTCTGGGGCGGGGCCAATGAAGGGGTGGCGGCCCGGGTGGCCACCGCGAACGTGGTCAGCTTCAACGTCGATCCCGACGCCGCGGAGGACAAGTTCCGCGACGACACCCGCGCCGCCCCCGACAACCTGTTCATCGACTCGACGGACGCCTTCTGGGGCAAGGCGGGCGACGCCTCGCCGGCGCGGGCCCCGCTGCCGGTGCCCCAGACTGCTCCGGTCGAGGGGGCCCCGCTCCCGGGCACGCCGACTCCCGGGGTGGCGGTCGACTACGGCGGGACCCAGGCCGCCTTCGTGTGGGACGTGAACCGGGGCGGATGGGTCCGCCTCCAGGACGGGACACCGCACGTCGTCGCCGACGGCACGGTCCTGGCCCCGACCAACGTCGTGCTGCTCGTCACGCCCTACGGCACCGCCCCGTCGGACCGGAACTCGCCGATCGCCCTGACCACGGGCACCGGTGACGCCACCGTGCTGATCGGCGGCAACGCCGTCGACGCCACGTGGAGCCGACCCGCGGCGACCGACCCGTACACCTTGACCGACGACGCAACCGGCGAGCCCCTGGTGCTGGCGCCGGGCCGTACGTGGATCGGCTTGCCGGAGTCCGGCGTGACCCGACTGGACCAGGCCCAGGCGGCCGAACTGGCCTCCCTGGTCCCCGCGGCCGGCTGATCCGGCTCTCGTACACTCCGGGCATGGCCGACTCCACCGATCGTCAGACGGGCACGTTCCGCGTCAAGCGGGGCCTGGCCGAGATGCTGACCGGCGGCGTGATCATGGACGTCGTCGATCCCGACCAGGCGAAGGTCGCCGAAGACGCCGGCGCCACCGCCGTCATGGCTCTGGAGCGGGTCCCCTCCGACATCCGCCGCGACGGTGGCGTGGCCCGCATGAGCGACCCGGAGATGATCGAGGGCATCAAAGCCGTCGTGACCATCCCGGTCATGGCCAAGGCTCGCATCGGCCACTTCACCGAGGCGCAGATCCTGCAGTCCCTCGGCGTGGACTACGTCGACGAGAGCGAGGTCCTGACCCCGGCCGACGAGGCCCACCACATCGACAAGTGGGCGTTCGACGTCCCGTTCGTCTGCGGCGCGACCAACCTGGGCGAGGCCCTGCGCCGTATCTCGGAGGGGGCGGCCATGATCCGCTCGAAGGGCGAAGCCGGCACCGGCAACATCGTCGAGGCCGTGCGCCACCTTCGCTCGATCCTGGGTGACATCCGCAAGGTGACCCAGGCCGACTCGGCCGAGCTCTTCGACTGGGCCAAGCAGCTGCAGTCACCTCTCCCGCTGGTGCAGGAGATCGCCGAGACCGGCCACCTACCGGTGCCGATGTTCTGCGCCGGGGGCATCGCCACGCCGGCCGACGCCGCTCTGGTCATGCAGCTCGGGGCCGAGGCCGTCTTCGTCGGTTCTGGCATCTTCAAGAGCTCCAACCCGCCGCTGGTGGCCAAGGCCATCGTCGAGGCCACGACCAACTTCCGGGACGCTCACATCCTGGCCAAGGTCAGCCGCGGCCTGGGCGACGCCATGCCCGGGCTGGAGATCGACGCCCTCGAGACCCGGTACGGCGACCGGGGCTGGTGATGGAGCCTCCGGGTGCGCATCGGCGTACTGGCTCTCCAGGGGGCGTCGGCCGCCCACGTTGACGTTCTGCGCCGGCTGGGCACGGAGGCGGTGACGGTCAAGACCCCTTCCGATCTGGACGGCGTCGACGGTGTCGTCCTCCCCGGCGGCGAATCGACCACGATCTCGTTCCTGCTGGACAGCAATGAGCTGCGGCGGCCGCTGGCCGAGCGCCTGGCGGAGGGCATGCCCGCCTTCGGCACCTGCGCCGGGATGATACTGCTGGCCAGCGAGGTGCTGGACGGCCGGGCGGACCAGCGGTCCTTCGGCGCGATCGACCTGGCCGTGCGCCGGAACGCCTTCGGCCGCCAGCTCGACTCCTTCGAGGCCGACCTGGACGTGTCCGGCCTGGATGGGCCGTTCCACGCCGTGTTCATCCGGGCGCCGGGCGTGGAGTCCACGGGGGCCGGCGTCGAGGTCCTGGCCGAGGTGGACGGCCGGCCCGTGCTCTGTCGCGAGGGCGCGATCATGGTGGCGGCGTTCCACCCCGAGCTGACCGACGACCTGCGCTTGCACGAGATGTTCCTGGAATCGTTCGACCGACGAGAGGTGACCCAAGCATGAGCGGCCATTCCAAATGGGCGACCATCAAGCACAAGAAAGGGGCCGCCGACATCAAGCGGGGCAAGCTCTTCGGCAAGCTGATCCGCCAAGTCGAGGTGGCGGCCCGCGAGGGTGGCGGCGACCCGGAGATGAACCCGACCCTGCGCACCATGTACCAGAAGGCCAGGGACAGCTCGGTGCCCCTGGACACCATCGAGCGGGCCATCAAGCGGGGGACCGGCGAGCTGGAGGGCGTCACCTACGAGCAGGTGACCTACGAGGGCTATGCCCCCAACGGGGTGGCCGTGCTCGTCGAGGTGCTGACCGACAACCGGAACCGGGCCGGCTCGGAGATCCGATCGCTCTTCACCCGCGGCGGGGGCTCGCTGGCCGAGCCCGGAGCGGTGGCGTGGCAGTTCGAGCGCAAGGGCGTGATCGTCGTCCCCAAGTCCGCCGAGGAGGACGACGTGATGATGGTCGGCCTCGACGCCGGCCTCGAGGATCTGACCGACGAGGGCGACACCTGGCGCCTGACCTCGGCCGCGACCGATGTACCCGACCTGCGGACCGCGTTGGAGGACGCCGGCATCGCGGTGGAGTCCTCCGACGTGACCATGCTGGCGAAGGCCGAGGTGCCCCTGGACTCGGCCGAGAAGGCCAAGGCCGTCCTCCGCCTCATCGACGAGCTGGATGATCACGACGACGTCCAGGACGTCTACGCCAACTTCGACATACCCGACGACGTGCTCCAGGCCGCTGCCGCGGACTGAGATCGGACCTGCGTTCGCCAGGCCACGCTGCGGAGTCGGCCGCGAAGCAGCTCTGCCGACGTCGTCGAAAGCTGCCGTAGGCAGCAGGAGCCGTGCCGACGGCGACGAGGGATATTGTTCGGCCCATGACCCCAGCAACGATCACCGACGAAGAGATCGAGACCGAGCTGTTGGCCACCTCCGTGACCGCTGCTCACGACGACGACGGCGACGGCACCGATGGTGACGACGGCGGCGCGGACGACGGTGACGGCGACGCCGGTGGGGGCGACGACGACGGTGGCGCCGACGCCTGAGGCCGACGCCTCGGCCCTGACTCGCTGCTTCGGCGGTGATCGGCACCCCTTCGAACAGGCTTGGCAGCGAGCGCCCCTGACCGGCCATGACCGGTCAGGGGCGGCGTTCGCCGACCTGCTGGAAGTCGCGTCCGTCGACGAGCTGATCACCAGCCGGGCCCTGCGCCACCCGGCCTTCCGGCTCGTCCAGGACGGCGACACCCTGCCCCGGGCGGGGTACACGACGAGCCGGCGCTGGGGCGCCACCCGTTACGAGGGGGTCATCGACCCGGCCCGAGCCGTGGCCGCTCTCGCCGACGGGGCCACGCTCGTCCTGCAGGCCCTGCACACCAACTGGGCACCCCTCGGGCGCTTCTGCGCCTCGCTGCACGGCGAGCTGGGCCATCCCGTCCAGGCCAACGCCTACCTGACCCCGGCTCGGGAGCGGGGCCTCGGCCTCCACTACGACACCCATGACGTGGTCGTGCTCCAGACGGCCGGTCACAAGCGCTGGGAGGTGTACGCCCCCCGGTTCGAGGCGCCGCTGGGGAACCAGCACTGGTCCGATGTCGGTGGCGGCCAGGACCTCGATGACGGTGACCTGTCGCCGGTGCTCGAAGCGCGGCTGGGCCCGGGCGACTGCCTCTACCTGCCCCGAGGCTTCGTCCACCGGGTGGTGAGCGAGGACGAGGCCTCGCTGCACGTGACCCTGGGCATCCACGTCCAGACCTGGCACCACGTGCTGGCCGCCCTCCTGGAGCTGGCCGCCACCGACGTGTCGGTGCGGGAGGCGCTGCCGACGGCCGTCGTGCAGGGCTCGGAGCCGCTCGATCCGGCCGTGCTCGAGCGACAGCTGAAGGAGCTGCTCGGGGTCGACGGCCTGGACGAGCGGGTGGCCGCCCTCGGCCAGGGGGCCTGGACCCAGTACGCCGGGGTCCACGCCGGGACGCTGCGCGAGGTCGTGGCCCCTGGCCCGATCGACGACGACCTCGTGGTGGCCCGTCGTCCCGGCTCGCTGTGCCTGGAGGACGAGGCCGACGGCCGCTGTGCCCTGGTCACGACCGACCGGACGGTTCGGTTCCCCGGGGCCGCCCGTCCGGCCCTCGAGGCCCTCGCCGCGGCCGGCCCACGGCGAGTGGGCGACCTCGCCCCCTTCCTCGACGGCCCCAGCCGGGTCGTCGTCGTCGGCCGCCTCCTTCGCGAAGGCGTCCTCCGACGGGTGGCCGATGGCTGATCGTCACCCCTCGCTCTGGCCTCCGATCCACTCGCCACAGGCATCGAATCAGGGGCCAGAAGCGTTGGGCATGGCTGAGGACGAGACCTGTTCGTCGTACTCGGTGGGCTACGACGAGGATCCGGGCGGTACGGCCTCGCGCCACCGCGGCTGGCTGCTGATCGAACAGCCCGGCGCCTGGGGCCGCAACGCTCTGCTGGAGTCGAAGTTGCCCGCCGAGGTGGCCGAGGCCATCGACGAGCGTCGACGCGACGCCGGTGTCCGGGTCTTGCTCATCCGTCGGGGACCGGGGCCGTCGTCATCGGACCGGCGGCGCTGGGCGTTCGCCCGGACCACCGCCATCGGCCCGGC
>DATDAH010000032.1:0-16390 GCA_036525535.1 Acidimicrobiales bacterium
CGTTCTCGTCCAGCCAGGCGTCGAGGGACGTCCGGAACTCGTCGAGCTCCACGACCGCTACTGGTTCGACGCGGTGGTCGGCTCGGGCCGGCGAGGGTCGTGTGCCTTGCCGGAGTCGCGGGTACCGCTGCGGCGGAGGAAGGTCATCGAGCGGGTGCGCAGCCGCCAGCCCGCGGGCGTGCGCCGGTACGTGTCGGTGTACCAGCCGATGCGCATGTCGTGGTTGGTCTGGTCGACGAAGCACAGGGTCTGCTGGCCCGTGCCCTCGTCGCCGTCCAGCTCGAGCACCGGTGTGCCCGTGAGGAACAGGCCCTTGGGGGCGGCGGCCACCAGCGTGGGGAAGTCGGCCAAGGTGTAGGTGTCGCCGAAGGCGCTGTAGGTGCCATCCGGGGTGAAGACCTCGATGACCGCCTCGATGTCGTCCTGGGTCATGCCGACGGCGTACCGCGCCAGCAGCTGCTCGACCTCGATGATGTCGGCGATGTCGCCCTGGTCCATTGTCATCCTCACTCGTAGACGACCCGCACGGACGGGCTGATGGGCACGGACTGGCAGGTTAGGACCCACCCGTCGGCGACCTCGTCGTCGGTCAGCGCGTTGTTGACCCGCATGGTCACGGCCCCCTCGACGACCTGCGCCATGCAGGTCGCGCAGCTGCCGGCTTCGCATGAGGAGGGAGCGGCCAGGCCGAACTGGCGGGCCGTCTGCAGCAGGGTCGTGCCGGGATGGTGGTCCCCGGACTCCGTGCGGCCCCCGACCTCGATGGTGATCCGGGCCGGCGCGCCGTCCGACGGCGCATCGGGCTCGTCGACCGGCTCCGGCACGGCGAACCGTTCGACGTGGACCCGGTCCGGCGCCATGCCCTGGCCCAGCAGGCTCCGTTCCACGATGTCCATGAACGGCGTGGGGCCGCAGAGGTAGAAGTCGGGGTCGTCGCCCACCCACGCGAACGGGGCGACGGTGCCGTCGTCCACGAACCCCTGGTCGACGTCGAGGTGGTGCACGAGCTCGAGCCTCCCGGGGAACCGGTCGGCCAGCTCGTCCAGCTCGGCCGCGAAGATCGTGCTGTCCCGGTCGCGGTTGGCGTAGAAGAGGTGGACCCGGCGGCGCGTGTTGGCCAAAGCGGCCTTGACCAGTGAGAAGACCGGGGTGATCCCGCTCCCGGCCGCGAAGGCCACCAGGTCGCCGTCTCCCGCCAAGAGCCGGAAGACCCCCGCGGGGTACGTCGCCTCGATCTCGTGGCCGGCCTCCAGCGTGTCGTACATCCAGTTGGACACCAGCCCGCCCGGCACCCGCTTCACGGTGACCTGCAGCTCGGCGTCGACACCCGGCGTCGAGCACATCGAGTAGCAGCGGTGGTGCGGCTCGCCGTCGATCCAGGCCCGGAACGTGCAGAACTGCCCCGCCTCGTAGCCGAACGCAGGGCGCAGGTCCTCGGGCACGTCGAGCACGTAGGAGCGGGCGTCAGCGGTCTCGTCGATGACCCGAGCGACCCGGAGGCGGTGGAAGTCGTGGTCGCGCACCGCTTCCAGGGGAGAGGGGAGCGACACCGGGACCGCCATGGACCCGGATGATAATCGAATTCTCAATAATGACAATGCGGATCGCGTCATTACACTCGGCGGCCGAGGAGCGTGCTCCATCTCGAGGGGGAGAGGACATGGAGGGGACGGAGCGGTGGCGGCGGCGGCCGCTGCCGGAGGACCTGGCCGGGCACTACCGCGCCGAGGGGTGGTGGACCGACGACACCCTCGGGACGATGGTCGCCGACGGCCTCGCCGACCTGGGCCACACCGAGTTCCACGTTCGGTCGCAGGTCCACCCCTGGGACGGCACCTTCGCCGACGTCGACCGGGCCGCTCGATCGCTGGCTGCGTCGCTGAAGGTGAAGGGCGTGGGCCCGGGTTCCGTCGTCGTGCTCCAGCTCCCGAACTGGGTCGAGGCCGGCATCGCCTTCTGGGCGGCGGCGTACCTGGGAGCGGTCGTGGTACCCGTGGTGCACTTCTACGGGCCGAAAGAGGTCGACTACATCCTCGGGGCGACCACCCCCGACGTCGTCGTGACCGCCGACCGCTTCGGTCATGTCGACCACCTGGCCAACTACGAGGGGCTGCTCGCCCATCGGCCCGGCGCGCGCTGGCTGGTGGCGGGCGAGACCGCAGCCGACGGCCTGCCGGCCGGGGCGGAGGCCTTCGCCTCGCTCCTCGACGCAGACCCGATCGCTGGGCCGGAGCCGGTTGATCCCGACGCCCCGGCGCTCATCGGTTTCACCTCGGGGACGACCCGGAACCCGAAGGGCGTCGTGCACTCCCACCGCACGATCGGCTTCGAGTCCCACCAGCTCGACCATCTCTTCCCCAAGGGGGGGCCACCGCAGATCACCGGGGCCCCGGTCGGCCACTTCATCGGCATGCTCAACGCGTTCCTGCTGCCCCTGCTCCGGGACCGGCCCGTGAACCTGGTCGACGTCTGGGACCCCGGCGAGGTCCTCCGCCTGATGTCGGAGGAGGGGCTCGGGGTCACGGGCGGAGCCACCTACTTCATGACCAGCCTCCTGGACCACCCCGACTTCACCGATGACCACCTGGCGATGATGCCCTTCGCCGGGCTCGGCGGGTCGACCGTTCCCATCGCCGTCATGGACCGGCTCACCGCGCTCGGCATCAAGGCGTTCCGGTCCTATGGCAGCACCGAGCACCCGTCGGTCACCGGCTGCCTGCTCGAGGACCCCGAGGCGAAGCGCCTGACCACCGACGGGCGCCTCCTCCCGGGCATCGAGCTGCGCCTCGAGGCCGACGGCGAGATCGTCACCCGGGGCCCGGACTGCTGCATCGGCTACACCGACGCCGACCTCACCGTTTCAGTGTTCGACGAGGACGGCTGGTACCACACGGGTGACGTCGGCGTGCTCGACGACGAGGGCTACCTCACGATCACGGATCGTCTCTCCGACATCATCATCCGCGGTGGTGAGAACATCAGCGCTCAGGAGATCGAGGAGCTGCTGCTGGGCATGGACACCGTCGCCGAGGCCAGCGTCGTCGCCGCGCCCGACGAGCGTCTCGGGGAGCGCGCCGCGGCGTTCCTCCGGATCCACGAGGGCACGAGCGGGCCGACCCTCGAGGAGGTACGGGCCCACATGGAGGCGGCCGGTCTGGCCCGTCAGAAGTGGCCCGAGTCACTCCGGGAGGTCGTGGACTTCCCCCGGACGCCATCGGGCAAGGTCCAGAAGTACGTTCTCCGCCGGCAGCTCCGGGAGGATCCGTGACCGAGCCTCGCATCCCACCGCTTCCGCCCGACCAGTGGCCGGAGGCGATGACGGAGGCCCTCGCCGCGATCTGGCCGCCGAACCCCCGGCATCCCCGTCCCCGTCGTGAGGGCCGGCCCAAGGGCCTGAACGCCTTGGGCACGTTGGCCCAGTACCCCGAGCTGGCCCGCGCCTACCACGTCTTCAACGGTCACGTCCTGTTCGCCACGTCGCTGTCGCTGCGTCAGCGCGAGCTCCTCGTCCTGCGCGTCGCCGCCATCCGCCAGAGTGACTACGAGTGGAAGCAGCACGCCGTGCTCGGCGCCGACGTCGGGCTGAGCGACGACGAGATCGCCCGGATCGCCGAGGGTCCCGACGCCGGCGGCTGGCCCGCCATGGATGCGGCCATGGTCCGCGCCGTCGACGAGCTCCTCGCCGACGCCAAGATCCGCGACACCACGTGGGCGACGCTGGCTGAGGAGCTCGATGTCCACCAGCTGATGGACCTGGTGTTCACCGTGGGGGCCTATGACGCGCTGGCGATGGCCTTCCGGTCCTTCGGGGTCGAGCTCGACGAGGACCTTCGGTGAGAACGCTCTTCTCATCTTGGGAGATCCCTGCTACCGTCAGGTGGATGCCGCCTCGATCCGGAGCTGGGACATGACCGGCACCGTGACCCGGGCCCGGATCGACGGCGGCTGAGGGCCATGGACTCCACCGGCGAGGCCCCGGTCGTCTACCTGCTGCACGGCACCAGCGCGGTCGAGCACCGGCAGCTCCAGAAGTGGGTGGCCGAACGCGGGGACGAGGCCACAGCGTCCGACCGCCCCGTCGAGACGGTGGCGCTGGACACCGGCCCGGACGGAACCGCCGACGGTGCGGCGCTGTGGGCCCTGCTCGAGCGGGATGACGACCCGGTGCTCGTGCCCGCCCGGGTGGGTTGGCGGCCGAAGGAGCGCGATGGCTCCCGCGCCGCTCGGCTCCAGGACGTCGTCCTCGTCGGCGATCCCCGTCGGCCCCGACCGATCGCCCAGGAGGCGATCCTGCGCCGTGACCCCCGGCGGGCCGAGGTGGTGTGCGGCCGGCCGGCGTCGGTGTCCGAGCTGCGGGCCCTCTTCGACGAGACCGGCGACGGCGACGGCGACACGGCGGCGTTCGGTCGCTTCGTGGCCCGGCGGGCGACGCTGGCCCTCGAGCGGGAGGAGACCCACCTGCTGGGACCGCAGTACAAGGTGCCCCGGCTCGTCCGCGAGGAGATCCTGTCGTCGAACCGGTTCCGGACGGGTGCCGCCCGGCTGTCGGCTGAGACGGGACAGTCCGAGGCGGAGGTGGTGCGGGCGGCGACCGCCTGTCTCGACGAGATGGTCGCCGGCTACGGGCGCTCCCAGCTCGACATCACCCTCGAGATCGGCCGCTCGATCAGCCGTCACGGGTACGACCCGGAGCTCGACTACGACCAGGACCAGGCGGAGCGCATGCTGGCCAAGGTCAAGGGGGCGTCCGTCGTCCTGCTCCCCAGCCATCGGTCGAACTTCGACGCCGTCGTCATCCCGATGGCGTGGCACGACCTCGGCCTGCCTCCCACCCACACGCTGGCGGGGGACAACATGGCGTTCTGGCCGGTCGGGCCGATCATGCGTCGCTCGGGCTCCATCTTCATCCGCCGCGACACCAAGAGCGACCCGGTGTACCGCTGGGTCCTCCGGGAGTACGTCGGCTACCTGGTCGAAAAGCGGTTCCCCCTGGAGTGGTACGTCGAGGGCGGGCGGTCACGGACCGGCAAGATGCTGCCGCCCAAGCTCGGCCTGCTGGCCTACGTGGTCGACGCCTACCTCGAGGGTCGCACCGACGACGTCGTGCTCGTGCCCGCGTCGATCACCTATGACCAGCTGCAGGAGGTGGCCGACTTCGCCAGTGAGGCTCGGGGCCAGCCCAAGCAGAAGGAGTCGCTCGGGTGGTTGGTCAACTCGGTGCGACGCTCGCCGCGGCGCTACGGGACGATCTATGTCCGCTTCGGTGAGCCGGTGTCCCTCCGGGAGACGTTGGGCCCCCCGGTCGACGGCACCGACCTCGACCCCGAGGAGCGCAGCCTGGCGCTGAACAAGCTGGCCTTCGAGGTGGCGACCCGCATCAACCAGGTCACGCCGATCACGGCGACGGCCCTGCTGACGATGGCGTTGCTGGCCGCGCTCGGCCGGGCGATGACCTTCGCCCAGGTCCGCACCGCGGTCCGTTGGCAGCTGGCCGACGCCCAGCGGCGGGGCTTGCCCCTGACGTCGAGCGCCCGGGCGCTGGAGACCGACGGTGGCCTGCGCTCCGCGCTGACTGCCCTGGCGGACAACGAGGTGGTCGTGGCCTTCGACGGCGGCCCGGACACCGTCTACCTGCTGGGGCCCGACCAGCACCTCGCCGCCGCGTTCTACCGCAACTCGATCATCCACCACTTCCTCGAGAGCGCCATTGCCCAGCTGGCGCTGGTCAGCGCCGCCGAGCCTGACGTCGCGGACCCGCTGGAGGCGTTCTGGGTGGCGGCCCTGCGTCTTCGGGACCTGCTCAAGTTCGAGTTCTTCTTCCGCGACCGCGCCTCGTTCCGGGCCGCCCTCCAGGCCGAGATGGACCGGGACCGCCCCGGCTGGGCCGAGTGCGTCGCCGAGGGGCCGGACGGGATCGGCGCCCTGCACCCCGCCATCCCACTGACCGCGCACATCCTCCTCCGGTCCTTCCTCGAGGCGTACAGCGTGGTCGCCCTCGCCCTCGAGCAGCGCGGGTCGGCGCCGGTGAAGGATGCGAAGGCGTTCCTGACGGCCTGTGACGGGCTCGGCCGCCAGCGCCTTCTCCAGCAGCGCATCCACAGCCCCGAGTCGGTCTCCCGGCCGCTCTTCGCCACCGGGTTGCAGCTGGCCGAGAACCTCGGCCTCACCGAGGACGGCGACGACCTGACCACCCGGCGAGCCGACTTCGCCCGGGAGATGCGCCACCTCCTCCGCCAGGTCGACGCCGTCGAAGCCCTGGCGTTGACCGAGCTCGGGGGTGTGCTCGCCTCCCGCGCCGCCACCGCCGACGGCACCATCCCGCCCCCTGCCCCCACTGCCCGGAGTTGAGCGCCATGGACGAGCCGACCATCGAGTGGACCCGAGAGCTGTCACCGTTCGACCACCTCATGTACCGGATGGACGCGGACAGTCGCTCCCGGACGTCCCTCCTCACCGTCGACATCCTCGACGAGGTCCCGGACTGGCAACGGTTGTGCACGGACCTGGAACGGGCCAGCCGAGTGGCGCTCCGGCTCCGTCAGCGGGTCGTGGCCCCGATCGTGCCGCTGACGCCCGCCCAGTGGGTCGTGGACCCCGACTTCGACCTCCGCTACCACGTGCGCCGCATCGCCTTGCCGGCGCCGGGATCCGAACGCCAGCTCCTCGACCTGGCCCAGACGCTGCACGCCACCCCCCTCGACCAGGGCCGGCCCCTCTGGGAAGCCACCCTCGTCGAGGGCCTGGACGAGGCCATCGGGGGAAAGGCGGCGCTGATCTGGAAGATGAGCCACGCCGTGACCGACGGGGTCGGGGGCATGGCGCTCGAGCGCATGACCCGCAGCGAGGAGCGGGACCCCGACTGGGGGCCGATGCCGCCACTGCCCGTTCCCGAGGACCTCTCCGCCCCCGACCTGACCCGAAGAGGCATCCGCGGGTTGCCGGTCTCGGTCCTGCGGGGGGCGGCCCGGCAGGTAGCCGGCGCCGTCGGCGCCGTCGGTCGGGCGGTGTCGGACCCGGCGGCCGCGGCGCGCGGCATCTCCGGGTTCGCGGGATCGGTGCAGAGGATGGCCGGGCCGGCCCCGGCCGAGCCATCGCCCCTGCTTCGCGGTCGGAGCCTCAACCGGAGGTTCGAGAGCCACGACGTCGCGCTGGCCGACCTACGCGGTGCGGCCAAGGCCCACGGCGCCTCGGTCAACGACGCCTACATCGCCGCGGTGTGTGGGGCCCTGCGGCTCTACCACGAGGGGATGGGCCTACCCATCGACACCCTGCCACTGGCGATACCGATCAGCCTGCGCAGCGGTGACGACCCAGTCGCGGGCAACCAGTGGTCGGGCGTGCGCATCGCCGCGCCGGTAGGCGAGCCCGACCCGGTGGTCCGGATGCGCATCGTGCGGGAACAGGTCCTCACCGCGCGGAGCGAGCCGGCGATGAACGCCCTCGGCGTGGTGGCGTCGGCGATGGCCTGGCTCCCCGCCCAGACGATCAGCGCTCTCGGCGACACCGGGACCGGCGCCGACGTCCAGGCCAGCAACATCCCCGGCAACCCCCACCCGATCTACGAGGGCGGGGGCCGGCTCGTGCGCTTCATCCCGATCGGGCCGCTGCCGGGGGCAGCCATGATGATCGTCATGTCGTCGAACGCGGGTCGGTGCTTCATCGGCGTGAACTACGACACGGCCTCGGTGACCAACGCCGATCTGTTCGCCGACAGCCTCCGACGGGGCTTCGACGAGGTCATCGCCCTCGCGCCGGTCGAACCGGCCAAGGCCTCCCGACGGAAGCCGAGGTCGGCGTGAGCGACCCGCGACGCCTCCCCGGGACGATCGCCGAGATCGAGGCCGGACCCGCCGGCCCCGAGGTCGGCGTCTTCTTCGACCTCGACGGCACGCTCATCGCCGGGTACTCCGCCCGCTACCTGGCCGAGGACCGGATCCGGCGCCGCGAGATCAGCGGCTCGGAGTTCGTCCGCTCCTTCGCCCTGATGGTGGGCAGCCCGTTCAACCGGGTGACGTTCGAGGACATCATGCAGATCGGGGCCGAGGCCTGGCGGGGGCGAGCCCACGAGGACCTCGAGGAGATGGGGCTCCGGGTCTTCGAGAAGAAGATCGCCGGCCGGATCTATCCCGAGATGCGCGACGTCGTTCAGGCCCACCAGAAGCGGGGGCACACCGTGGCTCTCACCTCTTCGGCCACGAGCTACCAGGCCGAACCGGTGGCCGACTTCCTGGGCATCGACGAGGTGATCTGCAACCGGTACGAGGTCGAGGACGGCCTCCTCACCGGCAAGGTCGAGCAGCCGGTGCTCTGGGGCCCGGGCAAGGCCGACGCCGTGCAGGCCTTCGCCGCAAAGTGGGGCATCGACCTGGCCGACAGCTACTTCTACGCCGATGGTGACGAGGATGCCGCCTTGATGTACCTGGTCGGCCACCCGCGGCCGACCAACCCGGCGCCGCACCTCGCCCGCGTGGCCAAGATGCGGGGCTGGCCCGTGCTGAGCTTCACCAGCCGGGGAGCCGGCGGGCTCGGATCGCTGGTGCGCTCGGCGGCGAGCCTGGGCTCCATGCTCCCGATCGCCGGGGCCGGGCTCGGCATCGGGCTGGTGCGCCGAAACAAGCGCGCCGCCATGAACTTCGTGTGCGGGACCTGGATCGACACCACCTTCGCCCTCAACGGCGTCCATCTGAACATCACCGGCAAGGAGAACGCCTGGTCCCAGCGACCGGCGGTGTTCATCTTCAACCACCGCAACAACTTCGACTCCCTCATCGCGGCCAGCATCGTGAGGAGTGACTTCACGGGCGTGGCCAAGGCCGAGATGGCGAAGGACCCGATCACCAGGACGGCCGGCCAGCTCATGGACGTGGCCTTCATCGACCGCTCCGACCCGGCCGCCGCCGTCGCCTCCCTCAAGCCCCTCGAGGAGCTGGCCCGGAAGGGCCTCTCGGTGCTGGTCGCCCCCGAGGGCACCCGCCTGGACACCCGGCAGGTGGGGCCGTTCAAGAAGGGGGCGTTCCGCATCGCCATGGCGTCGGGCCTGCCGATCGTGCCCATCGTCGTCCGCAACGCTGAGGTCATCGCCGGCCACGACTCCTCCCTGCTCAATCCGGGCACCGTCGACGTCACCATCCTGCCGCCGATCCCGGTGACGGACTGGAAGCTGGAGGACCTCGACCAGCACATCGCCGACGTCCGCGACGTCTACCTGCGGACCCTGGCCGACTGGCCGGGTTCGCAGCCTTAGGAGAAACCCGATGCCCACCGTTGCCTACCCCCCGGACGTCTTCACCTGGCCGGCCGACGAGCCCCAGCTCATCGCCGGGCGCTGCGCCGACTGTCAGGCCATCGCCTTCCCCGTGGCCACCTCGTGCCCGCGCTGTGGGTCGACCGCGGTCGACGAGCACCTGCTTCCGCGCCGGGGGACGCTGTGGACCTGGACCACCCAGGACTTCCTGCCGAAGGAGCCGTACGCCAGTGGGGAGACAGACGAGACGTTCCAGCCTTACGGGGTCGGTCTCGTGCAGCTCGGTGACGAGGTGCGAGTCGAGGCCCGCCTGACCGAGGCCGATCCGGCCAAGCTCGAGTTCGGCATGGAGGTCGAGCTCGTCGTCGTGCCCTTCCGGGACGACGGCGACACCACCACCGTCACGTTCGCCTTCAAGCCCGTCTAGGAGACCGCCATGGAAGACGTCGCCATCATCGGGGTGGGCCTCCACCCCTTCGGTCGCTTCGGCGACAAGCCCGCCCTCGAAATGGGGGCCGAGGCCGTGCGGGCCGCCTGCGCCGACGCGGCCGTGCCGTGGAAGGACGTGCAGTTCGCCTTCGGCGGTAGCGCCGAGCTGGACACGCCTGATGTCGTGGTCAACCGGCTCGGGCTGACCGGCATCCCCTTCATGGGGGTCTACAACGGCTGCGCCACGGCGGCCACGGCCCTCCAGCTCACCGCCGACATCATCCGGTCCGGCCAGCACGAGATCGGCGTCGCCGTCGGCATGGACAAGCACCTGCCCGGGGCCCTGACCGCCGACCCCGTCAACTACGGCGCGCCGTCGTGGTACGGCGACCTCGGGTACTTCCTGACGACCAAGTTCTTCGGGATGAAGATCAACCGGTACATGCACGACCACGGCATCTCGCACGAGACGCTGGCCAAGGTCGCGGCGAAGAACTTCCGGAACGGTGGCCTGAACCCGAAGGCCTTCCGGCGCAAGCCCATCCCCGAGGAGGACATTCTCGCCTCCCGGATGCTGAACTACCCGCTCACGCAGTACATGTTCTGCGCGCCCGACGAAGGGGCGGCCGCGGTCGTGCTGTGCCGGGCCGACCTCGCCCATCGCTACACGTCGACGCCGATCTACCTGCGGGCCACCGCCCTCCGGTCCCGTCGTTACGGCGCCCACGAGGTGCACAGCACGTGGGCCGCCATCGAGCAGGACGACGCACCGACGGTGTACGCGTCCCGGGCCGCGTACGAGATGGCGGGCATCGGTCCGGAGGACGTCGACGTGATCCAGCTCCAGGACACCGACGCCGGCGCCGAGGTGATCCACATGGCCGAGAACGGGTTCTGCGCCGACGGGGAGCAGGAGAAGCTCATCGCGGACGGGGCGACCGAGATCGACGGACCGCTGCCGGTGAACACCGACGGTGGCCTCATCGCCAACGGTGAGCCCGTCGGGGCCTCAGGCCTCCGTCAGGTCCACGAGCTGGTCCACCAGCTCCGGGGCCAGGCGGGCGATCGCCAGGTCCCCGGGTCGCCCAAGGTCGGCTACGCCCAGCTCTACGGCGCGCCGGGCACGGCCGGCGTCTCCATCCTGAGCACCTGACGGGAACTTCGTTCTCATGGCCTTCGGGGCGGCTTGTACGCCTCAGAAGATCAAGGCTCTCACCGGTGGTCTAGTAGGCTCTCATCCATGACCGTGAACGATCCCGTGGCCGAGACCCCGGCGGACGATGCCGCCCCCAGTCGGCGCGAGCTCGCCGTGGCCCGTTCGCTCGACCCGGCCCGAGCTCGGGCGGAGAAGCGGGTGCAGCGCTTCCTCGACGCCGCCCTCGAGCTCATGCAGACCGCCCCGGACCGGGAGTTCACGGTCCAAGAGGTGGTCGAGCACTCCGGCCAGTCGCTGCGGAGCTTCTACCAGTACTTCGCCGGCAAGCACGAGCTGCTGCTCGCTCTCTTCGAGGAGTCGGTGCGGACCACCGCCGAGCAGCTCCGCAAGGTCGTCGACAACGAGGACGACCCGCTCGAACGGCTGCACCAGTTCGCGGTCGAGTACTACCGGGCCTGCCGTCCCGTGCCCCCGGGCCGGTCGGCGCGACCGAACTCGGCGGGGGCCATGGCCGAGTTCGCCCAGCAGCTCCTGACCGCTCACCCGAAAGAGGCGTCCCGGGCCTTCGCCCCGGTCGTGTCGCTGCTCGAGGAGGTGCTCGACCAGGCCGCCGCCGCGGGGGTCATCCGCCCCGGCGTGCACAACCAGCGCATTGCCGGCGTGCTGCTGCAGGCGATCATGTTCAACGCGTTCGCGGACACGATCAGCGGCTCGCCGGTCGGCCCTGCCGATGACGCCGCCGACGAGCTGTGGGACCTGATCCTCCACGGCATCGGCGCCGACCCCGCGGCCTGACCATGGGCGACGCCGACGAGCCGGATTTCTTCCGCGACCCGTCGATGGTCGCCGACCCCTACCCCTACTTCGACGCCCTCCGCGGCGAGTGCCCGGTGCAGCGGGAGCCCCACCACGACGTGGTCATGGTGACGGGGTACGAGGAGGCGCTGGCGGTGTACCACGACACGGCGACCTTCTCGTCCTGCATCGCGGTGACCGGTCCGTTCCCCGGCTTCTCGGTCCCGCTGGAGGGCGACGACGTCACCGACCTCATCGAGGAGCACCGGGACGGCCTGCCCTTCAGCGACCAGATCACGACGATGGACCCGCCGAAGCACACGGCCCACCGTGGGCTCCTCATGCGGCTGCTCACGCCGAAGCGGCTGGCGGAGAACGAGGAGTTCATCTGGTCGCTCGCCGACCGCCAGATCGACGAGTTCCTCCCCACCGGACGCTGCGAGGTCGTCCGCGAGCTGGGCGGGCCCTTCACCATGCTCGTCATCGCCGACCTGCTGGGCGTGCCCGAGTCGGACCACGCCTGGTTCGTGGAGGCGATGGGCCAACGGGGGAGCGGGCCCGTCGGGAGCACGGAAGCCACGATGGCGAAGACCCCGCTGGAGATCCTCTACGACCGGTTCGTGGCGTACCTCGAGGATCGTCGGCGCGAGCCGACGGGGGACGTGCTCACCGGCCTGGCCACCGCGACCTTCGCCGACGGGTCGACACCGGAAGCGAGCGACGTGGCCAAGATCGCCAGCAACCTCTTCGCCGCCGGGCAGGAGACGACGATCCGACTCCTCGGGACCGCCTTCCTGCGCATCGGGGAGGACGCCGACCTCCAGCAGCGGCTGCGGGGCGACCGCGCGCTGATCCCGAACTTCATCGAGGAGTGCCTGCGCCATGAGTCCCCCGTCAAGGGCGACTTCCGCATGAACCGGGTCTCCACGACCGTCGGTGGGGTCGACCTCCCCGCCGGAACGACGGTCATGGTCCTGAACGGCGCGGCCAACCGGGACCCCCGCAAGTTCGACGATCCGACCTCCTTCTCGATCGAGCGGAAGAACGCGAGGGAGCACCTCGCCTTCGGCCACGGCATCCACTTCTGCCCGGGCGCCGCTCTGGCCCGTACCGAGGGCCGCGTCGCGGTCGAGCGCATGCTCGACCGCACGAGCGACATCCGCATCGACGAGGCGGAGCACGGCCCTCCCGGGGACCGCCGCTACGAGTACGCGCCGACCTTCATCCTGCGCGGCCTCGAGCGCCTCCACCTGGAGCTGACCCCCGCAGGCTGAGCCACCCGGGAGGCACGACCGGGTCGGCTCTACGCTCGCTGGGTCGTGGACACCACCACCCACTCCGCAGCTCAGGCCCGCGTCGTCAACGCGGCGCTCGGGTTGTTCGCCGAGCACGGGGTGAACGGGACGTCGTTGCAGATGATCGCCGACGCCATCGGCGTGACGAAGGCGGCCGTCTACCACCAGTTCCAGAGCAAGGAGGAGATCGTCGTCGCCACGGCGGAGATGGAGCTGGCGAGGCTCGAGGCCGCCGTCACCGCCGCCGAGGCCGAGGACGATCGGGCTCGTGCCCTCGACGTCCTCCTGGGCGAGGTGGTCGACCTCGCGGTCGAGCGACGCCATGTGGTCAGCACGCTCATGCACGACCCCGTCGTGGTCCGCTTGCTGGCCACGCACGAACCCTTCCCCCAGCTGATGGCTCGGGTGTCCCGCGTGCTGATGGGCGATGACGCCACCACGGAGGCGCGCGTCAGGGCGGCGATGACCCAGATCGCCATCGGCGGCGCGGTCAGCCACCCCCTCGTGGCCGGCCTCGATGACGACACCCTTCGGGCCGAGCTGCGGGAGATGGCCCGGCGCCTGTACGGGCCCCCTGCCGAGAGGTGACGACCCTCGGTCAGCGAGGCTGTTGCAGGTAGACGTCGAGGTGGCGGATCTGGCCGTCGTCGTCGAACTCGAACACGGTCAGCGAGTTGACGACGTTGACCTTCTCGCCCAGGAGGTGCCGCTCCTCGACCGCGTAGTAGACGAGGCCGGGGAGCTCGGAGATCCGCTGCACCGTCGTCTCGAAGGTGGCGATGGCCGACGCCCACTGGGTCAGCATCTCGGTGTACTGCGACCAGCTCTGCACCTCGAGGAACGTGCCCACCCGCTCGAACTCGTCGACGGCGACGAACGCGGTCAATGGCGCCCAGTCCTCCGGAGCCTCGACGGTCGGCACCAGCCGCTCCATCGTCCTCACGTAGTCGAGGACCGTGCGGGTGAGCGGGCCGGGGTCGGTCACGGCTGCTCCTCTGGTCGGGGGCCACGGGGGAGGATGTGGGGGAGGTCCTCGGTCGTGAGCATCCCGGGTCGCGCCCCGCACACGTAGGGGATGGCGTTCACGGGGCCGTTGGCGTTGAACGCGGGGACGAACGACGCCAGATCGTCGAGCGGGACCGGGAACGGCATGCTCAGGTCGAAGGGCGCGTCACCGTGGATGCGGATCCGCCAGCCCGTAGGTCGCAGGCCCCAGTCGGGGTCCACGTCCATGGCGACGAAGCCGTACTGGGTGAAGCGGATGCGCTCGACGTTGTCCTCCCGGCCGTGGACGACCACGCGCTGGGCGGCCGCCGTTCCCGTCTTGATCTCGCCGGCGACGATCGTGAGGTCCTCCTTCGCCGCCGCCACCCCACCCTCCGCCGTCCAGTCGTCGATCTCGAACCCGGCTGTCTCCGCCAGCACGCTCAGCGGCGGCTGGTACTCGCCGAACAGGTGGTTCTTGCGCCGATCGGGGTCGAACTCCTCGAGCGGCTTCCCGAACCGCATCTGCTCCATCACCATGTGCGGCGAGGGACGGTGCGAGAGATCGCCGAACTCCTCGATGTCGATCAGGTCGACGCGCCGCTGCACGGACAGGAGGGCCATCGGGAGGGTCTCGGTGATGAACCCGGGGTCGCTACCGCTCGCCCACACCGAGGTGCCGCCCGCCGTGCACGCCGCCAGCACCCGAGCCCGGTTCTCGTCGCTCAGCCGCACACCCCGGGCGAACAGGTCGCTGCAGGTGGTGACGATGTTCGTGCCCGATCCGAGCAGCGCAACGACGTCGTCGACGAGCTCGTCTTCGGTCAGCCCGGCCCGCGTCTCCCCCCGGCCCGTGGCTCGCGGCATGTAGACGACGCAGTCGGCCGCCAGCGCCAGGATCGCCTCGCGATCGGTCGTGGCCATGACCCCGGTCGGGCTTTCGCCGCAGAGCTCGCCCGCATCGACGCCGTCCTTGGCCGGGTCGTAGACGAGGGTGCCGACGAGGTCGAGGGACGGATGGCGGATCACCTCGCGCAGCGCCCGCAGCCCGGTGTTCCCGGTCGCCCACTGGACGACCCGGTGAGGCGTCACGAGGCGGTGACCACGGGCAGGGCGTCCCAGCCCCGGACGGTCGACGTGGGGGCGCGCCGGACATGCTCCTCGTCGACCTCCCACTCCGGAAAGCGGGTGAGCACCTCGTCCAGCGCGATCCGTCCCTCGAGTCGGGCCAGCGCCGCCCCGAGGCAGTAGTGGATGCCGTAGCCGAACGTCAGGTGCTGGCCGATCTCGCGGTGGATGTCGAACCGGTCGGGGTCCGGGTACTGGCGGTCGTCACGGTTCGCGGATCCGCTGAGGCAGAGCATGGCGCTACCGGCGGGCACGGTCGTGCCGTGGAGCTCGACGTCGCGCGTCACGTAGCGGGCGACGTGGGGCGTGGGCGGCTCGAACCGGAGGAGCTCCTCCACGGCGTTCGGGATGAGCGATCGGTCCTCGACCAGCTCGCGCCGCTGATCGGGATGCTCGGCCAGCACCTTGCCCATCCAACCGATGAGGCGGTTGGTGGTCTCGTTCCCGGCGCCGGAGAGCACGGCCACGTAGATGAGCACCTCGTCCCGGGTCAGGCGGCGGGTCGTCCCGGTCTCGTCTTCGAACTCGGCGAACAGCAGCTCGGTCATGAGGTCGTCGGAGGGGTTCGCCGTCCGCCAGTCGAGGTAGTCGGCGAAGAAGTCGCCCTGCCCGATCTCCATCTGCTCGGCGGCCATCGGCTGGCCGGGGTCGGTGCGCAGCGACGCATCGGCTCGGTCGCGAGCCGCCTCCTGGTCGGCTTCGGGGACACCGAGGAGCATCCCGATGGTCCGCATCGGCATCTGCGCGCCGAGGTCGGCGACGAAGTCGAAGCCCCCGACGCCGACCAGCGGGTCGAGGGCGCGGGCGCAGAACTCCCGCACCTTGGGCTCCAGCGCCTCCATCTTCTTCGGGGTGAACACCCGCGAGAGCAGGCCCCGGTGGACGGTGTGCTGCGGCGGGTCCTCGAAGATGACGACGCCCGGCGGGATCTCGATGTCCGCCTGGATGAACTCCAGCACGGCGCCGCGCGCCGAGCTGTAGGTCTCCCGGTCGACGAGTCCCCGTTGGACGTCGTCGAACCGACTCACCGCGTAGAAGTCATAGGCCTCGTTGCGGTAGAGGGGCGCCTCGTCGCGCAGCCGGCGGTAGGTCGGGTAGGGATCGGCGTCGATCTCACGGTCATACGGGTCGTAGTCGAGCTCGGACGTCGCCATGGCCGTCGCGCAAGCTAGCCGTTCGGCTAGGAGCCGACAAGCGAGAACGGAGTTCTCGGGAAGCAGACTGTTCTTCGCCAGCAATGCTCATGACGTTGCCGCCGGGGGCTACCCTGCACGGGTGCCGACCAAGACGGTCCTCGTCCTCGGCGGGGGCGGTGCTGTGGGCGTCGCCTACCACTGTGGGGCGCTGCGGGCGCTGGAG
>DATDAH010000033.1:0-3584 GCA_036525535.1 Acidimicrobiales bacterium
ACGGCCACGTACCCGAACCTGCGCCGTGGGCACACGCCGCCCCCCTCTCGTCGATGCGCGAAGCGCACGTCCCCGGCGGGGAGTCTAAACCGGTAACGGATTAGGGGCGGGCCCTGACGGACGCTCAGCCTGAGCCGGCGAGGGCCGAGAGGGTGCGCGCCCCCTCGCCGCCACCGACCCGGTAGAAGGCAAGCTCGTTCGCACCGGCCCGGAGGAAGTCGGGCACGAGCATCGCCTCCAAATGGTGGGGGACCCCGCGCTCCGGCCACGTGGTGACGACCGCCGCGAGCCGACCGTTCAGGGCGACGGCGACGGTGACCTGCTCGCCGTCCGGCAGGCGCTCGACCCGGCCGACGAGGTGGGTGCGGAGCACCCCGCTGGGCGGCTCGACGTCGTTCAGCGCGTCGGGGTCGTCGAGGACGACGGAGAGGGGGGACGTTGGCCCCGCAGGTAGGTCCTCGATCCGGGCGCCGACCAACTCGCCTGCTTCGTCGAGGTCGTAGACCCGGTGGTCGGGGTTGTCCGTCCGGAACAGGGAGTCGACGGTCCGGTCGAGGGCCTCGGCGAACACCACGGCCCCGTCGTAGGGCGTCGCCGGGCCCACCGTGGTCGGTCCGATCATGCCGCCGTCGAAGGAGACGAGGTGGAAGCGCTTGTCGTCGTCCGGGCGGCGCTCGGTGGTCACGGCGATGCCGTCGACCGGCCACGGGATGTCGATGCCGAGCAGGTCGGCGAGGGTGGGCATCACGTCGATCGTCTCGACGTTGTCGTCGTTGACCGCGCCGGGCTCGATGCCCGGGCCGCGGAGGAGCATCGGGACGGGGAGCATGTCCGCGTACGCGTCCTCGGTCATGTTCTCGGGTGTCGTCGGTCGTGGTGTGGCCCCGGGTTGCAGCCCCACCCCGTGGTCGGCCACGACCACGACGAGCGTGTCCTGGGCGAGGCCCGTCTCCTGCAGGCGATCGAGCACGTCGCCGACGACCCGGTCCACGTACATGGCCTGGAGGACCAGGCGCTGGCGGTCGACGTCGGCGCCGCGCTGCTCGGTGCTCCTCGTCCCTGCGATCTCGCTGATGCCGCCGGCGAGCGTGGCGTTGGGGTCGTAGGTCTGGCCCGAGGGGAGGAAGTGGTACGGGGCGTGGGGCAGTAGCAGGTGGAGGTAGTGGAGCGTCGGGTCCTCGCCCGCTTCGATCGAGTCGACGAGCTGACCGACCGCATCGAGCTCGAGCACGGGGATCCCGGCCAGGCCCGCCGGGGCGAAGGCCGGTGCCTCACCCGCGGCCGCGTCGTCGACGGCGTCGTCGGTGCTCGGGCCCTGCGTCGGCCGGGTGGTGGGCGGCGGCGTGGTCGTGGTCACGACGCGCGCCTCCTGTTGCAGCGCATCGACGGAGCTCACGGCCTCCGGGTCGGGGGAGACGAGGGTCTGGTAGGTGCCGGCCGCGTCATCGAGCAGGGCCCAGAGGCCCTCGGGCGGCGACGGTGGCGGTGTTGGCTCGCGCTCGGAGTCGTCCTGCGGCCCGCGGTGGTCGACGAGCTGCTCGTCACAGAGGTTGGGCGGGCACAGGCGGGCGGCCGTCTCGATCACGTCGAGGTCGAACTGGTTGGCCAGGAGGGTGAACAGGTTCTCCGGATAGTCGCTGGCGACCGCCGTCCGGCTGCCGTCGGGGTAACGGCCGGTGAGGATCGCGGGGACCGCGTACGAGGTGAAGGTGGCGACGGTGGTGGCGTTCCGATACCAGGTCCCCTCGTCGGCCAGGGCGGCCAGGTTCGGGTACAGCTCCCGGTCGATGGCCCCCTCCTGGTCCATCGCCATCTCGAGCGGCCATTCGTCGAGCTGCAGGAACACGACCGAACGAGGTTGACGGGCCGGCGCGACGTCGGCGGCGGCGACCTCCTGACCGTCGAGCAGGTCCGAGGTGGGGCTGGCCGTGAGGAAGACCCCGACGAACAGGACGGGGGCCAGACCGAGGTAGAGCAGGAGGAGGCGAGCCGTCGGGAGTCGGCGGTAGGCGATGGCCGCGAGCGCGGCCGCTCCCAGCGCGAGCAGGACGGCGATCGCTCCGGTGGTCAGGTCGAGGTGCTTGACCAGTTGGAGGGCGAGGAGCGCCGACAGCCCGGCGATGAAGGCGAGGTGCACGGGGCCCCGGGCCGACGGCGCCACGATGCCGACCAGGACCTCGATCGTGAGCAGGACCAGCGTGGGCCCGAGGGCGACGACCAGGGCGAAGGCGATGATGGCGAAGCTGTCGCTGTCCCGGAAGAGGAAGACGTCGGGCGCGTTCCCGAACAGGTCGAGCAGCGGCTGGGTGATCGCCAGGCCGGTGAGGGCCAGGAGCTCCGCGGCCGCGCGCAACGTCGGCCGTGCCTCGGGGTGTCGTCTCACGGCCAGATGATCTTGTCCCGCATGGACGATCGTTCCAGCATCCCGTAGGTCTCCTCGCCGTCCCAGCGGTAGCGGACCGTGCACTGGGAGAGCACCGGGAACTGCGGGTACCCCTCCAGGCCGAGCTCGTAGGTCGACACGACGGACTCGGCCTCGATGCGGGTGACCCCATCCGCGCTCTCCAGCTCCAGCGACACGTCCTCGCCGTTGCCGACGAGGTGGCGCAGCCACGGCGCCCTCCGGACCTTGGCCGGGACCAACCCGCCGTCGCCGGTGAAGAGGTAGCCCTCGTTGTAGGAGTCGCTGCCGTCGGGCCGGGGCGGGTAGGCGATGTAGCCGAAGGCCCGACCGCTCGGGAACAGGGCCGACTGCCAGGCGTGGCCCCAGAACTCGGTGATGTCCCGGACGCCCTGGCGGCGGATGCGCAGCCCGCTGCCGGTGAACCGGTGCTCCTCGCCCCGGACCCGCACCTCGCCCGTGGCCCGGAACAGCTGCTCGAAGCGGGGCCCACCCATGAGCTTGCCCTCGACGGAGGTGGCCAACATCTCGGCCGCTTCGGGGAAGAGGGTGCCCTGGATCCACGGGGGCACGGCCATCGTCGCCTCCACGTCGAACTCGAGGTCGACCGTCGGGCCTTCCGTGTCGCCGGCGATCTGCGCCTCGGTCGAGGTTTCGACGGCCTGGCCGCGGAAGGTCGCGGTCCAGGTCCGGAACGGTTCGACGAGCCGGAACGCCAACGGCCCGGTGCCGAGCACGGTGGGCCGGCTGTCGGGACCCTGCGCCGGGTGCGAGGGGAACGGTCCCCGCAGGCGATAGAGCCGGCCGTCGGGGAACCCGACGTTCACCTGGAGCTGGTGCCGGTCCCACTCGTCGGCCAGCGCCTCGACGGCGAACCGAGGCAGCTCGACCTCGCCGCGGTCGTCGGCCACCCACATGTTGACCCCGTCGCGCATGCCGGGCTCGACCGGGCGCTCGGCGAAGACGTACTCGCGCTCGTCATCGAGGCCGCCGGTGAGGTCGGTGCTCATGGCGCTGCGGCTGACGGCTCATCGCCTTGCCGGCCTACTCGGCCCGCCGATCGGCTTCGCCGCTCGATGGTCATCCGGTGTGCTCCTGGTGCGCGGTCCATTGAGCCCTGCGGGCGTTGTACGTCGAGAAGGCCGAGCGGACCGCGTCGAGGGCGAGGCCAACGGCGGAGGGG
>DATDAH010000034.1:0-28927 GCA_036525535.1 Acidimicrobiales bacterium
ACCTGACCAGGACGGATCGCTCCATCTGGTCTCAGCCGACACGGAGCCGAGCCGCCAGGCGAGGCGACCAGACAAGCACAGCGTCGCTGTTCGCCGAGCGCAGCGAGGCGAACCGCATTCACCCGAAGAGGACGGAGCGTTCCATCTCGTCTCAGCCGACGAGGGCGTCGCTGAACTGGATGGCCAGAAGGCAGCCGAGGGCAAGGGCGGGGCCGAACGGGAACTCGGCCCGGCGGCCCCGCAGGAGGGCGAAGCCCACGCCGGCCAGGACACCCAGGCCGCTACCGAGCACCAGGGCCCACATGACCAGCCCCAGGACCTGGAACGGATCGGGGTAGATCCAGCCGAGGAAGAGTCCCATGAGCAGGGCCAGCTTCACGTCGCCGAAGCCCATGCCTCTCGGGTAGATCAGGTGGGGCACCAACAGGAGCGTGAAGTAGGCGATCGATCCGATGAAGGCGTTGCGCACGAACACGACGTCGAAGCCCTCGATGAGCGAGACGAAGATGATCAGGGCCGCCGACATGGCCAGCGCCGGGAAGACGATCCGGTCGGGGATGCGGAAGTGCTCGAGGTCGATCATCGACACGACGACCAGCACGGCCGCCAGGAGCAGGAACGGCACCAGGACCGCACTGGCGCCCCACCGGAGCCCGGCGAGGACGAACGCGGCCGGCGTGAGGACCTGCACCGCCCGCTCCCGGATGGTCGGGGTGATCGGTGACGCCTCGTCGCTGACGTACCCCACGGTGGCCATGGCCGGGACCTGCACGATCAGGCGCAGCAGGAAGGGACTCACGAGCACGCCGAGGACGGCGGCTCCGACCACGATGGCGGCGTCCATCGGGTGAATGTAGGGCTAGGACTTGACCGAAGCGAGGAACCGGAGCAGCAGCTCTCGGTCGATGGGCTCGTCACCCTCCTGGGCCACGGCCGCGAGGGCCGCCTCCCGCTCCTCGTCCGTGGTCGCCTTGGCCGCCGCGGCCACGGCTCGGGCCGCCGCCGGGCTCAGGTTCGACAGCTGGCGGGCCACTTCGGCCGCGTCGTTGCTGGCGCCGAGGATCGGGCTGGCCTCCGCGGGCTCCGGCGTCGGCGAGGCCTCGGACTGCGCCCGGGCGAACCCACCGTCGGACTCGACACCCACCGAGAAGTCGGCGAGGGCGTCGTACTCCGTCGAGCCGTCGGCGAAGGAGCCGTCGGCTCCGTTCGGCGAGGCGTCGACAGCCGAGCTCTCGTAGATCGCCGGGTCGCTCAGGCCGAAGCCCGCCGCGAACTCGTCGAGCTGAGCCCGGGCCGCGTTGGTCTCCTCGTCCGGGATCGACAGTACGGGGTCGGTTCCGATGAACACCGGAGGGACGTCGGCCGGCTCGGTCCCGAACGCAGGCTGGGCCAGGACGGCGGGCTCGGCGAAGGGCTCGTCGAAGCCGACCGGCTCGTCGGCGACGGCCTCGTCGACGGGATCGTCGGCGACGGTGATGTCGAGGTCGACGACGCCCAGCTCGATCAGGTCCTTGACGGCGCGGCTCACGGGGAGCTCGCCGAGGTCCATGGCGTCGCCCAGCGTGGCCACCGTGATGCCACCGGCGATGGCCGCCACGAGGCGCCACCGCTGCTTGTCCAGGACGACATCGGCCCGGGTGAGCTCCTGGCGCAGGGTCACCAGGGCCCGCGTGGTCGGAACGACCACCTCGATCTCACGCCACTCGGCCAGCTGGGCCTCGGCGTCGACCAGGATCCCGTCGAGCTCGGTCGGCTCGCCCGCGGGGTTCGCCAACTCGTCGCTGGCGAACGTGAAATGACCGTCCTCGAAGCGGAGCAGCTCGAACATGGCCTCGGCCAGGCTCTCGGCCCGGGGGGCGTGGTCGACCGTGATCGTCGTCACCTTGCCCTCGTCGACCCAGACGCGGCCTGAGCCGCGGCTGCCCTCGAGTCGGAGCACGCCTGTCTTGCTGCCGGCTGCCAGCAGCCGGACGACCTCGGTGAGCTCGAACGTGTCGATCGTGCCCTGTAGCGCCACGGGACTTCCTCCAGATGGACCTGTGCTCCTTCACCATCGGCCGCGTCCCGCCTGGAGTTCAGGTTTTGCGCGTTATTGCCTCTCGGGCGGCTCGGCCCATCTCCGCCACCGGGGCCTCGACGCCTGTCCAGAGGGTGAAGGCGTGGGCCGCCTGGTGCACGAGCATCCCCACCCCGTCCACGGTGCGGGCGCCCGCCGACCGCGCTGCGGCCAGCAGGCCGGTCTCGGCCGGCTCGTACACGAGATCGACCACGACGTGGCCCTGGCGCAGCAGGGAGGGATCCAGGGGAAGGGCCGCGTCGGGCGAGGGGGCACCCATGCCCACCGAGGTGGCGTTGACCACGACGTCGTAGTCCGGAGCGTCGGAGGCATCGGCGAGGCGGGCGTCCCGGCCACCCAGCAGGACCGCGGCCTCGGCCCGCTCCTCGGACCGATTGGCGATGCCCACCTCGGCCGCCCCGGCGTCGACCAGCGCCCGGACGACCGCCCGGGCCGCCCCACCGGCCCCGAGGACCAACACGCGGGTGCCCACCAGGTCCACCGACGCGGCCGTGAGGGCGTCGACGAACCCGAGGCCGTCGGTGTTGGCGCCCAGCAGGCGATCGCCGTCCCGCACGACGCAATTCACCGCGCCCAGGGTCGCGGCCTCGTGGCGCACGTCGTCCAGGTACGCCATCACCGCCGCCTTGTGGGGCATGGTCACCGACAACCCGAGCAGGTCGAGCGCCCGGGTGCCGGCGATGGCCGCCCCGAGCTCGGCGGGCCTGACCGGCAGGGCCACGAACACACCGTCGAAGCCCGTCGCCGCGAAGGCGGCGTTGTGGATGGTCGGCGAGAGCGAATGGGCGACGGGGTCGCCGATGACCGCGGCGACCCGGGTCGCCCCGCCCACGCTCAACAAAGCCCGGCCGCCTGGCACTGGGCCTTGGCTTCGAGGAACTCGGCATAGGTGTTGGTGAACGTGTGGTGCCCGGCCTCGTCGGACAACACGTAGTAGCGCCACTCCCCTGCCGCGGGCGCCACGGCGGCCTCCAGCGAGGCCCGACCGGGCACGGCGATCGGCGTCGGCGGCAGGCCGGCCACCTCGCGCAGGTTGTACGGGGAGTCGGTGGCCAGCTCGCTGGCGAGGGTGGCCGGGTGACCGAGGGCGTAGTTGAGGGACGCGTCGATGCCGAGCACCATGCCGTCGGCCAAGCGGTTGTAGATGACCCGGGCCATCTTGGGCCGCTCCTCGGGCACGCGGGCCTCCCGCTCGATCAGCGAGGCGACGATGATCGCCTGGTAGGGCGTGATGTTGACGGCACCACCCGTGGCCTGCCTGATCCGGTTGGTGGCATCTCCGATGCCGGCCTCGCCCGCGATCTGATCGAACCGGCGCACCATGTCGGTGAGCAGCACGTTGACGCCCTGGTCCTGCTCCACCCGATAGGTGTCGGGGAAGAGGAGCCCCTCGAGGTTTCCCGTGTTCGCCGGCTGGAACTGTGACCGCACCGACCCGCTGAGCAGGATCTCCATGATCCGCTGCTGGTGGTATCGGGGGATGCCGTGCTCCGGGTCCACGATGCGTTGGACGACCGGGCCCGGTGCGGGCAGGCCGGCGCCGGCGAACACGCTGTAGCCCTCGGGGACCGTCACCTGATCGAAGGGGATCTCGCCCGGCCCGGCGTCGAGGACCGCGATGGCCTCGTCGAAGGACGAGTTCTCGCGCAGCACGTAGCGCCCGGCCAGCCAGTCCCCGGCGTCCTTCACCTTGAGGTAGGCGCTGAAGATGGTGGCGTCGGTGATGACCTCGGCCTGCTCCAGGAGATCGGCGATGTCGCCCGCACCAGTGCCCTCAGGGATGATCAGCTCGACCTCGTCCCCTGGGTCCCCGGGCGGGTCGATCTGGCGGGAGACGTAGAACCCGGCGGCGCCGACCAGGACCACGGTCACGAGGGCGAAGGTGGCCAGCACGGCCGGCCACCGGCGGTGCCGGGGCCCGGCCAGGGCGCGCTCCTCGCGCCGGGTGAGGGGCTCGTCACCGGGGGGCAGCTCCGGGGCGTCGTCGGTGTCGAGCACCTCGGGGCCCGGCCGGTCCTGGAACATCGTGGGCGGCTGGGGGGCTTCAGGGGTGTCCGTCATCGTCCTCGGGGGCAGCGGCGGAGCGGGCGTCGAGCCAGGCCTGCAGGAGGACGGACGCAGCCACCTGATCGATCACTTGCCGGCGGCGGCGGCCCGTCACCCCCTGCTCGCGCAGCACCCGCTCAGCAGTCACGGTGGTGAGCCGTTCATCGTAGGTCTCCACCGGTACGGAGAGCACGGCGGCCAGGCGCTCGACCTCGGCCAGGGCCTTCTCGGCCGCGGGCCCGATCGAGCCGTCGAGGGAGAGGGGAAGGCCGACGACGACGAGCTCGGCCTCGACCTCGGCGACCAGGTCGGCGATGCGGCGATGGTCCTGGCGCTCGTCGCCGCCGCGCTCGACCTTGGTCCACGGGGTGGCGACGGTGCCGCCGCTGTCAGAGAGGGCGATGCCGATGCGGGCGTCGCCGAGGTCGACGCCGACAGCCCTCACGACAACCCGGCGGCGTCCCGGGCCTGGTCGAGGGCGTCATCGATCTTCCCCGGGTCCCGGCCGCCGGCCACGGCCAGATCCGGGGCCTTGCCCCCACCTCCGCCAACGGTCTTGGCCGCGTCGGCGATGAGCTCGCCCGCGTTCAGTCCGCTGTCCGGGGTGACAGCGGCGACCAAGCCGACGCCGCCCCCGTCGGGCTCGCCGATGATGACCACCGCCCGGACGCCGTCCCTGTCCCGGACGGCCACCGCGAGGTCGCGCAGGCCGTCCCGGTCCAGGCCGTCGACCCGGGCCACGACGACCCCGTCCGCCGCCGACGCGGCCAGGGCGCCGGCCTGGCCCGTGGCCGTCTGGCGCTTCAGCGCCTTGACCTCGCCCCGCAGCGCCTTGAGCTCCTCCAGGCGCTTGTCGATGCCGGTGACCAGCTCGTCGGGAGCGACCCCCAGGCGGTCGGCAGCCCCGGCCAGCAGGTCCTCGTCCCGGCGGAGGCGGTCGACGGTGCCCAGCCCGGTCACGGCTTCTATGCGGCGCAGGTTCGAGCCGATCGAGCCCTCGGACACGACCTTCACCGGCCCGATCTGGCCGAGCGCGGTGACGTGCGTGCCACCACAGAGCTCCGTCGAGTGGGGTCCGGCCTCGAGCACCCGCACGCGGTCGCCGTACTTGTCGCCGAAGAACGCGATCGCGCCGAGGGCCTCGGCCGCCGCCTTGTCCATCTCGGTGTGCCTCACCTCGGCGTCGGTGAGGATCTCCCGGTTGGCCAAGTCTTCGATCGCGGCGATCTGCTCGGCGGAGACCGGCTCGAAGTGACTGAAGTCGAAGCGCAGCCGGTCGGGCGCGACGAGCGAGCCCTGCTGCTTGACGTGGTCGCCGAGGACCTCACGGAGCGCCCAGTGGAGGATGTGGGTTCCGGTGTGGTTCCGGCGAATGGCATCACGGCGCTCGACGTCGATGGCCGCGTGGGCCACTTGGCCGACCTCGATCTCACCGTCGACCGAGGCGTGGTGGAAGACGACGCCGGGCGGCCCATACGTCGTGTCCGTCACCTGGGCCCGTCCGGTACCGGTGGTGATCGAGCCGGTGTCGCCGACCTGGCCACCCGACTCCGCGTAGAAGGGCGTCTGCGCCAGCACGATCACCGGGTCGCCGTCGCGGTCGAGGACGGCGAGCACCGGCGCGTCGACCTCGTTGTGCTCGCGGCCGACGAACTCGGTCACCGGGAGGTCCAGGTCATGGGCTCCGGCGGGCCCCTGCACCTTGCGCTGGTTGGCTTTGGCCCGCTGGCGCTGCTCGGCCATGGCGCCGTCGAAGCCGGCCTGGTCGACCTCCACGCCCTGCTCGGCCACGATCTCCTGGGTCACCTCGAGCGGGAACCCGTAGGTGTCGTGGAGCTGGAAGGCCACGTCGCCCGGCAGCGCCTGGCCCGGTTCCAGCTTCTCCAGCGCGGTCTCGAGGATCGCCGACCCCGTGCGCAGCGTCTCTCGGAAGCGGGTCTCCTCCCGCTCGATGGTCTGGCGCACCACGGCGTGGCTTTCGACCAGCTCGGGGTAGTCGTCGGCCATGATGGCCACGACCTCGTCGACCAGGGCGGGCGTGATCACCTCATCCACGCCGAGCAGGTAGGCGTGGCGTACCGCTCGGCGGATGATGCGGCGAAGGACGTAGCCCCGCTCCTCGTTGCTGGGGATGACCCCGTCGTTCACGAGGAAGGTCATGGCCCGCGCGTGATCGGCCAGGATGCGCAGCGAGACGTCGGTGCGCTCGTCGCCGCCATAGGCCACGCCGCTGAGGGCGCTGGCCTTGGTGATCAGGCGGCGGAACTCGTCGGTGTGGAAGATGGAGTCCTCGTCCTGCAGCACGGTGAGGATGCGCTCCAGGCCCGCCCCGGTGTCGATGCTGGGTTCGGGCAGCGGCGCGCGGGAGCCGTCGGCGTGCTGGTCGTACTGCATGAAGACGAGGTTCCAGATCTCGACGAAGCGCTCCGCACCGCCGTGGGCCGGCCCGCCGGCCTCGCCGTACTCGTCGCCCATGTCCCAGAAGATCTCCGAGCTCGGCCCGCAGGGGCCGGTGTCGGCCATCTGCCAGAAGTTGTCCTCGTCCAGGCGCTGGATGCGCTCCCGGGGCAGGCCGACGATGTCGTGCCAGATGGCTTCGGCCTCGTCGTCGGTGGTGTGGACGGTGACCCAGAGGCGGTCGGGATCGAGGTCGAGGACCTCGGTCACGAACTCCCAGGCGAGGGGGATGGCCCGCTCCTTGAAGTAGTCGCCGAAGCTGAAGTTCCCCAGCATCTCGAAGAAGGTCAGATGGCGCTTCGTCCGTCCGATCTCGTCGAGGTCGTTGTGCTTTCCCCCGGCGCGAACGCATTTCTGCACGGACACCGCGCGCGGCCACGGAGCCGGCTCCTCGCCCACGAAGTAAGGCTTGAAGGGCACCATCCCGGCCACCGTGAAGAGCACCGTCCTGTCGTGCGGGATCAGGCTGGCCGAGGGCACGACGGTGTGGCCCCGCTCCTCGAAGAAGCCGATGAAGGCTTTGCGCAGCTGGTTGGCGTCCATGGTCCGCCCCAGCCTACGGGCGGGGCCCAACCCGACCGTTCAGGTATCGGCGCCGGTGCGGACCTGGAGCTGCTCGTTCAGCTCGGCCTCCCGCTGGCTCATGGCCGTCCGACCCTCGGCCACGGCCTTGCGCAGGTCGACGCCCAAGGCCCGAAGGGCGTCGGCCAGGTCGGTCGCCATCCGTTCCGGCCGCAGGCGATCCGCTCGTCGCCGCAGGGAGCGCTGGGTGCGGAGCACGGCCAGCACGCCGACGGTGATCCCGAGCATGAGCCAGACCAGTCGCTTGATCACCGCGAGTGCCTCCGGACGCCCCGGAAGCGGCGATAGGCCTGGTTGGCACCCGTGGCCAGGGCCAGGCCCTTGACCACGGGTGTGCCCACGGTCAGGTACGCCAGTTTGGAGGCCGAGTCCATCGTCCCGGTCACCGACTCGGCCGCCCCGAGGACGTTGTCGATGCGGGCCAGCTCGGCGTTCGTGCTCCGGACCGTCTCATGCAAGTCCTCGACCACGGCCACGCTCTCCACCCGCAGGGCCTCGACGGTGGTGCGCAGGTCCCGGACCGTGCGCAGCAGGGCGACCACCACCCCGATGAGCACGGTGAGGGTGATTCCCGCGGCGACGGCGACGACCAGTGCCGCGACTTCCGTGCCGCTCATGGGCTCTCCTCCTCGTTCGGGGGACTCGTGCGCTCGGCCATCCGCTCGGCCACTCGACGCTCGGCGCCCTGGGTCGAAGGCTCGTAGTAACGCCGACCCGCGAGGCCGGGGGGCCGGTACTCCTGGTCGACCCAACCCCGGGGATCATCGTGAGGGTAGTCGTAGCCCTCGCCGTGGCCCAGGGATGTCGCACCCCGGTAACCGGTGCCGCGCAGGTGGAGCGGGACCTCGCCCCGGGGCTGGTCCTGGACGTCGGCCAGGGCCTTGCCGAGGGCGGCGTAGGACCGGTTCGACTTCGGCGCGGCGGCCAGGTAGACGGTGGCGTGGGCCAGGGCGATGCGGGCTTCGGGCAGACCCACGAACTCGACGGCATGGGCCGCGGCGTTGGCCACCACCAGGCCCATCGAATCCGCCAGCCCGACGTCCTCGGAGGCGGAGATGACCAGGCGGCGGGCGATGAAGCGGGCGTCCTCGCCCGACTCGAGCATCAAGGCCAGCCAGTACAGGGCGGCGTCGGGGTCCGAGCCGCGGATGCTCTTGATGAAGGCGCTGATGACGTCATAGTGCTCGTCCTCCCCGTAGCGCAGGGCCTTGGCGTTGAGGGCGGCCTCGACGTGGGCCAAGCCGATCTCAGGGTCACCGTCACCCGGCTCGGCGGCGGCGAGGGCGACGGCCACCTCGAGGGCGGTGAGGACCTGACGGCCATCGCCGCCGACCTGGGCCACGAGGTGCTCGATGGCCTCGTCGTCCGCGGTCGCCTGTTCCTCGACGAGGCCGCGCTCGATCAGGGTGCGCACCGCGTCGGGGCCCAGTGGTTCGAGGCGGAACAGGGTCGACCGGGACAGGAGTGGGGCGTTGACCTCGAAGTAGGGGTTCTCGGTGGTCGCCCCGATGAGCACGAGCAGGCCGTCCTCCACCCCCGGCAGCAGGGCGTCCTGTTGGGCCTTGTTGAAGCGGTGGACCTCGTCGAGGAAGAGGATGGTCCGCTGGTCCCGCTCACCGAGGCGCTGGCGGGCCTTGGCCAGGATCTCCCGGACGTCCTTCACGCTGGCCGACACCGCCGAGAGGGCTTCGAAGGCAGCCGTGGTCGTGCCCGCGATGAGCCGGGCCAGCGTGGTCTTGCCCGTGCCCGGCGGGCCCCAGAGGATGACCGAGCTCAGCCGGTCCCCTTCGATGAGGGTGCGCAGCGGCATCCCCGGCCCCAGCAGGTGTTCCTGGCCGACCACGTCCTCCAGCCGGGACGGACGCATGCGGGCCGCCAGCGGCGCCCGCCGCTGGAGCCGTTCGTCGGCCGCAGAGGCGAAGAGGTCGTCGGCCATGTCCACAGCGGAGGCTAATGGCGCCCGTTCTCGCGCCACAGGCCCTCACGATCCCGCCCCGACCTGCCGACAAGAAAGGCATGCCGCCCGTTCTGGCTGTCCTCTTCTGGGCCTGGCTCCTGGTGTCCGTCGTCGTCATCGTGCATCGCCGCGCGACCAAGCGCGCCGCCGCTCGAACCGATGACGGCCAGGAGCTCGAGCCCCCCACCGACCTCGACGTCGCCGACGTCACCGAACCGGCCCCGGACGCCGCGCCGTTCGAGGCCCCGGTGCACGCCACGGTGGGTGCCGGCCCGACGGTCCCGTTCCTGCCGACGATCCCGACACCGCCCCCTCCGGTCGAGACCGCGACGGCGCCGACGCCGCCGCCCGACGTCGAGGCCCCGGTGGCCCAGACCCTCGACGGGTCCGCCCACCGCAGCGCCCCGGCGGCCGGCGTGGCCGACGCCCTGATGGGCATCCGCATGCCCTGTGACCTGGTGCCGCTCGTGCTCGACCGGCTCTCCAGTGGCCGCATCACCCTCTCGACGACCGGCTATGCCACCGAGGAGGTGGGTACGGCCCTGGCCGACGAGGTCGAACGGCTGGGCTACGTCCTGCGTCCCATGAGTGACCACGAGGTCCTGGCCACCCGTGGCCCCACCGGCCTGCGCCTGACCATTCGCCCGCCGGACGCCGACGGCCGCCACTTCGAGCACCCCACCGCCCGCGAGGACAGCGTCGTCGTGGAGATCACCCTGCTCTGAGCCGATCAGGCCTTCGGCGGGAGGGTCCGCAGGCCGAGCTCGGCCAGGTGCCGGTCGGCGATCGTCGACGGCGCCCCGGTGAGGGGGTCGGCCCCGGACTGGGTCTTGGGGAAGGCGATGACCTCGCGGATGTTCTCCTCGCCGGCGAGGATCGCCGCCAGGCGGTCGATGCCGAAGGCGAACCCGGCGTGGGGCGGCGCCCCGAAGCGGAACGCCTCCAGCAGGAAGCCGAAGCGCTCGTTCGCCGTCGCCTCGTCGATGCCCAGCAGCTCGAAGATGCGGCGCTGCACGTCCGGCTGGTGGATCCGGACACTGCCCGAGCCGAGCTCCCAGCCGTTGAGGGTCAGGTCGTAGGCCTGGGCCCGCACGTCGAGGAGGGCCTCGCCGCCTTCGTCCAGGAGGTGGAGGTCGTCGGCGTGGGGCATCGTGAACGGGTGGTGGGCCGAGATGGGCAGCCCGTCGTCGCCCATCGCCTCGAAGAGCGGGAAGTCCACGACCCACAGGAAGTGCAGGCCGCCCTCGTTCACGGGCAGCCCCCCGAGCTGGGTCCGCAGGATCCCCAGGATGTGCCGGACAGGACGGCGCTCGTCGGCAACCAGGAGCAGCAGGTCCCCGGCCTCGCCGTCCAGGGCGCCGACCACTCCGGTGATCTCGGTCTCGCTGAGGAACTTGGCCACGGGTGAGGTGACATCGCTCGGACCGTCGACCTTCATCCACACGAGGCCCTTGGCCCCGAGGGACTGGGCGGTCTCGACCAGGGCGTCCAGCTCCCGGCGTGTCTTGTCGGCCCCGCCCGGCAGGCGGATGCCCTTCACGCACGGCGCCTGGAAGGCCTTGAACTCGGTGGCGCCGAAGATCTCGGTGAGCTCGACCAGCTCCATGCCGAAACGCATGTCGGGCTTGTCGCTGCCGAAGCGCTCCATGGCGTCGAGCCAGGTGATCGACCCGAACGACAGCGGCGGCTCGCCGGTGACGGCCTCGACCGCGGCGGACACCGCGACCTCGGTGAAGCCCCGGACGTCGGTCTCGCCCACGAAGCTGGCCTCGAGGTCCAGCTGGGTGAACTCGAACTGGCGGTCGGCCCGCAGGTCCTCGTCCCGCATGCAGCGGGCGACCTGGAAGTAGCGCTCCATCCCCCCGACCATGCAGAGCTGCTTGAAGAGCTGCGGGCTCTGGGGCAGGGCGTAGAACTCGCCGGGGTGCAGCCGGGACGGCACCACGAAGTCGCGGGCGCCCTCCGGGGTCGAAGCGATGAGCATCGGCGTCTCGATCTCGGTGAAGCCCTGTCCCGCCATGGCGTTGCGCAGGGCCAGGTTCACCGTGGCCCGCACCCCGAGGTTGGACTGCAGCCGTGAACGGCGCAGGTCGAGGTAGCGGTGGCGCAGGCGGAGCGATTCGTCCGCGTCGATGCGGTCGCTGACCGGGAACGGAAGGGCGTCGGCGGTGGCCAGCACCTCGACCGTGCAGTCCCCCACCTCGACCTCGCCGGTGGCGAGGTCCCGGTTGGTCGTGCCCTCGGGGCGGTGGCGCACCGTCCCGGTCACCTTCACCACGTACTCACTGCGGAGGTCTTCCGCGCCGGGCACGACGCACTGGATCACCCCGGTGCGGTCCCGGACGTCGACGAAGGCCAGGTGCTCGCCGTGCTCCCGCCGGGTCGCGACCCAGCCGCAGAGCACGACTTCCCGGCCCTCGTCGGCGGTCGTCAGCTCGCCGCACCAGTCGGTGCGCATGCCATGCCTCACGTCGCCGCCTGCGCGGCTCCTGCTGCCTACGGCAGCTTCCGGCGTCGTCATCCGTGCTGCTCCGCTGCCGACTCCGCAGCGTTACCACTGCGCGCGGTCTTGATCGTGTCCACAACGTCGTCCATGCTCACCTGTTCCTGGGGGCGCTCGGAACGCAGGTCGCGCAGGGTGACCACGCCCGCCGCCGCCTCGTCCTCGCCCACGATGGCGGCGAACCGGGCCCCGCTGCGATCGGCGGCCTTCATCTGGGACTTCATCGACCGTCCGTCGAAGCCGCGGTCGGCGCCGACGCCGGCTCGGCGCAGGGTGCTGGTCAAGTCGCGGGCCAGATCGCCACCGGTCACGTCGACCACGAAGACGTCCACGGGCGAGTCCGGCACGGGCCAGGCCTCCTCGGCGTCCGCGGCGAGCAGGATGCGCTCCACGCCCAAACCGAAGCCGATGCCCGGCGTGGATGGCCCGCCCATGGCTTCGGCCAGACCGTCATAGCGCCCGCCCCCGCCGACCGCGTTCTGGGCCGCGTCCAGGGCCTCGGCCTGCAGCTCGAAGGTCGTGCGCGTGTAGTAGTCGAGCCCCCGGACCAGGCGGGGCTCGATCGTGAACGGGATCCCCAGCGCGTCGAGGCCGGCCTGGACCCGGTGGAAGTGGGCGGCGGCGGCCTCGGAGAGGTGCTCGGCCGGACCGGGGGCGTCGGCCACCACCACCGCGGTGGCGGGGCGCTTCGAGTCGAGGACCCGAAGCGGGTGGTGGTCGACCTTCTCGCGGTCCTCTTCGGCCAAGGCCTCGAGGTGGTCGCGGAAGTAGGCCTGGAGGGCGCCCGCGTAGCGGACCCGGTCCTCGGGCTCGCCCATGGAGTTGATCAGCAGCTTCACCCGGCGCAGGCCGAGGTCGGCGAGGAAGTCCCAGGCCAGCGCGATGACCTCGACGTCCACGTCGGCGTCCACCGAGCCGAGGACCTCGACCCCCAGCTGGTGGTGCTGGCGGTAGCGCCCGGCCTGCGGTCGCTCGTAGCGGAACGTCGGCGCGGCGTACCAGACCTTCCAGGGATCGGTCGGGTGGTGCTCGAGGTAGGCCCGCACCACCGGGGCGGTGCCCTCGGGACGCAGCGCGATGCGACGTCCGCCCTTGTCCTCGAAGTCGTACATCTCCTTGGTCACGATGTCGGTGCCCTCGCCCACCCGCTCGAAGACCCCGAGGTCCTCGAAGGTCGGGCTCTGGAGGAGGCCGAAGCCGGCCCGCCCGGCGGCGCCGGCGAACGCGGCGACCAAGGCCTCCCAGCGCCGCGACTCGGGCGGCCGCGTGTCGCGCGTGCCCACAGGGGCCTTGAAGGTCGATGCCACGGCTAGTTGCCGGAGCCGGGCAGGACGCGGTAGGCGTCGAACACGCAGTCGATGTTCTTGAGCGAGCTGACCAGCGAGTCGAGCTGGGTCGGGTCACCGAGCTCCACGTCGAACTGCATGCGGCACATCCGGTCGCCACCGGTTCGGGTCTCGGAGTGGAGGATGTTCAGCCGGTGGTCGGACAGCGCCGCGGACACGTCCCGCAGCAGCCACTCGCGATCCAGGGCCTCGACGACCAGGGAGGCCACGAAGGTGCCCTGGTTGTCGGCGTCCCACTCGACGTCGATGACCCGTTCGGTCTGCTCCCGGACCAGGGCCACGGCGTTCGTGCAGTCGGTCCGGTGCACGGTCACCCCCCGACCCCGGGTGATGAAGCCCATGATCTCGTCGCCCGGCACCGGCGTGCAGCAGCGGGACAGTCGGACCAGCATCTGCTCCTGGCCCTCGACGTGCACCCGGGCGGGCTGGCTGGCCGAGCGTCGCGGTCGCCGGGGCGTGGCCAGCCCGGTCGAGAGCTGCTGTTCGCTGTCCGGGTCGCTGCCCGACAGCATCCGGGCGATGCGGGTGGCCACCGACTGGGCCGAGACGTGACGCTCGCCGACCGCGGCGAAGAGGGCGTCGAGGTCGGCGTAGTTGAGGTCCTCGGCCACGCCCTCCAGGACGTCGGAACCCATCGGCAGGCCGTCGTGGCGCATCGCCTTGATGACCTCGTCCCGGCCCTGTTCGATGGCGTCACCTCGTCGCTCGCGGGAGAACCACTGCCGGATCCGGTTCTGGGCCCGGGGCGTGACCACGATGTGCAGCCAGTCCCGGGACGGGCCAGGGTTCTCGACCTTGGAGGCGATGATCTCGACGGTGGCCCCTGACTTCAGGGGCGAGTCGAGGGGCACCAGGCGACCGTCGATCCGGGCGCCGATGCAGGCGTGGCCCACCTCGGTGTGGATGGCGTAGGCGAAGTCGAGGGGGGTGGCCCCGTCGGGCAGGATGATCACGTCCCCCTTGGGCGTGAACACGTAGACCTCGTTGTCCTCGAGGTCGCCCTTGAGGTTGGCCATGAACTGGGTCGGATCGGTGGTCTCGGTCTGCCAGTCGAGGATCTTGTTCAACCAGACGATGTCGTCGGCGGGGGACTTCTCCTTGTAGGCCCAGTGGGCGGCCACGCCCAGCTCGGCCCGCTGGTGCATCTCCTGGGTACGGATCTGGAACTCGACGGCCTTGCCGCCCGGGCCCATCACCGTGGTGTGCAGCGACTGGTAGAGGTTGAACTTGGGCAGCGCGATGTAGTCCTTGAAGCGACCGGGCACCGGCTGCCACATGCCGTGGATGCAGCCGAGGGCGGCGTAGCAGTCCTTCACCGAGGCCACGATCACCCGGATGCCGACCAGGTCGAGGATGTCGTCGAAGGGACGGCCGCGGACCATCTTCTCGTAGATGCTCCAGAGGTGCTTCGGCCGGCCGGTCACGTCGGCCTTGACCCGGACCTCGGCCAGGCGATCGGTGACCTCGCCCTCCACCTGGGTCAGGTAGAGGTCCCGCTCGGGGGCCCGGGCGTCGACCAGGTGGTCGACCTCGGCAAAGCGCTTCGGGTGCAGGGCGGCGAAGGCCAGGTCCTCCAACTGCTGCTTGACCTCCTGCACACCGAGGCGGTGGGCCAGCGGGGCGTAGATGTCCAGGGTCTCCTGGGCGATGCGCAGCTGCTTGTCCGTGGGCATCGCGGCCAACGTGCGCATGTTGTGCAGGCGGTCGGCCAGCTTGACCATGAGGACCCGGAGGTCGTCGGCCATGGCCACCAGCATCTTGCGCATGGTTGCCGCCTGCTGGGCTTCCCGGGACTCGAACTCCAGCCGCTCGAGCTTGGTGACGCCGTCGACGATGGCCGCTACCTCCGCGCCGAACTCCTCCTCCAGCTCCTCGAGGGCGACCCGCGTGTCCTCCACGGCGTCGTGCAGCAGGGCGGCCGCGATGGTGGTGTCGTCCAGGCCGAGGTCGGCCGTGACCTTGGCCACGGCGATCGGGTGGGAGATGTACGGATCGCCCGACTTCCGCTGTTGGCCCTCGTGGGCCGCGGCCGCCCGCCGGTAGGCCCGCACGACCAGGTCGCTGGCCGCCCGCGGGTGGTGCTCGCGGAAGGCCTCGACGACGGCGGCGACCTCCTCGTCCGGGGTCAGCTCACTGCGCCGCCAGGGCAGGACGCGGTCGACGGTGGAGGGCATCGGTCAGTACGTCAGGAGGGTCCGCACATGGCCCTCCCCCAGCTGGCTGCGCCCGCCGAGCGCATCGAGTTCGATCAAGAAGCCGTAGCCGGCGAGACGGCCGCCCAGGCGCTCGATCAGTCGCCCGACCGCCGCCGCGGTGCCACCGGTGGCCAACACGTCGTCGATGACCAGGCAGGTGTCCCCCGCGCCCAGGGCGTCGACGTGCAGCTCCAGGGCATCGCTGCCGTACTCCAGCTGGTAGCTCTCGGTGTGGGTGTCGTGGGGCAGCTTGCCCGACTTGCGCACCGGCACCAGGGCGGCGCCGAGGCGGTAGGCGACCGGGGCGGCGAGCAGGAAGCCGCGGGCCTCGATGCCCAGGACCCGGTCGATGGTCTCACCGGCGAACTCGTCGGCCAGGGCGTCGACCACGAAGCGAAAGGCGTCGACGTCGCCGAGCAGCGGGGTGATGTCGCGGAAGGTGATGCCCGGCTCGGGGAAGTCGGGGATGTCGCGCACGAGCCCGGTGAGCCACGATGCGTCGGTCATCAGACGAATCTACCGTCGGCGACCCGCCGTTCTCGGGGAGCTATTTGCGCTTCTTGGTCTTGCGGGGGCGGGGCGGGATGGCGCCGACCGGAGCGGCCGGGGTAGCCGGACGACGAGCGGCGCCGCGCCGGGCGGGACGGCCCGTCGACTCGCCGTCGACCGCGGCGGCCATGGCCACCGGCGCCTCGCCGGTGTAGGCGAACTTGGGCTCCCGCTCCTTCAGCCACGAGACGATCGGGGCGGCGACGAAGAGGGACGAGTAGGCCCCAGAGGTGAGGCCGACCAGGAGGGCGAGACCGAACTCCTGCAGGGTCTTCGCCCCGAGCAGGAGAGCGCCGAAGATCAGCATCGAGATGATGGGCAGGATCGTGGCGACCGTCGTGTTGACCGACCGCATCAGGGTCTGGTTCAACGTCCGGTTCATGATCACCCGGTACGGCGTCTTGGCCACCGTGCGGGAGCTGTTCTCCAAGGCGCGGTCGAACACCACGATCGTGTCGTAGAGCGAGTAGCCGAGGATGGTCAGGAACGAGATCAGGGTCGCCGGCGTGACCTCGATCTGGAGGATGGAGTACACGCCCACGCTCAGCAGGAGATCGTGGGCCATCGACACCAGGGCGCCCACGGCCATCTTCCACTCCAGCCGGAAGCTGATGTACAGGGTGATGGCGATGAAGAAGTAGACGAGGGCGCGCTGAGCCTGCCGGGTGATCTCGTCGCCCCAGGACGGTCCGACCGTGTTCACGGCGATGTCGGAGACGGGGACCTCCGCCAGGTCGGCCAGGTCGCCCGTGACCTCACGGCTGGCGTCCACTTCGGTGACATCGGCCTGGACCCGCAGGATCTTGGTCCCGTCGGCGTTCACCGCCAGCTGGATCTTGGCGTCGCCGAGGCCCACGCCCTCCATCACGTCGCGGGCGTCGTCGACCGACACGTCGGTGACCGGAACCTCCCAGACACTGCCGCCCTTGAAGTCGATGCCCAGGTTCAGGCCGCGGGCGAAGAGGCTGATGATGGAGATCACCGACACCAGCACCGCGATGACCAGGCCCCGCTTGAAGAGGCGGGTGAAGTCGAAGTCGTTGGTGCACTGGTACAGCGCCCGGAGGTTCGCCCGCAGGCCGGACCGCTCCGGCTCCACGATGGCGTCCTCCGGGGTGCCCATGTCGTCGGTCATGATCCCGCCTCTACGTTGGGCATGCCAAGCGCGGCGTAGTTGTTCCGATACCTCGGGCTGCGGGCCAGGATCAGGACCGCGGGCCGGATGAAGAACCAGGTGGCGATCAGGTCCACGACCGTCGAGATGCCGAGCAGGAGGGCGAAGCCCCGGACCGGCCCGACCGAGAGGAAGTACAGGAGGAAGGCCCCGATCAGCGAGGCCAGGTCGGCCTTGATGATCGTGGTGAAGCTCGACCCGAAGGAGCGGTCGACGGTGCTGCGGAAGGTGCGCCCGTTGCGGACGTCCTCTTTCAGGTGCTCGTAGAAGACGACATTGGAGTCCACGGAGATGCCGATGGACACGATCAGGCCGGTGACGCCGGCCAGGGTCAGGGCCAGGCCCCGGGATTCACCGAGGTACGAGATGAGGACCCACACGAGGGCGAATTCCAGGGTGAGGCTGACCACGGCCACCACGCCCAGCAGGCGGTAGTAGCCCACCATGAAGATGACGGTCAGGCCCAGGCCGATGATGCCGGCGACGAGCCCGGCCCGCAGGGAGTCCTCACCCAGCGTCGCCGACACCGTCTGGGTCTGCTGGGGCACGAGCTCGACCGGCAGGGCCCCGTACTGGAGCACCAAGGCCAGGTCCTTCGCCGAGGACTCGTCGAAGTCACCGCTGATCTGGATCTGGTCCCGCTCGAAGCTGTCGGTCTGGATCTGGGGGGCGGAGATGACGTCGTCGTCGAGGACGATCGCCAGCTGAGTGGTCGGGCACGTCGGCGCCGCCGAGAAACACTGGGCGGCGGCGGCGTTGAACTTGTCGATGCCATCCTCGCCGCCTCGGAACGTGGGGCGGACCAGCCAGGTGACGCCGCTCTGGTCGAGGCCGGCGGAGGCGCCGGACAGGGCATCACCGGTGAGCGCGGTCGGGCCCAGCACGTAGCGGGTGACGACGTTGCCGTCCTCGTCCCGCTCGGCCAGGACCACGGTGTTGCACGGTTCGACCTCGTCGGAGGGCGTGACCCCTTCGTCGTTCAACCCCCGGGGCACGCCGTTCTGACGGAGGCGGGCCTGGTCCTCGACGCCGGCGCACTCACCCGCGCCCGCCCCGTCGGCGGGCACGGTCGTGGCCGTCGAGCCCGGGACCGTCGTTCCCGGAGCGCCGGTCGTTGTGGGGGCGACCGTGGTGGTCGTGGCTTGGAGACCGGCGGCGTTCTCCCCCGGCGTCAGGGCGCCGGGCGCGCCGAGACCGAGCTCCTCGGTGGTGGACGTCGAGGGCGCCGTCGTGGTCGTGGCCCCTCCCGGTGCCGTGGTCGTCGTCGCCCCGTCGCCCGCGGTGGTGGTCGGCGCCCCGGTCGTGGTGGGGACCTCCTGGCCGACGGGCGGCAACTGCTGCAGCACCGGTCGGAAGCTCAGGACGGCGGTCTGGCCGATCACCTCCAAGACCCGGTCTTGGTTCTCGACACCGGGGAGCTGCACCAGCACGGTCTCGCCCTGGCGGGTGATGTCGGGCTCGGCGACACCCAGGGCGTCGATCCGGTTCCGGATGATGTCCACGGCCTGGTTCAGGGTGTCCTCGTTCTCGACGGGGCCGTCGGGCTGGAGCACGACGGAGACACCACCCTGGAGATCGAGGCCGAGCACCGGCGAGTTCCCGACGATGAACGTCCAGGCCAGCGTGCCCAGCGTGAAGACGACGAAGAAGACGAGGGGCAGGACCCCCTTGCGGCGCACGGAGGGTTACTGGTCCTCGTCGGAGGAGGCGTCGCCGGTGTCCCATTCGATGAGCTCGGCCACCGCGCTGCGCTGGATGCGGACGACGACACCGTCGGCGATCTCCAGCTCGGCGATCTGACCGTCGATCGAGACGATCGTCCCGTAGATGCCGCCCGTGGTCAGGACGTCGTCGCCCGCTTCGAGGGAGCTGATGAGGTCGGTGTGCTCCTTGGCCCGCTTCTGCTGGGGACGGATGAGCAGGAAGTAGAAGACCGCGAAGAACAGCGGCAGGAGGATGAGGTTGGCCATGCAGGGGTCTCCGACAAGATGCGGTGAAGTCGGCGGGCGACTCTAGCGGCGCGGGTCGCCGGTCATCCGGTCAGGCCGTCACCGGTACCGGCTTCGCTGCGGTGAGCAGGGCCGGCGCCGCCTATCCCGGCGGTCCTCTCTGGTGCTCCGGCCGGCCCCGGCGCCGCTTCACCAGTGGCGGGAGACCTCTGCTCGAAGGTCGGCCAGGGTCCCGGCCCGGATGGCCGCCCCCGCCCGGTGCACGAGATCCAGGAGCCAGGCCAGGTTGTGCAGGGTCAGGAGGCGGGGCCCGGTGGGCTCGTCGGTCTTGAGCAGGTGGCGCAGATAGGCCCGGGAATAGCGGGCGCAGACCCCGCAGGGGCAGTCGGGGTCGAGCGGTCCGGCGTCGTCCCCGAAGCGTTGGTTCCTCAGGTTGAGCCGGCCCGTCCCGGTCAGGATGGTGCCGTGCCGGCCGAGGCGGCTGGGCAGCACGCAGTCGAAGAGATCCACGCCTCGGGCGATGCCCTCCAGCAGCCCCACGGGGTCGCCGACCCCCATGAGGTAGCGGGGCTGATCCGCCGGGAGCCGGGTCGTGGTGGCCTCCAGCGCCGGGAGCATCTCGGCCAGCGACTCGCCGACCGAGAGCCCACCGATGCCGTAGCCGTCGAACTCCAGGGCGACGGTCCGCTCGGCGCTCTCGGCCCGCAGGTCGACGTCGACCCCGCCCTGCACGATGCCGAAGAGGCACTGGTCATCGACCCGGGTGTGGACGACGCGGGCCCGAGCCGCCCACGCCGCGGTGCGCTCGACGGCCTGGCGGACGACACGCTCGTCGGACGGCAGGGGCGGGCAGACGTCCAGCACCATCTGGATGTCGGCGCCGAGGGCCTCCTGGATGGCCACCGCCGACTCCGGCGTGAACCGGACGAGATCGCCGTCGTAGGTCGAGCGGAACGTGGCTCCGTCGTCGTCCACCTTCGGGTCGAGCGAGAAGATCTGATAGCCGCCGGAGTCGGTGAGGACCTGGCCGGACCAGTCCATGAAGCCGTGGAGCCCGCCGAGGTCGGCGACGACCTGGGCACCGGGGCGGAGGGACAGGTGGTAGGTGTTGGCCAGCACCACCTCGAAGCCGAGCCGTTCCAGGTCGCCCGCCGACAGGTGGCGCACCGCACCACGGGTGGCCACGGGCATGAAGCAGGGCGTGCGGAAGGTCCCCCGGGCGGTGGTCACGGTCCCGGCCCGGGCCGCCCCGTCCGTCGCCTCGACCGCGATGGTGGCTCTCACCGCCCCTCCAGGAGCATGGCGTCCCCGAAGGAGAGGAAGCGGTAGCCCCGGTCCAGGGCGGTGGCGTAGAGGTCCCGCCAGCGGTCGCCGACGAAGGCGTCGACCAGCACGAGCAGGCTGGACCGGGGGACGTGGAAGTTGGTGAGCAGGATGTCCACGTTCGCGAACTCGTGGCCCCGGCGGATGAAGAGGTCCGTCGTCCCCTCGGTGCGGCCGGTCGCGGCCCAGGTCTCCAGCGTGCGCACGACGGTCGTGCCGACGGCCACGACCCGCTCGGCCGCCTCCACGGCGGCGACGGTGGCAGCCGGGACGGTGTAGCGCTCGCGGTGGACCACGTGGTCCTCGACGTCGTCGGTGCGGATCGGGGCGAAGGTACCGAGCCCGACCTCGAGGTCGACAGTGGCCAGGGCGATGCCCCGCTCCCGGCACCGGTCGAGGACGCTGTCGGTCAGGTGCAAACCGGCCGTGGGGGCGGCCGCGGAGCCGGGGCGGTCGGCGAACACGGTCTGGTAACGCTCGGGATCGGCCAGCGGCACCGTGATGTAGGGCGGCAGCGGCAGCGCACCGAGGCGGCCGAGGAGGGCCAACGGCTCCTCGTCGCCGAGCAGGCGGACGAGCCGCTCACCGTCGGCCCGGACCTCGCCCACCTCGACGACCGGCTCGTCGCCGTGGGCCAGGACGGTGCCGGGCGGAAGGCGGCGGCCCGGCTTGACCAGGGCCGTCCAGGTCCGGTCCCCGGTGCGCTCGGCGAGCAGGACCTCAGCTCGGCCCCCTGTGGCCTTGGTGAGCGCCAGCCGGGCGGGGATGACCCGGGTGTCGTTCACGACGAGAAGGTCACCCGGCGCCAGGAGGTCGGGCAGGTCGGAGACGTGGCGGTCCTCCGGCGGGCCGGTCGGCTGGTCGACGAGGAGACGGGCCGCGTCCCGCGGCTCGAGTGGGGTCTGGGCAATGGCGGCCTCGGGCAGCCGGTAGGCGAACGCGTCGGTCCGCACGGGCTCACCCGCCGTAGGCCGACAGTGCCTCGAGCGCGGTGTGGACCAGCAGCCGGACCCCGGCGGGAATGGCGCCTTCGTCGATGTCGAACCCGCCGGCGTGCAGGTCGGCCCACCGGGGCGCACCGACCGGGCGGACACCGAGCCGCCCATAGGCGCCGGGGACCCTCTCCAGGAGCCACGAGAAGTCCTCGTTGCCCACGCTCTGCTGGGTCGGGACACCGGCTTCGCGACCCAGGGCGGCGTGGGTGGCGGCCCGCAGCACGGCGGTGGCCTGCGGGTCGTTGTCCACCGGCGGCGAGCCCCGCTGGTAGTCCAGCTCGTACGCGGCGCCGAAGGGGGTGATGGTGGCCTCGACCAGCGACTCGACGATCTCCTGGACGCTGTCCCAGCTGGCCCGGCCCCGGACCCGCAGGGTCCCGGCCAGCTCGGCCCGGGTGGGGATGACGTTGGGGGCATGACCGGCGTGGACCTGGCCGAAGACCATGGTCACCGCGTCCCGGCTGTCGGTCAGCTTGGTGAGCCCGGCCGGGAGATCGGTGATGAGGCGCCCGGCGATGTGGACCAGGTCGCTGGTGAGGTGAGGCCGGGCCGTGTGGCCACCCGGGCCACTCAGGCGGATGACCACCCGGTCAGCCGCCGACGTGATCAGGCCCGAGCGCAGGCCGACCTGGCCGACCTCGAGGCTGGGGTCGCAGTGCAGGGCGTAGGCCACATCCACGTCATCGAGCACGGCGGTGCGGTACAGGGCCTCGGCCCCGCCCGGCATCGACTCCTCGGCCGGCTGGAAGAGGAGGCGGACCCGGCCAGGGTGCTCGGGACCGAGGATCTGCTGCAGGGCCAGGCCCGCCCCGAGGAGGATGGTGGTGTGGACGTCGTGGCCGCAGGCGTGACAGACACCCGGCACGGTCGACCGGTAGGGCACTTCCTTCTGGTCGTCCAGCGGCAGGGCGTCGATGTCGGCTCGGAGCAGGATCGTGGGCCCAGGCCCTTCCCCCAGGTCGACCTGCAGGCCGGTCTCGGTGGCCAGTGGGGCGACCGCGGCGCCGGCCACCTCGAGACGGGCCCGGACGGCGGCGGTCGTCTCGTGCTCGGCCCACGACAGCTCGGGGTGGGCATGGAGACGACGCCGGAAGGCGACCAGCTCCTCGCCGTGGGCGTCGAGGAACGCGTCGAGGGTGGCCGTGGCGGAGCTGGTCATCGGGGGTCCGCCATGTCGTCGACCAGCTGGTTCACGACGCCGCGGAGGTCGCCCCCGTTCTGGAGCAGGCGGCGCTGGCGGACGTAGCTGGGGCCCTCGTCGAGGATGGTGAGCACGCCCTCGAGCTCGTCGGCGCAGCCCAACGTCACCGCGACCGGGCGCAGGGCGGTGACCAGCTCGGTGACGGCCTCGGGCAGAGGGCGGGTGCCGCCCTCCAGGTCGACGATCAGGTCGGCCTCGATGCCGTACCGGGCGGCCCGCCACTTGTTCTGACGCAGGACCCAGTCCGACGGCGGCTGCAGCTCCTCGCCGGCCTCGGCCCGCTGGTCGAGCCAGGTGACCAGGCACTGGCTCAGGGCGGCGAGCGCCGCCACCTCCCGCAGGGTCGGGAGACCGTCGCACATCCGCAACTCGATGGTGCCGAAGTCCGGGTGGGGGCGGATGTCCCACCAGACCTCGCGGATGGTCGACAGGGCGCCGGCGGAGATCAGGGTCTGCATGAAGCGTTCGAACTCGGCCCAGTCCTTGAGTGAATGCGGCAGGCCGGCGGTGGGCAGGGCCTCGAAGACCTTGCTGCGGCTGGAGGCCAGGCCGGTGTCGCGGCTCTCCCAGTAGGGGCTGGACGCGGAGAGGGCCAGCAGGTGTGGGATGTAGCCGGCCAGGCCGTTGCCGATGGCCAGCACCCGCTCGCCGTGGCGCACGCCGACGTGGAAGTGGACCCCGAAGATCTGCAGGCGCTGGGCCGTCCACCCCATCTGTTCCAGCAACAGGTGGTAGCGGGGGTCGTCGCTGACCTTCTGGTCGCCCCAGGTGGAGAACGGATGGGTGCCGGAGCAGAGCAGGTCGATGCCTCGACGGTCGGCCGCCTCCCGCACCTCGGCCAAGGTGGCACTCAGGTCGGCCCGGGCCTCAGCCACCGTGTCACAGATGCCCGTGATGATCTCGATCGTGCACTCGAAGAGCTCGTGCTTGGCCTTCGGATGCTCTCCCTCGGGGTGGCCCTGGCCCAGCTCGCTCAGGATGTCGGAGGCGGCGCTGACGAGCTCGCCGGTGTCGTGGTCGACCAGCTCCAGCTCGACCTCGACGCCCAGGGTGGGCGCGGGCGACCCGTTGAACTCGATGTGCACCCTCGGAGCGTAGAGGCGACCGGCTACTCGAACAGTGAGGCGGCGCCCGGCGGCGCGCTCGGAGGGGCCAGGCCGAGGTGCGACCAGGCCGCCGGCGTGGCCACCCGGCCCCGGGGCGTGCGCATGAGCAGGCCCTGCTGGATCAGGAAGGGCTCGTAGACGTCCTCCACGGTCTCGGAGGGCTCGCTGACGGCGATGGCCAGCGTCTTGAGGCCCACAGGGCCGCCGCCGAAGCTCTGGCAGAGGGCCGACAGGATGGAGCGGTCGACCTTGTCCAGGCCCCGCTCGTCCACGCCGAACGCGGCCAGGCCGTCGCCCGCGGCCTCGAGGTCGATCCGGCCGCCGGCCCGGACCTCGGCGAAGTCGCGGACCCGGCGCAGGAGGCGGTTGGCGATGCGGGGCGTGCCCCGGGCCCGGCCCGCGATCTCGGCGCTGCCGGGCTGGTCGATCTGGATGCCGAGGATCCCGGCGGTGCGCACCACGATCGACTCGAGGTCCTCCGGGTCGTAGAACTCGAGGCGGGCCACGAGGCCGAAGCGGTCCCGCAACGGGCCGGTGATGAGGCCGGTGCGGGTGGTGGCCCCGACCAGGGTGAAGGGCGGCAGCTCGAGGCGGATGGAGCGGGCGGCCGGCCCCTTGCCCAGCACGATGTCCAGCTCGAAGTCCTCCATGGCCGGGTAGAGGACCTCTTCGATGGCTCGGGGCAGCCGGTGGATCTCGTCGATGAAGAGCACGTCGCCGGCCTCGAGCCGGGTCAGGATGGCGGCCAGGTCGCCGGCCCGCTCGAGGGCGGGACCCGAGGTGATCTGGAGGCCGACGCCCATCTCGTGGGCGACGATGCCGGCCAGGGTGGTCTTGCCCAGGCCCGGCGGACCGGCCAGCAGCAGGTGGTCGGCGGGCTGGCCCCGTTGGGCCGCCGCCTCCAGGACGATCGAGAGGTGCTCCTTGATCTCGGCCTGTCCGACGAACTCGTCCAGCGTGCGGGGGCGCAGGCCCGGGTCGTCGTCGGTGACCTCGTCGACCACGTCGGCCACGGTCTCCTGCGGGACGAGGATCTCGTCCCGGACGGCGCCCGTGGGCTCCTCGGCCATGCGGCTCAGGCTACGGCGAGGCGGCGCAGCGCTTCGCGGAGCAGGTCGGCGGGCTCGCCGTCGGAGGGCAGGTCGTCGACCACCCGCCGGACCTCGTCGGGGCCGTACCCCAGGCCGGCCAGCGCCTCGGTGACGTCCCGGCGGGCGGAGCTGGTCAGGACCGCACCGGGCGAGGGGGTGAGGTCGATGTCGGGCAGGTCGAGGCGCGACTGCAGCTCGACCAGCAGGCGGGCCGCGGTCTTGTTGCCCACCCCGGGGACCAGGCAGAGGGCACTGACGTCCTGGGTGGCGATGACCTCGCGCAGGGCGCCAGGGCCGTGGACCGAGAGGATGGCGAGGGCCAGCGCCGGGCCGACGCCGTGGGCTCCGAGCAGGGCCTCGAAGCAGACCCTCTCCTCCCGGGTGGCGAAGCCGTAGAGGGTCTGCGCGTCCTCGCGGATGTGGTGGTGGACCCACAGGAAGACGTCGTCGCCGATCTCGCCCACCGCGGGCGAGGCGGTGGGCGCCACCGTCACCCGGTAGCCGACCCCGGCCACCTCGATGAGGACGTCGCCGTCCAGGGAGCGGTCGAGCAGGATGCCCCGCAGGGAGCCGATCACGCCCGCACCTTCGCCTTCATCGGGGCGTGGGCGAGGTGGCACAGGGCCAGGGCGGCGGCGTCGGCCACGTCGGCCGGCGTGGGCGGGGCGGCCAGCCCCAGGAGCGTCTGCACCATCTGTCCCACCTGCTCCTTGTCTGCGCTGCCGTGGCCGGCGACGGCCTCCTTGACCTGGTTCGGGGTGTACATCTCGACCTCACAGCCGGCGGCGTGGGCCTCGGCCATGACGATGCCACTGGCCTGCCCGACGGCCATGGCCGTGCGCACATTGACCTGGAAGAACACCCGCTCGACGGCGACCACGGCCGGTTCGAGCTCGGCGATGAGCTCCCGGATCCCGACCTGCAGGTCGGCCAGCCGCTTCGGCAGGGGATCGTCCTTGTCGGTGCGCAGCACGCCCAAGGCCACGGCCTGCGGCGTACGCCCGACCTGCTCCACGCAGCCGTAGCCACACCGGGTCAGCCCCGGGTCGACACCCAGCACGAACATCTGTACGAGGTTAGGTCGATCGCCCCCGGCTCCCGCGGATGCTCACGGGTCAGCGTCGACCTGCCGATGGGCGGGGCGTGGATGCTCCTGTCGTAGCTGCTCGCGCGCTCGGTCGACGCTTCGGCGAGGTCGATGCGCTGTCCGACCTGAACCTGTCGGTGCCCGAGGGCCAGATCACCGTCCTGCTCGGGCCCAACGGAGCGGGCAAGACCACGGCCATCCGCATGATCACCGGCGCGTTGAACCCGGACCGGGGTGAGATCCGGACGTTCGGCGTCGATCCCGGCGACGAGGGTGAGGACGTCCGCCGGCGCTGCGGCGTCGTGTCGGCCAAGCCGGCGCTGTACGACCGCCTCAACGGCTGGGACAACCTGGCCTACGCCGCCGAGCTCTACGGCCTGCGGGACTACGACGAGCGCCTCCGGGAAGCGGCCGCCCGCTTCGGCATCGAAGCGGCCCTCCAGAAGATGGTCGGGGGCTACTCGACGGGCATGAAGACCCGCCTGGCCCTGGCCCGTTCGATCATGCACGACCCCGACCTGCTGCTCTACGACGAGCCCACGTCGGGCCTGGACCCCGAGTCGTCCCACGCGGTCCTCGAGCTCATCCGCTCCATGACCGAGGACGGCCACACCGTCGTCATGTGCACCCACCTCCTCCTGGAGGCCGAGGGCCTGGCCGACCAGGTCGTCGTCCTCGAGGACGGCACCGACCTCATCTCGGGCACGCCCAAGGACCTGACCGACCGGTACTGGCCCGGCGTCGTGGTCCACATGGACGCCGAGCAGCCCGACCTGCTCGACCGCCTGGCGCACGCCGACGGCGTCATCGCCTACCAACGCAACGGTGGGGCCGAGCTCCAGCTCGACGACCTGGGCCGGGTCCCGGACCTGGTCGCCCTGCTGGCCGCCGCCGGCGTCCGCCTCACCCGGGTCGAGCCCCGCATCCCGACCCTCGAGGACCTCTACTTCGCCGTCCGCGACGGCCGGGCCGCCTTCGCCGAGGGCAACACCCTGGGCGGGTCCGACCTGGCCGCCCGCTTCGACCGCAAGCGCACCGCGCCATCGCTCAACGATCTGTCGGAGGTGGACCCGTGAGCTGGAGCCGCATCTGGACCGTCACCCGCACGGACCTCAAGCAGCTGATCCAGGCCAAGGACTTCTGGATCCCCATGCTGATCCTGGGCGGGATCTTCTTCCTCTTCGTGCCCACCATCCTCCTGCTCTCGATCACCGCCATCGGCGACGTGCAGGCCGTGGCCCAGATCAGCCAGGCGCTGGAGGTCCTGCCCGAACGGGCCCAGGCTGCGGTCCGGGGTGACACCGACGCCGGACGGGCGTCCTACGCCCTGGCCGTCTACCTGTTCGCCCCCGTGGCCGTCGTCGTGCCCCTGACCATCTCCACGGCCGTCGGGGCCTCGACCATCGTCGGCGAGCGGGAGCGGGGCACGGGCGAGTTCCTGGCCCACTCCCCCGCCGCGGTGAAGGAGATCTACCTCGGCAAGCTCATCGCCAGCCTCCTGCCCGGCTACGCCACGACGCTGCTCGGCTTCGGGATCTACTCGATGGTCGTGAACCTGATCGTCGGCCCCGAGGTCGGCGGCTGGTTCTTCCCCACCCGGGAGTGGTGGGTGCTGATGCTCTGGGTCGTCCCGCCGTTCCTGGCCCTGACCCTGTCGATCGTCCTCCGCCTGTCGGCGCGGGTGAAGTCGACCGCCGCCGCCCAGCAGGCCTCCGGGCTGGTCACCCTGCCCCTGATCCTGGTCGCCTACTCGCAGTCGACCGGCGCCCTCTTCGGCGCCGCCTCGGCCTCGCTCTGGATCGGCGCCGTCGCGTGGGTCGTCGCCCTCGCCGGCCTCAGCCGCGGCATGAAGGTCGTCACCCGGGCCCGCCTCCTCGGCGTCGCCGACGGCATCTGACCCGTCCCCGGCGGGGCGCCCGTCAGCCCGGGGAGCGGATCGAGACGGGGGTGATGACCCTCGGTCGGCCGAGGGCGGTGTTCTGGCACGCCAGCAGGCGCGCATGGTCGGCGATCGACACGTCGACGACGACCTCGTGGACCTGCCCACCGACCCAGAAGCCGATGGTGTGGCGGTCACCGTCGTGGTCGTGGCCGTCCAGCTCGAGGGCATCGACGCCCCACTCGTCGAGCTCGTGACGGAGGAGGATCTCGGCCTGCTGGGCGGCGGGTGACCAGGCCGCTCGTCCCCGGAAGCCGGCGGGGTGGATGCGACCTTCGGCGTAGGCGTGGACCAGCGCGAGCGCGGTGGCCGGTGTGACCCGGCCGTGGTACAGGCCGTGGGGGAACGACACGACGTTGGCGGCGAACCGGTCGCCCCCGACGTGCGAGCACTCCCACACGTCCACCCCCGCCTGACGCAGGCGCCGGGCGACGGGGCGACCGTTGTCGGCACAGCACCGGTCGTGGCGTCCATGGGTGCAGACCGCGACCAGCGGCCCCGACTCGGTGTCGGGCACGGGCACCTCGCCCGACGCCAGGCCGGCCAGGTCGAGGTCCAGCAACTCGGCGGGGTCCGAGAACCATCCACCACCCAAGGCCGGGCCGATGGCGGTGGTCCGGGCGAACGCCCAGCGCCGCCGGTCCGATGACGACGGCCCCGGTCCCCGACGGATGAGCAAGACCCGGACACCGGCGTCGCGTCGCCGCTCGTCGATGGCCTCGGCCACCTCGGCGGGCAACTTCGACTCCAGCAATGCGTTGCGGCCCCAGGCGCCGGGCTGTTCGATCAGCAGCCAGCCGCGGTGGCGCGAGGCCGTACCACCCGGATCCTCGTCGTAGCCCACCGAGTACGACGAACAGGTCTCGTCCTCAGCCATACCCGCCTCTTCTGGCCTCTGATCCGCCGCCTCTGGGGCGTGGATCGGAGGCCAGAGCGCTGGGGAGACGGTCAGCCATCGGTGACCCGCTGCAGGACGCCTTCGCGGAGGAGGCGGCCGACGACGACGACCCGGCTGGGGCCGTCGAGGACGGGGGCGAGATCGCCTACTCGCTTCGGGCCGGGAGCGGCGAGGGCCTCGAGGGCAGGACGGGCCGCTCCGGGGAACCGAACCCTCCGGTCGGTCGTGACCAGGGCGCAGCGGCCGTCGGCCTCGTCCTCCAGGCAGAGCGAGCCGGGACGACAGGCCACCACGAGGTCGTCGTCGACCGGGCCAGGGGCCACGACCTCACGCAGCCTCCCGGCGTGGACCCCGGCGTACTGGGTCCAGGCCCCCTGGCCGAGGGCGGCCACCCGCTCGTCCAGGCCGTCGACCCCGAGCAGCTCCTTCAGCTGTCGCTCGAGCACAGCCGG
>DATDAH010000035.1:0-5886 GCA_036525535.1 Acidimicrobiales bacterium
CCGTCCGGTCGGGTCGCTGTGAAGTACGGCACGGGCCGGATCATCAGTGGCCACCCGATCGCGCGGCTGGCGAACGCGTGCGGCGCGGCCAGGTCGCGATGGAACTCGAGGATGTCCAGCTGGCGATGGGCCCACTCCAGCGGCGTGGTGTCGGTCGCGACCCAGGTCCCGGTGTAGGACGCCACGTAGACCGCGAGCGGGGTCAACACGAAGGCGACGAGGACCGGACGGACCAGGGACCGGCGAGCCGTCAGGTCGGCATCGAGAAAGGTCAGCACGATCATCCCTGCCAGTGCGGGCGCCACGATCCACTTGGTCGACACGGCCAGGCCCATGACGAGGCCACAGGCGAGTGTCCAGGGACCGAGATGACCGGGTGAGGCGCGACTCGCCGCGAGGTGCTGGAGGAACAGCAGCGTCCCAGCCAGGACGAACAGCGAGAGGAAGATCTCCAGGACAGCAGTCCGGGAGTTGACGATCTGGAGCCCGTCCAGGGCGACGAACAGCGCCACCAGACCGGACCACCACACCGACCCGAGCAGCCGCCGGGCGAGGAAGTAGGTCAGCAGCACGACGAGCGTCCCGGCCAGCCACGGCATGATGCGGCGCCCGAACGCATCCTCGCCGAACAATGCGACGCCGATACCGATGAGCTTGGTCCCGACGGGAGGGTGGACGGCGCGCAGTTCGACGTCAGCCGAGAACGGGTTGGCGGCGTCGATGCCGTAGTAGACCTCGTCCCAGACCAGGCTGGCGGGCTGGGCCAAGTTCCAGAGACGGACGGCGCCCGCGAGGATCGTGACGCCGACCGGGACGAGCACTCCGGGCCGGAGGAGAACAGCAATGGGCCCGCGCCGAGTGCCCTCGGCTTCGAGCAGATCGGTCACAGTCGCACTCCTTCGTTGCTCCGGTGACCGTGCCCGAGTGCTCCGGTCTGGCGCCCGACGCCATCATCGTCGCACGGCCGGACCGACCCGTGTCCCATCCCCGCACGGCCGGCGCGGGAGTGCCCAGCGTCACCCAACGTTTGCGTTGCCTTCCCTTCCAATGGGCAGAAAGGCCAGGTACCTTGCGGGAGAGCGGGCATTACGGCGACAGGGATGGGTGATTGGCGATGGCGGGCAAGACTGGAATTTCTCTCTCGGCGTTGACGCCGGACCGGTGGCGACGGGGCGGATGGGGTTCTGCCGCGATCGGCGCCTTCCTACTGGTTCTGGGCATGCTGGCTGCGCCGGCAGTCGCCGAGGGGGACGAGGCGGATGCACCTTCGGTGACCACCGTCGTCCCGGAGACCACGGCCGTCCCGGTGACGACCGCGGCGCCGGCGACCACGGCCGCCCCGGCCACGACGGTCGCCCCGACCATCCCGGCCCCGGCACCTCCGCCGGCCACCGCGGCGCCGGTCCGGGAGGGCGGTCCGGTCATCGGGACCTTCACCTACTGGTTGAAGTACCCCCACCGAGGTCAGTCGATCGCCACCACGAGCGAGTTCGACGTAGGCGACCCCGATGACTGCGGCAACGTCTCCCTCAGTCCCGGCCAGGTGCTCTGGCACTTCATCCTGACCGTCAGTGGCGCCAACGGCGGCGGCACCAACGCCACCGTCGGCAACTCCATCCTGAACTGGAACGGTTCGACACCGGCCTCGTCCGTAGTCGGCAACGGGGGCACGGTCCACTTCAACGTCATCAACGACCAGACCTCGACTCCGGCCACGAGTAGCCCCTACGCCATCTCGGCCACGACCGATGGCAGCACCGGCTTCGACTCGGCCGGCGCGGGACCCGGTGCCAACAACGGCGCGCTGCGCGTCAGCCACGTCTGTACGGGTGGGACCTCCAGCTCGTCGAGCAGTTCCTCCAGCAGCTCCAGCTCGTCGTCGAGCTCCAGCTCGAGCAGCTCCAGCTCGAGCAGCTCCAGCTCGTCCAGCAGCTCCTCACCGTCGAGCTCGTCGAGCAGCTCCTCACCGTCGAGTAGCTCCTCCTCGACGTCCAGCTCGAGCGTGGCATCGTCGAGCACCTCTCAGTCGCCATCGGTGGATCCGGGCGGTGTGACCAGCTCCAGCCCCGGTGCGGGGGGTGGACCGGACGACACGTCGATGAGCAGCAGTGCCGCGGCCGCGACCCTGGCCCGAACGGGGCTCGACGCCGACACTGCGCTGCTCGTCGGCGGCGCCTTGATCGTCCTCGGCCTCCTCCTCGTGCGCTACAACCGAGAGGACGACCTCCAGGTCGACGACAGCTGACAGGCCCTCGCTGACCGGGCCGCCCGCGTTCACGACGCGGGCGGCCCGGTCGGCGCAGCCTGAGCAGCTTCAGCGACTGATCTCCCTGCGAGCAGAACGGGGGGATCGGCAATTCAGGACAGGGGAGCACCAGACGCGACCCGCCAGTCAAACGCCGGCGGAGACATACCCTGCTCTCGATTTGCACCAGGCGCGGGAGCGCTGGGTCAGTCGGCGGTCTCCGCGCCGCCGGGGACCACGACCGCGACGCCTTCTCGGTAGTAGGTGAACAGGCTCTCGATGTCGGCGAGCAGGCCCTCGGCGGGGACGCCGGAGCCCAGGTCGACGGTGATCACGTTGCTGTAGATGTGCACCCCCTCCACGCCGGGGTGACCCAGCAGGCGACGGGCGATCTCGTCGGGCGGGGCGTCGCCCAGAACGTCCTCGCCGGCGACATACCGGTGCGGGTCCATGCCCGTGATCGAACGGTTGATCTCGAAGCGGACGACGTCAGCGCGTGACGTCGGCTTCTGCACGACGGTGACCGGTTGTCCCATGACGGAGCGGCATCGTAGTGGCGCGGACGGCGACGACCGCCAGTGCGACCGACACGACGGCGAGCACGATGTGCACGGCGATGAAGGCGGCCTCGTGGTCGGCGACGGCGATGCCCACCGCCCGGACGACCCAGACACCGATGGTCCACACCGCCGCCGTCTGCACGACGAGGGCTTCCGCCCGGGTGAGGACCCGCCCCCGCGAACGTCCGGCCACGATCAGGAGGGCCACCCCGAGCACCGTGAACGAAAGGGCCAGGCCGACGCGGCCGGACCGGGCCGCGGCGCTCAGATCGTCCTGGGTCCAGGCGGTGCCGATCCGCGTGGCCCAGACGAACAGGGTCCACACGCCGAAGGCGACCAGCGCGCCCTTGCCTCGCATGGGACCGACGGTACCGGCGCGGCTAGCTTGACCAGTCAGTCAAGTTTCCTCCGGGAGCGCACCATGGCAGAACCCACGCTGGACGAGTTCCGAGACGAGGTCACCGCCTTCCTCGACGCCAACGCCGAGCGCCGGGCCGAGGTGAAGGGCGACCAGAAGTTCGTCTGGGGCGAAGGCGACGACGACGTCGCCATCCTCGAGGAGACGAGCCGGGAGCAGGAGCTGGCCGACCTGGCCGAGGCCAAGGTCTGGAAGGCCAAGCGCTACGACGCCGGCTTCGGCTGGATCACCGGCCCCACCCGGTACGGCGGCCGGGAGCTGCCGGTGGCCTTCGACCGGGCCTACGCCTCGCTGGAGGGCAACTACCAGATCCCCAGCCAGAGCCACTTCGGCATCGGCCTCGGCATGGTCGCGCCCACGATCCTGGCCCACGCCACCGAGAAGGTGAAGGACCTCTACCTGGCCAAGCTCTATCGGGGGGACCTGGTCGCCTCGCAGCTCTTCAGCGAGCCGGGCGCCGGCTCCGACCTGGCCGGTCTGCAGACCAAGGCCGTCAAGGACGGCGACGAGTGGATCGTGAACGGCCAGAAGGTCTGGACCTCCGGCGCCCACTACAGCGACATCGGCGAGGTCATCTGCCGCACCGACCCCGATCAGCCCAAGCACCGGGGCCTCACCGGGTTCGTCGTCGACCTGAAGGCCCCCGGCGTCGAGATCCGCCCACTGCGCCAGATGACTGGGGGCGCCTCGTTCAACGAGGTCTTCTTCACCGACGTCCGCATCCCCGATGACCACCGCCTCGGCGATGTCGGCCAGGGCTGGGCCGTCGCCCTCACGACGCTCATGAACGAGCGGGCCTCCATCGGGGCGGGTAGCGGCTCGGGCATGGGCCTCGGCAACGCCACGCGGCTGATCGAGATGGTCCGCCACTTCGGACTCGACGAGGACCCGCTGACCCGAGGCGAGCTGGCCCGGCTCTACGAGAACCTCCAGGTGGCGAAGTGGAACAACCAGCGGGCCATGGACAAGATCAAGTCCGGCCAGGCGCCTGGCCCCGAGATGTCCATCGCCAAGATGGCCCTGACCCGCAACATGCAGATGACGGGCGACTTCGTCTCGAAGGTGCTCGGCCCCAGGATGGTGGCCGACACCCGCGAGTGGGGCACCTACGCCTGGGGCAAGTTCGTCCTCGGCACACCGGGCATGCGGGTGGCCGGTGGCACCGACGAGGTCCTGCGCAACATCGTCAGCGAGCGGGTCCTCGGCCTGCCCAAGGAGCCGGGCATCGACACGACCAGCCCCTTCAAGGACCTGGCCCAGAATTAGAACAGCTCGCCCTGCATGGACGGGGGGATCTTGCGGGGGATGCCGGTCCAGCTGAGGTGGTCCATGAAGACCCAGGAGCGCCGGTGGATGGCGCTGGGGCCGATCCACTGCAGGGCTGCCTTGTGGCGGGGGCAGGGATAGCCCTTGTTGAACTCGAAGTCGTAGCCCGGGAAGTGGGGGGCCTCGGCCCGCATGATCCGGTCCCGGGTGACCTTGGCCAGGATCGACGCCGCCGCGATCGACAGGCACGTGGCGTCGCCCCGCACGATGCGCCGGGTGCGGCGACCCCCACCCACGAAGTCCCAGTTCCCGTCGATGAGGACCCGATCGGGCTCGACGCCGAGCCCGTCGATGGCCCGGGCTGCCGCCAGCTTCTGGGCGGCGGACATGCCGAGGGTGTCACACTCCTCCTGGCTGGCGTGACCGACGGCCCACGCGACACACCACTCGGCGATGCGGTTGAACATGACCTCGCGCTCGGGCTCGGTCAGCATCTTGGAGTCCCGGACCTTGTAGACGCGCCGGTCCTGGGGCAGGACGGCGGCGCCCACGCTGATCGGCCCCGCCCACGCGCCCCGGCCGACCTCGTCCACGCCCACGATGACCTCGTGGCCCGCCGCCCACAGGTCCCGCTCCACCGACAGCGACGGTGAACGGCGCTTCAAGGCACCACGGAGCTGCGGAGCGGTGACGGTCATCCCGCCGGCGACCCTACCTCTGGGTCCGTCCCGCCCAGGAGTACGGTGCGCGCCGTGCCCGAGTTCCATTCGCCCGGCGGTCGGCGCGAGCCGAGCCATCAACCTCCGCCAACCCTTCCTCACCCGCACCCGATGTCGTGCGAGGCCTCGGTCGCGTCGATCCAGTCCATCGGCTCCGCCGGTTCGATTCTGTGCATCGGCTCGGCCGGGTCCATCCTCTCGATCGGCTCCGCCGGCTCGGTGCTGTCGATCGGTTCGGCCGGCTCGGTGCTGTCGATCGGGTCACTCGCCTCGGTGGGCTCCATCGGCTCGGCCTTCTCGGTGGGTGCCTTCGGCGGCTGGGCCCGACGCCCTGGCCGCATGGTCGAGGTGGCCACGACGGCGTTGACGCTCGGGGCGCTGGTCGTCGCCACCCGGCGCTGACCCTGACCCGGCGAGCTGGGCCAACCGCACCGACGCAACAGGGCGGGGGGTCGGGCTGTCTGTCGTCGGGGCCACGCGGGGTCACGAACGTGCGCCGAATGCACCCCGAAAGCGTGGGTCAACGGATGCAAGTTGCCGGGTCGGGGCCCTCGCCGCCGCCACCACCCGGCGCTCCTAGGCCAGGAGGGTCACGCCCGGGTCACGGTCGTCGACCCGGCCGATCTCAATGAATCCCTCGAGCTCGCCGATCGCGCCGGGGTCGACGGCCGCCAGCAG
>DATDAH010000036.1:0-2546 GCA_036525535.1 Acidimicrobiales bacterium
GAGGTGAGCGATCCCCGTCCCCACGTCCGGCAGATCATGCTGAACCGGCCGGAGCGGATGAACGCCATGTCGTTCGACACGATCATCCCGCTGCGGGAGGCGCTGGAGGCGGCCGGGCAGGACAACGACTGCTGGGTCGTGGTCCTGACGGGGAAGGGCGACGGGTTCTGCTCCGGGCTGGACCTGGAGGACGCCGGGGTCCCACCCCACGCCGACGGGCTGACCCTGTCCCGCCTGGCCATTCGGGCGATGGAGTACTTCGGCGACATCGTCCCGCAGATGCGGAAGCTGCCCCAGCCGGTGATCGGGGCGATCAACGGCCCGGCCATCGGGGGCGGCATGTGCCTGTCGCTGGGGACCGACATCCGCATCGCCGGTCAGTCGGCCTACTGGCGGGCGGCGGGGATCAACAACGGCCTCGGTGCGGTCGAGCTGGGCCTCTCGTGGACGCTGTCGCGGGCCATCGGGTCGTCCCGGGCGTTCGAGATCTGCCTGTCGGGCCGCGACGTGCACGCCGAGGAGGCCGAGCGCATCGGCCTGGTGTCCCGCACGGTGCCCGACGCCGATCTGCTGGACACGAGCTACGAGCTGGCCGAGCGCATCTGCGGGTTCAGCACCCACGGGGTGTCGATGACCAAGAAGGTGCTCTGGTCCGCCCTCGAGGTCGGCAGCCTGGAGGCGGCGCTGGACATGGAGAACCGGAACCAGCTGCTGGTCCGCCTGACCACCCAGAACCTGGAGGAGTACATCCGCTCCCGCCGCGAGGGCCGGACACCGACCTACCTCGACTGATCCTGAACTTGCGTCGGCTACACCACAGATCTGTGGTTCATTCGACGCAGGTTCGGGCGGAGGGGGGTCAGGCCTTGGTGACGGCGAGGGCGACCTCGAACTCCAGCAGGTCGGCACCCATGCCGACGGGGCCACTGCCCTCACCGGGGCCCTTGGCCGGGCCGCCGTGGCCTTCGGGGGGCGGCCCGGTCTGGCCGGCGTGGGACTCGGCGAAGCGCTGGCTCTCCCGCCAGGCCTGGAAGGCGGCTTCGGTCTCCCAGCGGGTGTAGACGAAGTAGCGGTCCTCGCCGGCGGTCGGCCGCAGCAACTCGAAGGACACGAAGCCCTCGACGTCGTTCATGGCGTCGCCCCGCGCCGCGAAGCGCTCCTCGATGGTCGGTCCCATGCCCTCGGGCACCCGGATGGCGTTGATCTTCACGATGTCACTCATCCCGCCCGACCGTATCCATCCGTACCTTGTGCACCGGTGCGCCAAAGTGGCGGACTGGTGCACGAGGTACGAGGTCACTCGGCCTTGGGGACAGGGGGTCGCCAGAAGACCGCCAGGAGTACGGCGGTCCCACCACCGCCGGCGAGGACCGCGATCCACAGCCCACTCCAACCCGCCAGGTCCGTCGTCTCCAGGGCATCGTCGACCGACCACTCGCCGGAGCCGAGCAGGGCCAGGCAGAGGCTGACCACGATCAGGGTCAGGACGTACTCGTAGCCCTCGCCTGGGCGGAAGATGAAGAAGCCGTTCTTCCAGTGGTTGGTGACGAGCGCCACCAGCATCACGCCCAGGACGCCGGCGCAGGCCAGCGGGGTGAGCAGGCCGAGGACGAGCATCGCCCCCGCGCCGACCTCGGTCAGGCTGGCCAGCCAGGCGTGGAGGGGCCCCGGCTTCATGCCCAGGCTCTCGAACCAGCGGCCGGTTCCCGCGATCTTGCCGCCACCGATGATGTGGTTGATCCCGTGGGCCAGCATCACGGCTCCCAGGATCAGACGCAGCCCGAGCAGCGCCAGGTTGACCGCATCCGGTTCGATCCCTGTTCCCATGGCCTGACCCTACGCTCGGCCGGGATGCACCTGGACCTCCTGGTCGATCCGTTCGATGCCACCTGGCCTCAGGTCCGCGACCTGGCCGTCGCCGCCGAAGAGCAGGGCTACGGCGGGGTGTGGACCTGGGACCATCTGTCGGGCGTCGTCCACGGCCAGGACCATGTGCTCGAGGCGTGGACCCTCCTGTCGGCGCTGGCCGCGGTGACCAGCCGGGTCATGCTCGGGCCGCTGGTCCTGAACCAGGCCAACCGGGACGCCGGGGTGGTGGCCCAGATGGCGGCCACCCTGCAGGAGGTGTCCGGCGGCCGGCTGCTGCTCGGGCTCGGCGCCGGGACCGGCCCGACCGGGTCCTACGTCACCGAGCAGCTGGCCCTGGGCCGCGTGCCCACCCATGACCCCGAGCGCCGGGCGGCACTGGCCGAGTACATCGCGGTGATCCGCCAGGTCTGGGCGGGCACGGTGGGCGGGGTCGACGGCTTCCTGTGCCCCGACCCGCCGCCGCCCGTCATCGTCGCCGTCTTCGGGCCCAAGCTGGCGACGATCGCCGGCCAGATGGCCGACGGCATCAACACCTTGGCCACCCTGCCCGACCTCGAGGGGGTGGTGACCGCGGCCCGGGCCGCAGCGCCGGACCCCGACCGCTTCCTGGTCACGGTGTTCGCGGGGATGAGCCCGGCGTGGCTGGATCCCGAGAGCGGCGAGCGCCGCCGGGTGGC
>DATDAH010000037.1:0-2177 GCA_036525535.1 Acidimicrobiales bacterium
AACAGCGGAAGAACTCGGGGACCTCACCGGTCGCTCGGGCGGATCAAGAGGAGGAGTCCCATGGCAGGCGAAGACCCGAACGTGATGGACATCGATCGCGATGGCGTCATCCGCATCGGCGAGCGGATCAACTTCGCGCAGAGCGAGTTCAAGAAGAAGTCCAAGGAGCTGGAGACCCAGCTCGCCAACATGAACCGGGACTGGATGGGCGAGGGCGGCGCGGCCTTCGGCAAGCTGATGATCGAGTGGCAGGGCCGCCAGGAGAAGATCTCCGGCCTCCTGCAGTCCTTCGAGGACTCCCTCACGCAGACGCAGAAGACGTCGACGGAGCAGGACTCCACGCAGGCCGCCAACATGTTCGCGATGAACAAGAACCTCAACCAGTAGCCACCGGTCAGCAGACCAGACCCGAGAAAGAGAGACCTTCGACATGATTTCCGTCAACCACAAGGCCCTCGAGCTGGCCGCCCAGGACATGGTGGCCAAGGCCAAGGAGATCAAGGGCGTCCTCGACGCCCTCGACCAGGACATCCACAACGACGTGATGCAGTGGGGCGGCCAGGCCAAGGCGTCCTACATCCCGGCCAAGCAGCAGTGGGACAACTCGCTCTTCGCGATGATCCAGCACCTGCAGGACGCCGCCACCGGCGTGGGCAACGCCAACGCCGAGTACCACAAGACCGACCTCAACAACGCCGGCCTCTTCCAGGGCATCCCCAAGGCCTGATCCATCGTGGGAGGCATCGCCGCGAGGTGAGCACCTGGGACCGGCAGAGCGCTGCCGGTCCCAGTCGGCATGACAACCCCCAGCATCGACAAGGGAGCACTGATGGCTTTCCTGGACTTCAGCACCCTGATCGCCAAGATCGCGGCAGCTGCGAAGACCGAGGGAATCGAGCTGTCCCAGGACGAGATCGACAAGGCGGTCAAGAAGCTGGCCGCCGCGCAGGACTTCCTCAACGAGCACGGCCTCCAGGAGGACGAGCAGGCGGAGGGACGCTTCGGCACCTCGCCGCTCGGCCAGACGATGAGCCAGCAGCACCGCCGGGTCTACGGCATCATGGCGCGCTCGCTCGACAACGTGGCCACCGACCTGGGGCAGTTCGCCAGCGGCATCGACGCGGCGGCCAAGTCGGTGACCTCGACCGACGACGACATCGGCGGTGAGCTGCTGCTGCGGGCGCTGACGCTCCAGGCCAGCACCACCGACCTCAACGACTACGACCCCCATCTCGGTCATGGGGGCAAGCACCACGGGGGTGAGCCGTATGGCGGGTAACCAGGAGGTCCGGCTGCGGAGTCTGATCGCAGGCGCGCAGCTCGAGGCCACGATCGACGGCGAGCTCGACCAGTGGAAGAACGCTCGCGACCGCCTGCACGACGTGGGGGCCGCCCTGATCGCCGTGTCGACCCCGGTGAGCGAGAACCTCGGCCAGGAGACCGTGGCGAGTGCCCTGGCGGCGTTCAAGGCGGTCGGCGAGAAGGTCAACGAGCGCGCCGACGACATCCAGGAGATCCACCAAGCCCTGCGGCACGCCGTGCTGGTCACCCGTCAGGCTCAGGCCGCGGTCGCCGAGATGGACGGCGACCAGCGCGACAAGCCGGAGTTCGGCAACGGGGAGCCGCCGACCGACGAGGCCGACGAGATGCACGACCTGAAGGTCTACGTCGGTCAGATGAAGCTCTACAACTCGTGGGCGGACGCCCGGGAGACGAAGTCGCAGGAGCACGCCGACAAGGTCGAGACCGCCTGGCAGGACGCCATCGCGGTGATGGAGAAGATCCCCGACGACCAGACCTCGGGCGGCGGTGGCGGCGGAGGCGGCGGAGGCGGCGGCACCGGCCCGATCATGCCGACCGTGCCCACGGTGCCCACCACCACACCCACCGATCCCACGATCCCCGACATCACCTGGGTGGACGAGTGGCCGGACGACCCCACGCCGACGCCCACGATCCCGACCCCGACGCCCACCCCGACACCGACGCCGACGCCGGTACCGCCGGGTCCGCACTTCCCGACCCCCGAGCCGGTCCCTCCGGGCGGCGGCTACCACCCGACGCCGTTCCACCCGGGCACGCCGGGCCCCGGCCCCGGCTTCGATCCCTACCCCGGCTCAACTCCGGGCATCCCCGGCACGCCGTCGACCAGCGACAACGCACCGACCCCGGCCGTC
>DATDAH010000038.1:0-24812 GCA_036525535.1 Acidimicrobiales bacterium
CTCGACCGAGGGCTATCTCCACGCCGACGGCGACCCGACCATCGAGGACGTGGCCGGGAACTGGGCCACGATCAACGAGGAGTCCGGCTACTCGGTGCCGACGGGCCTCATGGACTGGTCCGCCGGCTTCACGAAGCACCTCGACAAGGACTGACGCGCTGGGGTCCCCAATCCGGTGGCCTCCGACCGCGATCCACGGCAGTGTCTCGTCCGTGGCTGACGACGCCGATCTCCTGCCGGCGGTCATCGATGTCGGCTCGCTGACCCTTCGACGGCCACAGCTGTCCGATGCCGAAGCGATCGCGGCGGCGATCGCGCTCAGCAAACTCGAGCTCCGTCCTTGGATGCCGTGGCTGCGTGATCACGTGGCCGATCCGGGATTCCAGCGCGACCGGTTCCTCGAGGTGGAGGCACAGTGGGGGAGACCCGGTGGGGAGGCCGCCTATCTGATCGAGCGACCGGAGGTGGCCGGGATCGTCGGCTTCTGCGGCATCCAGCACCGCCACCAGCCCGATACCCGCCAGCTCGGCTTCTGGGTCCGCTCCGACCTCACCAGCCGTGGCCACGTGACGACGGCCGCCCGCGCGCTGACCGCGGAGGCGTTGCGGCTCCCCGGCGTGGTGCGGGTCGAGATCCACTGCGACGAAGCGAACGTGCGGAGCGCAGCGGTGGCCCGGCGGTGCGGTTATCGCCTCGATCGGCTGGAGCCGCACGCCGTGGAAGCGCCCGGCCACACCGGGACGTTCATGATCTGGGCGACGACGCCGGGGTGGGCGGCCTGATCCGAATCGCAGTCGTCAGATCGCCATGCCCCGCCCTCGTACTGCCATGAAGTCGTCACGATGGCGTCGTCACCCGTGACGTCGGCGTATGGGACAGTGTCGTTCTCGCGCCTGGGGCCGACGTCTAAGGAAGCCACGGTGGCGGACGCCAGGATTCGGGGCTATGGGCTCTGGTCCCGGAGCTCGCGCTTGAGGACCTTGCCCGAGGGGTTGCGGGGCAGGGCGTCGATGAAGAAGACGTCCCGGGGCACCTTGTACTTGGCCAGCTGGCTGCGGCAGAGCTCGATCAGCTCCTCGGCGGTCGTGGTGGCCGACTCGGTCAGCACGACGTAGCCGACGGGCACCTCGCCCCATCGGTCGTCCGGCCGTCCGACGACGGCGGCCTCGACGACGGCGTCGTGCTCGTAGAGCACGCGCTCGACCTCGGAGCTGGCGATGTTCTCACCGCCGGACACGATCATGTCCTTGAGGCGGTCGACGATGTAGACGTAGCCGTCCTCGTCGACGACACCGATGTCGCCGGTGTGGAACCAGCCGCCGGCGAACGCCCTCTCCGTGGCGTCGGGGTCCCGCCAGTAGCCGGCGAACACCTTCGGCCCCCGGAGGACGATCTCCCCCTTCTCGCCCGGGGGCAGAGACGTGCCCGCCTCGTCCCAGACGTCCAGGTCGAGGTACTGACAGGGGCGACCGACGCTTCCCAGCTTGGTCACGGTGCTGTCCCGATCGAGGAACGTGTCACCGGAGACCGTCTCGGTCAGCCCGTAGGCGTCCGCCAGCCATGCGCCGGTGAAGGTGGTGCGCAGCCGGTCGATGTAGGGGATCGGCATCTTCTCGCCTCCGGCGATGATGACCCGCACCGACGCGAGGTCGCGCTGCTCGACCCCGGGTACGTCGAGGATCGCCCGGACCATCGCCGGAGCGGCCCACACGAGGGAGACGCGGGAGCGCTCGATCTCGTCGATGACCGCCTCGGCGTCGAACACCCGGTGGATCACCGTCGTCGCCCCGACCGCGATCATCGTGGTCGTGACCAGGTCGAGGGCACCGACGTGGTACAGCGGCCCGCAGGCGAGCCCGACGTCGGCCGATGTGAAGCCGAACTCGGTCACGTGGGCGAAGTTCTTCCACGCCAGGTTGGCGTGGGTCAGCATGACCCCCTTGGGCCGCCCGGTCGTTCCGGAGGTGTACATCAGCCGGTGGATGTCGTCGGGTCCGACCGGCGCCCGCTCGGGGAGGGCGGCCCCGGCCGCCACGTCGGCGAAGCGCGCCCAGCCCTCGGGGGCATCGGCGGCGACGGCCACCTGCACCAGCTCGCCGTCGAGGCGGCCGATCGCATCGTCGGCCAGCTCGAGCAGCTCCTCGTGGCAGACCAGCGCCCGGGCCTCGGAGTGGTCGAGGATGAACCGGACCTCCTCGGCCGCCAGCCGCCAGTTGATCGGCATGGCGATCGCCCCGAGGGCGTTGGCGGCGAAGATCGTGGCCAGGAACTCGTTGTTGTTGTACGAGAGCAGGCCGACGACGTCGCCCGCGCCGACCCCCCGGGCCTGGAGCCCGGCGGCCAGGCGCCGGCTCCAGTCGAGCATCCCGCGGTAGGTGACGGCGTCGTCGCCGTGGACGGCGATGGGCTTGTCGGGAGTGCGGACTGCGTGGTGCTCCAGCACGCGGCACCAGCTCAGATCGGACACCACCTCAGGCGACCTCTCGGTGGTGGAACCTCCACGTGCCGGCGTCGTGGTGAAGGGTGTCGTGGTAGCGGGACACGAACTGGATCGCCCAGCCGTCCTTGCCCTCGCGGGCGAAGACCACGTCACTGACCGCCGTGGCCTGATGGTCGTCCCAGTCCGTGACGAGGGTGTTGACCACGAGGTGGCGCTGGGGTCGCCGCGGGGTCCACTGGGCGTAGGCCTCGCGGAGGCCGTCGTGGCCCTCGACGTGGCCGGCGGTCGGGATGTCGATGCTGCCGTCGGGGCAGAAGGTGGCGACGACGTCGTCGGTCCGGCCGTCGTCCAGGGCGTGCGTGTACGCCGCGAGCGTCGCCCGGATGCCCTCGACGGCATCGGCGTAGGTCATCGTCGCTTCGTCCACGTCACCCCCGAATGGCTGTACCGACCGGTCCAACCTAGTCGGCGCGGGGCTTCGGGAGCACGGGCGACCTAGATGTACATCCCGCCGTTGACGCCGATGAGCTGGCCGGTGATGTAGCTGCCGTCGTCGGAGCAGAGGAACGAGCACGCCCCGGCGATGTCGTCGGGGGTGCCGGCCCGGCCCAGGGGGACCATCGGGCCGATCACGTCGACGCCGGGGAAGTCACCGACCTCCTCGGCGTGGCGGGCCATGGGGGTGTCCACGAGGCTGGGCGGGATCGTGTTGACCGTGATTCCGCTGCGGGCGAGCTCGGACGCCAAGGCCTTTGTCAGTCCGATGACGCCCCCCTTCGAGGCGGCGTAATGGGCCATGTTGGGCGCGCCGGACTGGGCGCTCGAGGACGAGATGGTGACGATGCGTCCCCACCCGGCGGCGAGCATGTCCGGCAGGACGGCCTGCACGCAGACGAACGTGCCGGTGAGGTTGACGGCGACGATGCGGTCCCACTGCTCGGCGGTGATGTCGAGCACGGGGGTGAAGGCCTCGATTCCCGCGCTGGTGACCAGGATCTCGACGGGGCCCAGCTCGGACCGCACCCGCTCCACGCCGGCGTCGACCGACGGGCGATCGGCCACGTCGACCTCGATGGCCAGGACCGTCGTCCCCTCCGCCTCGAGCTCGGCGGCGGCGGTCTCGAGCGTCGTGGGGTTCACGTCGAAGAGGGCGACCCGGTGGCCTTCGGCGACGAAGCGTCGGGCCACCCCGAGGCCGATGCCGGAGGACCCGCCGGTGACGACGGCGACCCGGCTCACTGGCCGGCCTCGGCCTGGTCGAACTCGAGGTGCAGCTTGGTGAGGCCGCGGAGGACCCACGTCGGTTCGTACCGGAAGCGCCGATCCCCGGGCGGGCCATGGTGCTCCTCGGACAAGCGGATGTTCCGCATCCGGTCGAGGATCCGTTCGAGGCTGATCCGGCCTTCAGCCCGGGCCAGGGGCCCACCGGGGCACGAGTGGGCGCCACGGCCGAAGGCGACGTGGGACTGGGCGTTCGCCCGGTCGGCGTGGAACTCGGCCGGGCACTCGAACCGACCCGGGTCGCGGTTGGCCGCGCCGTTCAGCAGCATGACCGGTGTGCCGGCCGGGATGTCGACGCCGCCCAAGGTCGTCGTGCGCAGGGCGAGGCGGAAGTCGGCCTTGACCGGGCTCTCGATCCGCAGCACTTCCTCGAGGAAGTCGGGGATCCGATCGCGGTCGGCCCGCAGCTCGTCCTGCAGCGCCGGGTCCTCGGCGAGCACCTTCAGGGCGGAGGCGAGCAGGCGGGCGGTGGTCTCCTGGCCGGCCGCGAACAGGAAGGTGGCGGTGCGCACCACCGAGGTGACCTCCGGGGTGCTTCCATCCGGGTAGGTGGCGAGGGCCAGATCGGTCATGACGTCCTTGCAGGGCTCACGCCGTCGGTCTTCGATGTAGGCCGCGAACCAGTCGTCGAGCCAGGCCAGCGGGTTCTCGACGGGTATGCCCTGCTCGCCGGCCCCGACTTCGCCGACGGTGCCGGTCAGGCCGAACCCGTCGCGGAACTTCTGATGGTCCTCCTCGGGGACGCCGAGCAGATCGGCCACGGCGAGCATGGCGAAGGGCTGGGAGTAGGCGGCGATGAACTCGCAGCGACCGTCGGCCAGGAAGGTGTCGAGCTGCTGGTCGGCCAGCCGCCACATGAACGCCTCGTTGTCCTTGAGGCGCTTCGGGGTGATCAGCCGCATCAGCAGCCCCCGTTCGCGGGTGTGGTCCGGGGGGTCCATGGTGACCATGTGCTCGTGCATCGGGACCTGATCCCGGTGCTGGGCGACGATCTCGGTCACGTCGTCGCCTTCCAGCGGCACGGGGAAGGCGGCGAACGGGCCGATCACCGCGTTGCACGACGAGAACATGTCAGTGGCGCGGTAGACCTCGCCGAGCTCGTCGTAGCCGGTCACGGCCACCACGCCGAGGTGTGGCAGCGCGAGCACGGGTCCCTCGGCGCGCAGGGCCTCGAAGTAGGGGTACGGATCCTCGACCAACGACTCGTCGAAGAAGAAGTCGATGGTCTGCCAGTCGCTCAACGCGATCTCCTCACACCGTGCTGAGCACCTGCCCAGCATGTTGGGGCAGTTGCTTAGCATCGGGACGTCGACGTGACAAGGTGACGGCGTGGCGCCTGCAGCTTCCTCCCGTCGGATCGGGGCCGAGGACTCCAAGACGCGGGCCCAGTTGCTCGACGCCGCCGAACTGCTGATGACTGAGGAGGGGTACGCCGCGGTCACCTCGCGGCGCCTCGCGGCCAGGGCCGGCCTGAAGCCTCAGCTCGTCCATTACTACTTCCGCACGATGGACGACCTCTTCCTGGAGGCGTTCCGCCGGCGGGCCGAGGAGAACCTCGCCCGGTTCGAGCGCGCCATCACCGAAGACGGGTCACTGGCGAACCTCTGGCGTCTCAACGCCGACCCGCGCGGGGCCGTGTTCTCGATCGAGTTCGTCGCGCTGGCGAACCACCGGAAGGCGATCCGGGCCGAGATCGCGCGCTACGCCGAGCGGTTCCGGGCCGCCCAGGTCCAGGCCGTGCAGGCCGCCCTCGCCGCCGCCGGCGTCGACGAGAAGCAGATGCCCCCGATCGCGGCCCTGCTCCTCATGACCGGTGTCACGCAGGTGCTCGCCCTCGAAGAGGCGCTCGGGGTCACCACCGGACACGACACCACGGTGGCGTTCATCGAGCGGGCCATCGCCGAGCTCGACGGCCCGTCTCCTCACTCGGGCACCAGCCCGCGGGGCAGGGGCAAGGGCAGGTCGGTGTAGGTCACGATGCCGGCGGGGGCAGCGACCACGTAGGGCAGGGCGTTGATCGCCGGCATCGCCGTCATGATCATCCCGAGGACCATGAACTCGGCGAAGGTGGTGGCCTCGAAGTCCGGTGGGGGCAGGTACTCGAGCGTGGCCTTCACGGTGGGCATCCCGTCGACCTGGATCACGTGGCCCTCCTGGATCGTCCAGTCGGGATCCAGGGTCTGGCCCTTCCGCCAGCGGACGTTCAGCTCGACGACGGTGCGGTCGCCGACCTTGCCCTGCCAGCTGGCGGCGACCCCGGCGACGCAGCCCTTGTCGATCGTCCACGAGTCCATCACCACGTCCTCGGTCGCCTGGGCGTACTCGGCCTCGCAGACGATGTCGTCGAGCTCGACCCCGATGGCGTCGGCGACCATCGCCACCGCCTCCCCGAACACGGCCGTGCCCTGGGCCGCCATCCCCGGCAGCTCGGGGTCGTCGATCGGCCGGCCGAAGCCGCAGGGCAGCTCCGTGGCCGGCGAGTCGTAGAGGGTGGTGTCGGATCCCTCGTTGACGGTGATCTTGTCGATCCGGTCGCAGATGCCCGCCGTGGCGATGGCGATGAGCTCCACGAAGCCGGGGCTGATGCCGGTGCCGAACATCGATGCGCCGCCCTGTTCGCAGGCCTTCGCGATCCGATCTCGCCCGGCGCCGAGCCCCCGCCCGTTGATGAAGGCCGCCGTGCTGACCACGTTGACGCCGGCCTCGAGGATGCGGACGAGCTCGTCGACGTCCGGCCACATCGGGTTGTAGACGACGGCGTCGGGCTGCAGCGCCAGGAGGGCGTCGACGTCGTCGGTCGCGGTGACGCCGACCGGGTCGATGCCGCACAGCTCACCGACGTCCCGTCCGACCTTGTCCGGTGACCAGGCGTAACCGCCGATCAGCTCGAGATCGGGGTGGGCGACGACGGCTCGGACCGACCGCTGGCCGACGTTGCCCGTCGTCCACTGCACCACTCGCAACGCCATCGGCGGACCCCCGAGTCGAACGCATCTCTGCTGAGCGCATGCATAGCACGCGGCGCCGGAGCGCCCGATTGCGTGTACCGACCGGTTGGTCTAGACCTGCTCGTCGTGGAGCACGAGTGGTCGGCGCTGCCGGTCCCGCATGCGATCGAGGTACCGGATCGGGCGCCCAAGCAGCGCTACTTCGACCCGGACTTCTACCAGCTCGAGTGCGAGCAGCTGTGGCCCCGGGTCTGGCAGATGGCGTGCCGGCTGGAGGAGATTCCGGAGCCGGGTGATGTCGTCGAGTACGAGATCCTCGACCAGTCGGTCATCGTGCTGCGGGGAGACGACCGGGAGGTGCGGGCCTTCCACAACGTCTGCCGCCATCGTGGCGTCAAGCTCGTGCGGGGTCGGGCGACGGCGACGAGCGGGTTCACCTGCCCGTTCCACGGGTGGTGCTACGGCCTCGACGGTGGGAACACCCATGTCCCGCAGCGACGGACGTTCAGCGAGCACAACCTGCAAGCCGGCGACATCGACCTGACGCCCGTGCGGTGCGAGGTGTGGGGCGGCTGCGCGTGGATCAACCTCGACGACGACGCGCCACCGCTGCGGACCTGTATCGAGCCGGCCGCGTCGATCCTCGACGAGTGGAAGGTGGAGTCGCTGCGGACGGAGTGGTGGTACGCCTGCCGCCTCCCCGTGAACTGGAAGCTGGCCGAGCAGGCCTTCCAGGAGCAGTACCACGTGGTGGAGGCGCATCCCCAGCTCGTCATCCCCGGGATGCGGTACGGGGCGCCCGATGGTCGGAACGACCCCCGGTCCTTCATCGACGCGGAGATCCGCTACCTGCAGACGATGAGCGAGGGCATGGCCGGGATGGTGCACGCCAACGACGTGCGCATCGCCGAGGGCCTGCGGGACGTCGAGCTGCCCGACGACCGCGAGCAGGCGATGTCGACGTGGTACCGCACGCTCAACGACGAGGTCGTGGACTGGCACCGGTCCGCCGGCTCGGACATGCCCGACCTCAACGACCTCGAAGCGCGTGGGGTCAATGAGCCGATGGGCTACTGCTTCCCCCAGTACTTCGTGCTGCCCATGTACAGCAGCGCCTCCTCGTACCGGTTCCGCCCGCTGGGACCGGAGGAGACCCTGATGGAGATCTGGTCGCTCACCCGTTTCCCGGAAGGCGCCGAGCCGGAGAAGCCCACGGCGCCGGAGGTCTGGGAGTGGGACGACCCACGGTGGCCGCCGATCCCGGCCCAGGACTTCTCCAACCTCCCGAGGCAGCAGCAGGGCCTGCACGCCAAGGGCTTCGAGTACATGCGCCTGTCCGAGCGGGCCGAAGGGCACCTCTCCAACTTCGAACGGACCCTCGACGGCTTCCTCGCCGGCCTCCCGTACGAGAAGCTGCTCCCCGCCCTCCGGGAGATCAACGTCAACCCCCTCGAACGCCCCATCGTCGACCTCGACCTCTGACCACTTCTCGTTCTGGCACCTGATTCGCCGGCTATGGGCGGCGAATCAGGTGCCAGAACGGGAGAGCTGGGTCGAACCGGCCGATTCGGTCACGCACGGTGGGAATCGAGGGTCGAGCGGGCACCGCGGACGCCACGCCCGACAGGCCAGGCCCCTTCCCTGCCTCGGTTCGGTGGGCCCAGTCCAGAAACGAGGGTCGACGGGGGTCAGTCGGAGTCGACGTCCAGTAGCGAGCGGTCCAGCTGGTCGATGCGGGTGACGCCGAGCAGCGCCATCGTGCGGACCATGTCGGCCTGCAGCCACTCGAGCACGCGGTCGACGCCGGGCTCGCCGGCCACGGCGAGCCCGTAGAGGTAGGCTCGACCGGCCATCGCCGCGGTGGCGCCGGAGGCCAGGGCCTTGACGATGTCGCTGCCGCGGCGGACGCCGCCGTCGCAGATGATCTCGGTCCGGCCGCCGACGGCATCGGCCACCGGCGCCACGAGCGAGAGGGCCGCCGGCGCACCGTCGAGCTGGCGGCCGCCGTGGTTGGACAGGACGACGGCGTCGACTCCGGCGTCGGCGGCGCGGACGGCGTCCTGGACCCGGCCGATGCCCTTGACCAGGACGGGGCCGTCCCAGATCGAGCGCAGCCAGTCGACGTCGGCCCACGAGAGGGCCGGGTCGAACTGGGTCTTGATGTACTCGGACATGACGACGGGAGAACTGCCGTCGCCGACGTGGCGGCCGACCACGTTGGCGAAGCGCACCGGCTCGCTGCGGACGAACGCCCAGCTCCACGCCGGGTGGCGCGCCGCGTCGACGATGGTGTCCAGGCCGATGGCGGGGGGCATCGAGAAGCCGCGGCGCACATCCCGCTCCCGACGCCCCAGCACGGCGGTGTCCACGGTGAGGACCAGCGTCTCGTAGGCGGCCTCCCGGGCCCGTTCGATCATCTCCTTGACGAGGCCGCGGTCGCGCCAGGCGTAGACCTGGAACCACAGGCGGCCCCCGCTGACGGCGCGGACCTCCTCGATCGAGCGACTGCTCATGGTCGAGAGGGTGTACGGCAGACCGGCCCGCTCGGCGGCTCGGGCCGCGGCGAGCTCGCCGTCGGGATGGAGGAGGCGGGGGAAGCCCACCGGGGCGAGCACGAGCGGATAGGCCAGCGGCTGCCCGAGCAGGGTCGAGCCCACGTCGATGTCCTCCACCTCGTTCAGGACGCGGGGGCGCCAGCCGACCGCGGCGAAGGCCGCCTCGTTGGCGGCGAGGGTCCGCTCGTCCTCGGCGCCGCCGTCGAGGTAGTCGAAGACGCCGCGGGGCAGGCGGCGGCGGGCGATGGCCCGTAGGTCCGCCACCGAGGCCGCCTTGGCCAGCCGGCGCTCGAGGCGATCGGTCTCGATCGGGCGGAAGCGGACGACCGAGCGGAGGGTGCGGTACGCGTTCACGGGGGCCCAGTCACTAGCTCCCGTCGCGCTGCAGGAGCAAGACGCCCGAGGGGGTGCCGCCGCCCGAGGTGACCACGGCCGTGCGGGCGTCGGCCACCTGGCGCTCGCCGGCCTCGTGGCGGAGCTGGGTCACGGCCTCGTAGAGGAAGCCGTACCCGTGGGTCCGGCCCTCCGACAGCTGGCCACCGTGGGGGTTGACCGGCAGCTCGCCGTCGAGGGCGATGCGACGACCACCGTCCATCCAGTCCTGGGCCTCACCCAGCCCGCAGAAGCCGAGCGCCTCGAGCCAGGTGACGGCGTTGAACGTGAACCCGTCGTAGAGGAGGGCGAGATCGACGTCGGCCGGGGTCAGGTCGGTCCGGGTCCAGAGGTGGGTCGACTGGCCGAGGACCTGGGGCTCGTGGGTGATGGTCTCCTGGTCCCAGGAGATCCGCTCGAGGATCTGGGTCCCGACGGCGTCGATCCGGACGGCGGGCTTGGGCAGGTCGCCGGCCACCGACGCATCGGACACGACGACGGCGATCGAGGCGTCGCACGGGACGTCGCAGTCGAAGAGCCCGAACGGCGTGGTGATCGGGCGGGCCGACAGGTAGTCGTCCATCGTCATCGGGTCCCGGTAGATGGCCGACGGGTTGCGGGCCGCGTTCGCCCGGCCGTTGAGGGCGATCCACCCGAGCAGCTCCCGGCTGGCCCCGTAGCGGTGCAGGTAGTGGTTGGCGTTCATGCCGATCCAGTTGGCCGCGGACGTCGCGCCGAACGGCGCCCGCCACTCGGCCATCGGGCCCGAGACCCGACCCCCGCCCGGCGGCCGTAGGCCGAGGGCGGCATAGGTCGACTCCCACACCGTGCGGAAGCACAGAACGTGCCGGCACAGGCCGCTGGCCACGGCGAGCATGGCCGCGATGACCGAGCCACCCGGCCCGGGCAGGTCACCGCCACCGTTGGTCCAGGTCGGGTGCAGGCGCAATGCCTCCTCGATCGCCGACACGCCGCCCTCGCTCATCCCCATGGGCCCCGGCCCGGGGTAGGTCGACAGGCCGTCGATGTCGTCCGGCTCGAGCCCGGCGTCGGCCACCGCGGCCAGGCAGGCGTCCACCGCCAGCGCGAGAGGATCCCGCATCAGCCGCCGCCCGATCGCCGAACGACCGATGCCCGAGAGCACGGACCGGTGCTCGAACCGGTCGTCCGACCGCGGGGGGCGCGGCGTGGGGCGCTGGGGCTCGGGGACGCGCTCGGTCGGGTCGTCGCGGCCGGTCGGCTCGAACAGCGGGAGCCAGACGTCCTCGTGCTGCTCGAAGCGGACCTGGACCTCCTGGCCGATGTGGACCTCGTCGGGCTCGCAGCCGACGACGTTGGTCGTGAGGTGGACGCGCGGGTCCTCGGCCAGGGCCACGTTGGCGATCGCGTACGGCGGCTCGAAGTCCGGGAGCCACTGGTGCTGGTTGACGGTGAGGGCCACGACGGTCGCGGTGCCGGAGACCTCGGCGGGCGTCCACGACCGGCTGCGGCACACGGGGCAGACGGGGACCGGGGGGTGGACCATCGCCTGGCAGTCGTCGCAGCGCTGGATGCGCAGGCGCCCGTCGGCGCCCGAGGTCCAGAACCACTCGTTGGCCGGGGTGAGCTGGGGCAGGGGGCGCACGGGGACTCCAGGGTCAGAGGGAGAGGTCGGCCGCGACGGTGGCCTGAGTCTCGCCGAAGCCGGGCATCCCGTGGACCACCGGTGGCGCGAAGCGGCCGGCGGGGTCGGCGCTGCGTGGTCCGCGTCCGGTGGTGAGGCTCACAGCGCGGTCCGCTCGTCGCCGGCGACGGCTCGGTCGGCGAACGGGCGGACCATGGCGTCGACCGCGAAGGACGCCAGGAGGCCGCCGCCCTCGTCGTGCACGCGGCACTCGGCGTGGGTCATGCCGTCGCCGGCGAAGGTCGAGTGGTGGTGGTACCGCATCCACTGGTCGGCCCGGACGTCGGCGTGCAGCGACAGGCTGATGGCGTTGATCGCCGTCGACAGCGTGTCGTGGGCCTCGTCCTGGCCGATCCCGGCGTGAGGGCGAAGGGCGGCGGCAATCGACAGGTGGCCGGTGAACTGCGCCAGTAGGCCCGCGTGCAGCGCCCGGTCGTCCGGCAGCTCGTCGAACCGGACCCAGGCGTCGAGGACGGGCGGCCCCACGGGCGCGTCCGCGTCCCCGGTGTAGGCCCCATCGACGATGCGCACGTCCCGGCCCGTGACGCCCATGTCGTAGGGCTCGCTCTCGTCGGGCCCGGGGGCAGGGGGTGGGGTCACGGCGTGGCGGATGACCTCGGGCGCCGTCTCGTCGAGCAGGAGGAGGCCCGACGCACAGCACCGGTCGTCCTGGGTCACCGAGACGGCCAGCGTGGTGAACGTCCGGCCCGCGCTCAGCTCGTCCAACGTGAAGGTGAGCGGCCGGGTGGCGTCCGCCGCCCGGAGGAAGACCATCGACGCCGAGACGGCGCGACGGCCGGGAGCGTGTCGGTCGGCGGCGACGATGGCCTGACCGAGCATCTGGCTGCCCTCCACGACCGGGCGGCGCTCGTCCGCCCGGGCGACGCTGACGAACTGGCCGGGGCCCTCGGGCCGGACGTCGAGCAGGTCGACGAGGTGCGCGGCGTCACCCCAGACCGGACCGCCCGCGGGATCACTCACCCGAACTTGCGCCGCTTGGGCCACGGATCTGTGGTGGGGCGGACGCATGTTGGTGGTGGTGGGGGCGCGGAGGGGCTGGACGTCAGGCCACGATCCCGCGGACCTTGAGATCCACGATCGTGTCCCAGTCATAGCCGAGGCTCTCGAGGATGGCGTCGCCGTGCTCGTTGAACTCTGGCGCCCGCAATGCCGCCGCCGGCTCCCCGCCGTATTGGACGGGCGCCGTGGCCAGTTGGAACGCCACACCGTCGGCCGACTCGCAGTCGCTGATGTAGCCGTTGGCCACCGACTGGGGGTCGCTGGCGGCCTCGAGCGTGTTCTGGACCACCGTCCACTGGCCGCTGAAGTCGGCCAGCTGCTCGCGCCACTCGTCCACGGTGCGCTCGGCGAAGGCCTCGGCCAGGAGCGCCGCGCCCTCGGTCGCGTGGGCGTTGATCGCGGCGGCGTCGGCGAACCGCTCGTCGTCGGCCAGCTCCGGCCGGCCGACCAGGGCGACGGCTTCAGGCCAGTACTTGCCGGACTGCAGACAGCACAGTGCGATGTAACGGTCGTCCTTGGTCTTGTAGTTGAAGACGAGGGGGTTGCCCGTCGGCACGCCTCGGGGCGGGGGCCCCCAGGCCATCCCGGTGTTCAGCGACAGCGCCACGGCGGCGCCCATCGACCAGAGCCCTGTGCTGAGCAGGGACACGTCCACCGTCGTCGCCTCGCCGGTCCGCTCCCGGTGGAACAGGGCGCCCATGATCCCGCCGGCGATCGTCATGGCGCCGATGGAGTCGCCGAAGGCCGGTGCGGGCGGGCCGGGCACGAACTCGTCGTCGGGCAGCTTCTGGCCCATGGCGATGCCCGCCCGGTTCCAGTACGCCAGCGAGTCGTAGGAGCCCTTGTCGGCGTCGGGGCCCCGCTCGCCCTGGCCGGTGCCGCGCACGTAGATGATGTCGGGATTGTGGGCACGGATGTCGTCGACGTCGACCCTGAGCTTGGTGCGCACCGACGGCAGCTTGTTGGTCAGGAAGACGTCGCAGGTCGCGGCCAGCTTCCCGAGGACCTCGAGGCCGTCCTCGGAGGTCAGGTCGAGTCCGATGCTCTGCTTGCCTCGGTTCGAGTGCTCCAGCAGCACGTGGACCGAGCCGCCGAGGCTGACGGTGCCGCTCGACGCGAGGCCGCGCATGGCGTCGCCCCGCTCCACGTGCTCGATCTTGATCACCTCGGCGCCCCAGTCGGCGAGGAGGGCCGATGCGGCGGGGACGAAGGTGTGCTCGGCGACCTCCAGGACCCGGACACCCTGCATGACTGCGGTCATCGCTCCTCCTGGACAGCTCTTCGATAGATGACGCCGATGTTAGACAGAGACGGCGTCCGGTGCCCAACGGAGCGGGGCCCGACGCCAAAGTTGACGTGAGTGTTAGAGAAATCGTATCGTTGCCTCATGGCTCGCCCGTTGAACTTCCCCGTCTTCGACGCTGACAACCACCTGTACGAGACCCAGGACTCGTTCACCCGGCACCTGCCGGACCGGTACCGGGGCGCCATCGACTACGTCGATGTCCGCGGCCGGACCAAGATCGTGGTCCGCGGTCAGATCAGCGAGTACATCCCCAACCCGACGTTCGAGGTCGTGGCCCGGCCCGGCGCCCAGGAGGAGTACTTCCGCATGGGCAACCCGGAGGGCAAGTCCTACCGGGAGCTGATCGGCGAGCCGATGCGCTCCATCCCGGCCTTCCGTGAGCCGGCCCCCCGCGTCGAGCTGATGGACGAGCTCGGCATCGACCGGGCCCTCATGTTCCCGACCCTCGCCAGCCTTCTCGAGGAGCGGATGCGGGACGACGCCGACCTCATCCACGCCGTCGTCCACTCCCTCAACGAGTGGCTCTACGAGCAGTGGTCGTTCAACTACGAGAACCGGATCTTCACCACACCGGTCATCACCCTGCCGATCGTCGAGCGGGCCATCGAGGAGCTCGAGTGGGCGGTCGAGCGGGGGGCCAAGACCATCCTCGTCCGCCCGGCGCCGGTACCGGGCTACAACGGCTCCCGGTCGTTCGGCTTCGAGGAGTTCGACCCGTTCTGGCAGGCGGTCGTCGACGCCGACATCGTGGTGTCCATGCACGCGTCCGACAGCGGTTACTCCCGCTACCAGGCCGACTGGACGGGCCCCCAGGAGATGCTGCCGTTCCGGCCCAACGCCTTCCGCATGATGACGATGGGCAAGCGGCCCATCGAGGACGCGATGTCGGCGCTGGTCTGCCACGGCGTGCTCACGCGCTTCCCCGACCTGCGGGTGGCGGCCATCGAGAACGGGGGCGACTGGGTCGTCCCCTTCCTCCACCACCTGGGGGACGTCCACCGGAAGATGCCGCACGCGTTCGACGAGGACCCGATCGCGGCCTTCCGGCGCAACATCTACGTCAGCCCGTTCCACGAGGACGACCTCGGCGCCCTGTTCGACGCCATCGGGACCGATCACGTGCTCTTCGGCTCCGACTACCCCCACCCCGAGGGCCTGGCCGAGCCGTGCTCGTACGTCGACCACCTCCCGGAGGACCTCCCCGAGGAGGACGTGGCCAAGATCATGGGCGGGAACCTGGCCCGGATCATGCGGGTCGAGGCCCCCGTCACCGTCTGAGTCACCATTCCCCGCGGCGCGGCCGCGGCAGCAGAGAGGGAGCACGTGGACCCACGAGGACGATCAGCACTGGTCACCGGCGGCGCCGGTGGCCTGGGTGAGGCGACGGTCCGTCGCCTCGTCGAGACGGGCTGCGGCGTGGCCATCTTCGACCGGGACGGCGATCGGGCCCGCGCCCTGGCCGACGACATCGGCGCGCTGGCCATCGCCGTGGCGGGCGATGTCAACGACGACGGCGACGTCGACGTGGCGATCAAAGCCGCCGTGTCGCTCGGGCCGCTCTCCGTCGTGGTCAACGTGGCGGGGGGTGGCCTCCAGGGTGGGCGAACCGTCAGCCGGGACGGCACGCCCCACGACAAAGACGCCTTCCTCGGCACGATGGAGATGAACGCCATCGGCACCTTCAACGTCAGCCGCCTCGGGGCGGCCGCGATGGCGGTCAACGAGGCCGACGCCGAGGGCCAGCGGGGCGTGATCGTGAACACGGCATCCATCGCCGGCATCGAGGGCCAGACCGGCCAGATCGCCTACGCGGCCGCGAAGGCAGCCATCCTCGGCATGACGTTGCCGATGGCCCGTGACCTCTCGCCGCTCGGGATCCGGGTGTGTGCCATCGCCCCGGGGACGATGGGAACGCCGCTCATGCAGAGCATGCCCGAGGAGTTCCAGGACCATCTGGTCAGCACCATCCAGTTCCCGAGGCGGATGGGCAAGCCCGAGGAGTTCGCCCTCCTGGTCGAGTCGATCGTCCGCAACCCGTACCTCAACGGCGAGTCGATCCGGTTGGACGGCGCGCTGCGCTTTCCGCCCAAGTAGCCGTGGTCGGCGTCGAGGACCTCGTCGGGGCGCTTGCGCTCGAGCCGGTCGACCCGGACCGGTTCCTTGGCCGGCACGTCGTGGCCAACGGCTACGGGGTGGTGTTCGGCGGTCAGCTGTTGGCCCAGTCACTGGTGGCCGCACTGGCGGGACACGAAGGCAAGCAGGCCAAGACCCTGCACACCGTCTTCGCGAGGGGGGCGTCGCCGGAGGAGCCGCTGGACATCGTCGTCGAGCCGATGCACGCCGGTCGGGCCTTCGCCAGCTCCACGGTGACCATCAGCCAGGGCGACCGGCTGTGCACCCGCTCGATCGTGCTGCTCACCGCCGACGAGCCCGATCTCATTCGCCACGCCGACCCGGCCCCGACGTCGGCGCCGCCGGGCGACGAGCGAGCGGGCGCTCGCGGCGAATGGGAGGTGCGGGTCGTGGACGACGTCGACGTCAGCGATCCTGACCTCACCGGCCCCCCCGACCTCGACGTGTGGACCCGGTTCCCCGGCGCCCCCGAGGACCCGACGACCGACCAGGCCCTCCTCGCCTTCGCCACCGACGGGTTCCTCATCGGCGCTGCCATGCGGCCCCACCCCGGGGTCGGCCAGGCCCAGGCCCACGTGACGCTGACGACCGGCGTGATCAGCCACACCATCACGTTCCACGAGCCGTTCGCGGCTCGGGACTGGCTCCTGCTCTCCCACCACAGCCCGTACGCCGGGCGGGGTCGGTCCTACGGTCGGGCGGACGTGTTCCGGCCCGACGGGGCGCTCGTGGCCTCGTACGTGCAGGACGCCATGATCAGGGCCAAGGACCGCGCTCCGGGCGCGTTGTGATCGCCGGGAACGTGACATCCGTGTTGTGTTGACACTGATCTCCGATACGGAGAACAATGTTTGCATGTCAGGAGCCCTGCTGCACGGAGGGCTCGAACGCGCCGCGGACCGCTTTGGTGACCGGCCGGCCGTCCGGGCCGGCGACGACCAGTGGTCGTTCCGCGACCTCGACGGGTGGAGCAACGCCTTCGCCCGTCACCTCGCGGCTCGCGGCGTGACGGCCGGTCACCGCGTCGTGGTGATGACGGCCAACCGGGTCGAGTTCCTCGTCGCCGTCGAGGCGATCAGCAAGATGGGGGCGGCGGCCGTGCTCCTCAGTCCGGCGTGGAAGGCGGCCGAGGTCGGCCACGCCCTCGAGATCACCGGGGCCCGCCACGCCGTCGCCGAGTCCGGATCGGCTTCGCTGCTCGTCGAACGGTTGGGCCCCGATGGTGTCACCGACCTGGACGATCCGGCGACGGTCGCCGGTGTGGCCGCCCTCCCCGGGGTCCCCGTCGCGTCGGGCGCGCCGGACGAGACCGACGACGCCGTCCTCGTCTTCAGCTCCGGCACCACCGGGCTCCCGAAGGCGGTGCGCCACACCCACGGTTCGATGACCAGCGCCACGGCCCACTGGTGCGTGGCCCTGGGTCTCGGTCCCGACGACCGCTTCCAGGTGGCCACCCCGCCCTCGCACATCCTCGGCCTGCTCAACCTGCTCGCCGCCGCCGAAGCCGGGGCCACGGTCCGCCTGCACCCCCGCTTCGACCTGGACGAGGTCCTCCACGCGATCGAGCGGGAACGGATGACGCTGGAGATGGCCGTGGCGCCGATCGCGCTGGCCCTGGCGAACCATCCCCACCTCGAGGACGTCGACCTCTCGTCGTTGCGCTACATCATGTGGGGTGCGACGCCCGTGAGTGAGACCGTGGCCCGGACGGTGACCGAGCGGACGGGCGTCCGTTGGTTGCCCGCCTACGGCGCCAGCGAGCTGCCGGTGATCGCCGTGAATCCCGTCGACGATCCCGTTGCGTGGCGGCTGGACTCGGCCGGCCTCCCGCCGTCTGAGGTCGAGCTGCGAGCGGTCGATCTCGACACCGGCGAGGTCCTCCCGGCCGGCGAGGTGGGCGAGCTCCAGGCCCGCAGCCCGTCGCTCATGGCCGGCTACCTCCCTGACGAGGCGAACGCCGAGGCCTTCGTCGACGGCTGGTACCGGACCGGTGACATCGGCTGGCTGGAGCCCGAGGGCTGGGTCCACCTCACCGACCGGGCCAAGGAGATGATCAAGGTCAAGGGCTTCCAGGTGGCGCCGGCCGAGCTGGAGGCCGTGCTCCACGGCCATCCGGCGGTGCTCGACTGCGCCGTCTTCGGGGTGCCCGACGAGGCCGCGGGCGAGGTGCCGGTGGCCGCCGTGCAGCTCGACCCCGATCAGCCGGTGGCTGTCGAGGAGCTGCAGCGCCTCGTGGCCGACACGCTGGCCAACTACAAGCAGCTCCGGGAGGTCGTCGTCGTCGACGCCATCCCGCGGCTCCCCTCCGGCAAGGTGCTTCGCCGCGTCCTCCGGGACGAGCGGGCGGCCCAGCCGGTGGCGTCTGGAAGCGGCCACTGATGGACGTTCGTCTCTCGCCCGAGCAACGAGCGCTGCGCGACTCGGCGGTGCAGCTGGTCGACCGTCTCGCGCCGTCGACGGTCGGCGCCCTCGACGACGGCGAGCGGAAGGGCAAGCTCGAGGCCGCTGTGGCGGCCAGTGGCTGGCGCGAGCTGCGCGTCGCGGCCGACGGCGACCAGCCGCTGGCCTCGGGGGTCGAGGTGGCCATCGTGGCCGAGGAGCTGGGCCGCCGCCTGGCCGACGCCCCCTTTCTGGGGCCGACCCTGGCCGCCGAGCTTCGCCGCTTGACAGGCGCCTCGCCGGCCACGACCGCCGAGACGGTTGCCCTCACCGCCGACCTGTCCGCCCTGGCCGTGGGGACCGACGGTGCCCATCCGACGGGGACGGTGGCCATCGACGCCCTCGGCGCGTCGTCGGCCCTCGTTCTCCTGGCCGGCGGCGACGGCCACCGACTGGGCACGGTCGACCTCACGACCTCGGCCGAGCCGGTCGACCTCACCCGGCCGTCCGTCGCCCCGGACCCGTCGGCGACGGTCGCCCCGTTGGCCGACCAGGCCCGTGCCCTCGACCCCGACGCCCTCTCGGCCTGGACGGCGCTCGGCCTGGCCACGACCTGCGCCGACCTCGTCGGGACCATGCAGGGTGCGGTGACGCTGGCAACGACCTACGCCGCCGACCGGCGCCAGTACGGGGTCCCGGTCGGCTCGTTCCAGGCCGTTCAGCACCTCCTGGCCGACGCCTTCGTGGCCGCCGAGGGGTCCCGCAGCGTTGCCCTCCACGCCGCCTGGGCGGTGGACGCGCTGCCGGCCGAGGGGGCGCTGGCGGCCGCCGCGGTGGCCAAGGCCTACTGCGCCCGGGGCGCCCGGAACGTCTGCGAGACCGCCATCCAGGTGCACGGCGGCATCGGCAACACCTGGGAGTGCCTGGCCCACGTCCACCTGCGGCGAGCGCTGCTGTCCAGCGAGGTCCTCGGTGGGGTCGGGGCCAGCCTCGCCCGCGTCCTCGAGCACCACGGCCTGGGAGGTGATCGTGGACTTCGGTGACTCGCCCGAGGAGGCCGCGTTCCGGGAACGGCTCCGCGCCTGGCTCCGGGAGAACGACCCCGGATTACCGGCGTCGTCCACGTCGGATGACTACTGGGAGGGCCAGGCCGCGTGGCACCAGGCCCTCTACGACGGCGGCTTCTTCGCCCTGTCCTGGCCGACCGCGATCGGCGGGCACGGGCTGCCCACCGTCTACGAGACCATCGTGGACGACGAGCTGGCGGCGGCCGGCACGCCGCCCCGACCGAGCCTGGGCTATCTGGTCAAGGGCATCCTCGAGCACGGCAACGAGGACGTGCAGCAGCGGTTCCTGCCTGGCGTGGTCAACGGCCGGGAACGTTGGTGCCAAGGCTTCAGCGAGCCCGACGCCGGCTCCGACCTCGCCTCCCTCCGCACCCGGGCCGAGCGCGACGGCGGCGAGTACGTCATCACCGGCCACAAGGTTTGGACGAGCTACTCCGACGTCGCCGACTGGTGCCTGGTGCTGGCCCGAACCGACCCCGACGTCCCCAAGCACAAGGGGATCTCGGCCTTCGTCGTCTCGATGCACCAGCCCGGCATCGAGCAGCGGCCGCTGCGGATGATCAACGGCGTCACCCGGGAGTTCGGTGAGGTCTCCTTCGACGGCGCCCGCGTCCCCGCGTCGGACATGATCGGCGCCCCCGGCGAGGGTTGGCGCCTGGCCATGACCGTCGTCAGCCACGAGCGGGAGCCGGGCGAGCTCGGCTACGTCGCCCGTTACCGCAAGGTGGTGAACCAGCTGGCCGACCAGGTCCGGGAGGCGCCCGACCGGTTCGGCCCCGAGGCGGTCCGCGACCTGGGGTGGGCCATGGTCGAGGCCGAGATGCTGCGCCTGCACGTGTGCCGGCGCCTGTCCGACACCCTTGACGGCACCTCCCACGGCCCGGAGGGCTCGGTCGACAAGCTGCTCATGACCAACGTCGAGCAGGCCGTCGGCCACGCCGCCCTCGCCGTCGGCGGTGCCGCCCACGACGGCGACGACGACACGTGGCTGAAGGTGTACCTCTACAGCCGAGCCCAGAGCGTCATGGGCGGGACCTCACAGGTCCAACGCAACCTCGTCGCCACTCGAATCCTGGAGCTGCCCACCGCATGACCACCTACGCCCTCCCCGACGAGATCCAGGTCGAGGCCGACGGCCCGATCCGGATCATCCGTCTGAACCGGCCGGACGACCTGAACGCCACCAACCACGTCCTGCATCAGGGCCTGGCCGAACTCTTCCCGCAGCTCGATGCCGACCGGGACGCCCGCGTGGCCGTGCTAACGGGCAACGGGCGGGCGTTCTCGGCCGGCGGTGACTTCGAGTACATCGACGAGCTGGCCCGCGACGAGGACCTCCGGAAGTTGAGCCTCACCCACGGTCGCCAGATCGTCACCGGCATGGTCGGCTGCCGGGTGCCGGTGATCGCCGCGGTCAACGGCCCGGCGGTCGGGCTCGGCTGCAGCCTGGTCGCCCTGTCCGACATCGTCTACATGGCCGAGAGCGCCCACCTGGCCGACCCCCACGTGCTGATCGGCCTCGTCGCGGCCGACGGTGGTCCGGTCACCTGGCCGCTGCTGACCAGCCTGCAGCTGGCCAAGGAGTACGCCCTCACCGGCGACCGCATACCGGCAGAGCGGGCGGCGCAGATCGGCCTGGTGAACCATGTCGTCCCGGACGAGGAGGTGCTCGACCACGCCCTGGCCGCCGCGATGAAGATCGCCGCCCTTCCCCAGGGCGCCGTCGAGGACACCAAGCGGATCTTCAACCTGCACCTGGAGCGAGCGGTCCTGGCCACGATCGACTTCGCGTTGACGGCCGAGCACCGCTCGTTCGACTCCCCCGAGCTGCGGGCCAACCTCGACCGCTTCTTGGCCAAAGACGACTGAGACGGGACTCCCGTGGACTTCGAGCTCGACGACGACCAACACGCCCTCCAGGAAGCCGTCCGGGACCTGGTCGACAACGAGTGCCCGCCGGAGTTGGTGCGAGCGGTGGTGGAAGGCCGCGACGACGGCAACGGGTTCTGGAAGACCCTGGTCGAGGCGGAGTGGCCAGGGCTGACCGTGCCCGAGGCGGACGGTGGCACCGGGGCCTCAGCCGTAGAGCTCGTGATCGCCCTCGAGGAACTGGGCCGCGGCGCCGACCCCACGCCGTTCCTGGCCACCACCAGCCAGTTCGTGCCACTGGTGCGGGGCGCCGACCCTGACCTGCGCCACGAGTTGCTGCTCGCGGTCTGCGAGGGCGGCCGCGGCACGGTTGCCTTCGCGGCCGACGAGGTCACGGCTCGGGCGGAGGGCGACCAGTGGGTGCTGTCGGGCACGGCGAGGCACGTGATCGACGGTGACCGGGCCGACGAGGTCGCCGTGATCGCCCGCCACGACGACGGTGTCGGCGTCTTCGTGGTGTCGTCCGGCGACGTCACGGCGCAGCGAACGACGACCTTCGACGCGTCCTTCCACCTCGCGGACGTGACCCTGGACGGCGTCGCGGTCCCGGCCGGTCGCGCCGCCATCGGGTCCGAGGTGGCCGTCGCAGTCGAGGCCGCGAGGAACGAGGCCGTCACCGGGCTCGCCGCCACCATGGTCGGCGCCTGCCAACGGGTGCTCGAGCTCGTGCTGGTCCACATCAAGGACCGCCACCAGTTCGGCGTGCCGATCGGCAGCTTCCAGGCCGTGAAGCACCTGGCCGTGGATGCGTTCGTCTCCATCCAGCGGGGGCGGGCGCTCTGCCAGTACGCCGCCCTCACCCTCGCCGAGGGCGACGAGCGGGCGGGGACGGCGGCGTCGATGGCCAAGGTGGCTGCCGGCGACTGCCAGCGCCTGGTCAGCCGCCACGGGATCCAGCTGTTCGGTGGCCTCGGCTACACGTGGGAGAACGACCTGCAGCTCTACGTGCGCCGGGCGAAGGTGGGTGAGCCGTTGCTCGGGAAGTCCGCACGGCACCGCGCTCGCGTGGCCCGCGACACCATCGCCGTCCAGACCGCCACGGAGGTGCCGTCGTGAAGCTCCACTTCGACGAGGCCACCGAAGCCTTCCGCCGCGAGTTCGCGGCATGGCTGGACGAGCACGCCCCGCCCGAGTCCGAGACCTCGGAGCGCTCCCATTCGAGCGCTGACGTCCCGGCGTGGGCCCGGCGGTGGCAGTGCACGATGTTCGACGCCGGGTGGCTCGTGCCCGGCAACCCGCCGGAGTACGGCGGCCGGAACGCCTCGCTGCTCGAGCAGTTCGTGCACCGACAGGAGCTGGCTCGCCGCGGCATCGACCCCACGTTCAACCCGCAGGGCCTGACGATCATCACGCCGTCCCTGCTGGGCTACGGCACCGAGGAGCAGAAGCAGCGGTGGGCGGTGCCCATCCTCCGGGCCGAGATCACCGCCGCGCTCGGGATGAGCGAGCCCGACGCCGGGTCGGACCTGGCCGGCCTGCGGACCCGGGCGATGCTCGACGGCGATCACTTCGTCGTCAACGGCCAGAAGGTGTGGACCTCGGGCGCCCACGACGCCGACATCATCTTCGCCTTCGTGCGCACGGACCCCCACGCGCCGAAGCACAAGGGGATCAGCTGCCTGGTCATCCCGACCGACCTGCCCGGCGTGACCCGGCGGCCCTTCGGCTCGATCGTCGCCCCGGACGACCTCGACTTCAACGAGGTCTTCTTCGACGACGTGCAGGTGCCGGCGGAGAACCTCATCGGCGATCTCCACGAGGGGTGGCGGGTCGCCACCGGCTCCCTCGGCCACGAGCGGGCGATGATCTGGCTCGGCTTCGACGGACGGTTCCAGCACCTGATCGAGGCGGGCGCCCACGCGCTGCACGAGCGGGGCCTGGACGAGGACCCGCTGGTGCTCGACGCCTTCGGGACCGCGGTCATCGACAGCACCGCCCTGCGCCTGCTCGGCTACCGCACCCTGGCCAAGACCCAGCGGGGCATGGAGCCGGTCGAGCAGTCGATCCTCAAGCTGTTCGGGTCCGAGGCCGTGCAGGCCGCCCACCTGGCGATGCTCGAGACGCTGGGCATCGAGGGCCTCGATCCCACGCCGCCGTCGTCGCCCCCGTCCCACCTCCAGTCGGAGGTGTTCACGGCCAGCTGGTTCGACATCTACCTGCGGAGCTTCGCCGGCACCATCGCCGGCGGCACCTCCCAGATCCAGCGCAACATCGTGGCCCAACACGTCCTCGGACTCCCCCGCTAGGCCAGGGCCGTCGGGCTGGGCCAACCGATGGCAAGGACGGGGGCGTGGGGTCGGGCTGATCGTCGTCGGGGGCAAGCGGGGCGCTCGATTCTCACCGGCCGTGACCGCTTCTTGTTCTGGCGCCTGATTGCGGTGCCATGGCCCCCGAATCAGCCGCCAGAACGGAGAGTTTCGGCCGAACCGGCTCATCTGGTCACACGGAGTGAGAAATGGGGTCGAAAGGGACGGGCAGCCAGCGGGCCAGGCCCCGTGGTTGCCTCGGTGGGGTGGCCCAGCTCGACGACCCTCCTAGAGCGGCAGGAGGGAGGGGACCTGGCGGGACGCGAGGAGACGCTCGCCCAGTTCGATCGTCAGGCTGCGGGCGTCGCCCAGCAGGCCGTCGAGGGCGTAGGTCCGGCGCAGGTACTTGTGGAGGTCGTGCTCGGTGGTGAAGCCGATGCCGGCCAGTACCTGTTGGGCATGACGGGCGACGGTGCGCCCGTTGCGCCCGGCGATGGCCTTCGCCAGGGCGGCGGCGAGGGGGGAGCCGTCGAGCCAGGCCGCGTCCAGCGCGGCGGCGGCCGCCTCGACGGCGACGAAGCTCTCGGCCAGCTTGTGGCGCACGGCCTGGAACGAAGCGATCGGGACCCCGAACTGGATGCGTTCGACGGCGTGCTCCCGGGCGAGGCCGAGCATCGCCCGCGAGGCGCCGACCAGCTCGTGGGCCAGGGCCCGCTGACCGGCGGCGACCGCCGCTTCCCAGTGGGCAAGGTCGAGGGGAGTGGCCTCCACGCCCTGGGCGTCGCCCGTGACCTCGACCAGCCCGAGCGCGGGGTCGATGCCGTCGACCGGCCGCAGATCGAGCGTCGCGGCGTCCACCCGGAGGATCGTGAGCCCGGCGCCGTCGGCCGTCGTCACCACCGCTGCCGTCTTCGCCTTTCTCAGCGTCGCGGTGCCCAGGCCGCGGATTGTTGCCCCGTCGCCGGGCGGGTCGGTGCGGCCGAGGGCGGGCAGGACCATCGCGTCGGGATGCGCACCGAGGGCTTCGGTGAGGACCCGGTCGAGCCCGGTGGAGGTGGCGTTGGCGAAGCCCTGGTGCTCGAACAAGAGGGCGACCGCGGTCTCCGGGTCGACGGCCAACGCGTCACCCCAGCCCAGCTCGTCGAGCGCGGCGTCGAGGTCTTCGCCGGTGTGCGCGGCGGTGGCGTGGCGCAGGCTCCGGTCGAAGAGCTCGCGGTCCTCGGCGTCCATCACCGGTCGCTCCCGAGGTCGAGGAGACGCTTGGCGATGATGTTGCGCTGGATCTCGGCGCTACCGCCGTAGATGGTCGCAGCCCGCGCGTAGAAGAACTCCGATCGCCACTGCTGCGCGGCGACGTCGTCACCGAAGAGGACGTCGTCGCCGAGCCCGTCGCCGACGAGCTCGTAGAGCGCCTGCTCGGCGGTGGCCAGCAGCACCTTGTCCACCGACGTCTCGGGTCCGAGCCGCTCGCCC
>DATDAH010000039.1:0-13013 GCA_036525535.1 Acidimicrobiales bacterium
ATGAAGGCCACCAAGGGGCAGGCCGACGGCAAGGCCGTCACCGCGCTCCTCCGCCAGAAGGCGGGCTGACATGGCGGTCCAGCCGCCGCCCGAACGGTTCCGCGACGTCCTCGAGGCCTGCGCCCAGGGCTTCGGCGCCCCCCGCTTCAGCGACGCCTCCGCGGAGCGGGAGCAGACCGTGTGGGAGCTCGACCGGGCCTGGGTGGTCGAGGACGACGGCCGTTACGTCGCCACCGCCACCTCGTACGCCTTCGAGATGACTGTGCCGGGCGGGGCCCGCGTCCCCGCCGCCGGCGTGGCCCAGGTAGCCGTCCTGCCCACCCACCGGCGTCGGGGGCACCTGCGGGACGTGATGGGAGCGCTGCTGGGCCAGGCGGCCGAGCTGGGTGACCACTACGCCCTCCTCAACGCGTCCGACTCGGGGATCTACGGGCGGTTCGGCTTCGGTCAAGCCGACCGGGTCCTGCGCATCGAGCTGGACACCGACCACGTCGAGCTGGTGGTGCCGACCGCGCCCGGTCGCACCCGGCTGGTCGACGCCCACGAGGCCGCGCCGGTCCTCGCGGGGCTGTACGACCGCTTCGGTCGGGACCGGCCCGGCGCGGTCGGCCGTTCGCCTGCCTGGTGGGACCTGGTGCTGCACGACGAGGCCTCGTGGCGGGGGATCGGCAACCCATTCGTCGCCGTGCACGAGGACGAGACCGGCGAGCCCGACGGCTACGCCGTCTACCGGTCGAACGAACACTGGGACCGGGGCCACGCCAGCGGCACCGTCGAAGTGCGGGAGCTCGAGGCCGCTTCCTCGGCTGTCGAGGCCGGGCTGTGGCGGTTCCTGTGCGACATCGACCTGCGGACGCGGGTCATCGCGTACCCCCGCCCTTCCGACGACCCGATCCGCTGGCGCCTGAGTCGACCTCGCCGGGCCTGGGTGACCGAGACCCTCGACCTGCTCTGGGTGCGGCCCCTGGACGTCGCGGCCTGCCTGGCGGGCCGGCGCTATGCCGTGGAGGACACGCTCGTCCTGGCCATCAGCGACGAGACCCGCCCGGACCAGGCCGGCCCCTACCGGGTGACGGGTGGCCCGGATGATGCGTCGGCCGAGCGGGTCGATGCCACACCGGACCTGTCCCTCGACGTCGCCGTGCTCGGCTCGGTGATCCTCGGTGGTATCGACGCCGGCGAGCTCGCCTCCGCCGGCCGCATCACCGAGCACACCGCCGGCGCCGCCGCCCGAGCCGACCGGTTCTTCCGCTGGCGCCCCGCCCCTTTCTGCAGCACCACCTTCTGATGGCTCGTTCTGGTGCCTGATCTCCTGCCCAGCGCCGGGAGATCGGGCGCCACAAGGGACGACGGGGAATCGATTGTCCCGACCAGATCGGGACCTTTCGCCCTGCCCAGGCGCGGCCGGCGTCCCTAGGGTCCGGGCATGGCCGAGACCCTGTGCCTGGATGGCAACGAGGCGGTGGCCCGGGTCGCCCACGCACTGTCCGAGGTCATCGCCATCTACCCGATCACGCCGGCGTCGCCGATGGGCGAGGCCGCCGACGCCTGGAGCTCATCGGGTCGACGGAACCTCTGGGGCGGGGTACCCGAGGTCATGGCCATGCAGTCCGAGGCGGGAGCCGCCGGGACCCTGCACGGGGCGAGCCTGAAGGGGGCGCTGGCCACGACGTTCACCTCGTCTCAGGGCCTGCTGTTGATGGTGCCCAACCTCTTCAAGGTGGCGGGCGAACTGTCACCGGCCGTGGTCCACGTGGCTGCCCGGGCGGTGGCCACCCACGCCCTGTCGATCTTCGGCGACCACAGCGACGTCATGGCGGCCCGCACGACGGGGATGGCCATGCTGTGCTCCTCGTCGGTCCAGGAGGCCCACGACTTCGCGGCGGTGGCCCACGCTGCCACGCTCCGCTCGCGGGTGCCCTTCCTGCACTTCTTCGACGGCTTCCGCACCTCCCACGAGATGAACCGGGTCGACCTGCTCGGCGACGACGATCTGCTGGCTCTGGTCCGGGAGGCGGACATCCTCGACCACCGCCTCCGGGGCATGGACCCGGACCGGCCGGTGCTGCGGGGCAGTGCGCAGAACCCGGACGTCTTCTTCCAGGCCCGGGAGGCCGCCAACCCGTTCCACGCCGCCGTACCCGGCGTCGTCGAGGAGATCTTCGCCGAACTGGCTGACCGCACCGGTCGTCGCTATGGCCTGGTCGAGTACCAGGGTCACCCCGAAGCCGAACGTGCGCTCGTGATCATGGGCTCGGGGGCCGGTGCCGCCGGTGAGACCGTCGACGCCATGGTCGCGGACGACCAGAAGGTCGGCCTGCTGACCGTCCGCCTGTTCCGTCCCTTCCCCTCGGATGCCCTGACCGCGGCGCTGCCGGCGTCGGTGTGTCGCCTGGCCGTCCTGGACCGGACCAAGGAGCCGGGCTCGGTCGGGGAGCCGCTCTATCTCGACGTCCTGGCCGCCCTGGTCGAGGCCCAGGCTGCTGGTGCGCGGACGACGGTGCCCACCGTGGTCGGTGCCCGTTACGGCCTCGGCTCCAAGGAGTTCACCCCGTCCGACGTCAAGGGCCTCTTCGACGAACTGGGCCGTGACACCCGCCGTCCCCACGTGACCGTCGGGATCGTCGACGACGTGACCGGGCTGAGCGTCGAGCCGGACGCCGGGTTCTCGGTGCCCACGGGCACGGTCCAGGCGGTGTTCCACGGCCTCGGGAGCGACGGCACCGTCGGTGCCACCAAAGCCACCGTGAAGATCCTGGGTGAGCACACCGACCTGCACGCTCAGGGCTACTTCGTCTATGACTCCCGCAAGGCGGGGGCCGAGACCGAGTCGCACCTCCGCTTCGGGCCGGACCCGATCGCCTCGACCTACCTGATAGACGGGGCCGACTTCGTGGCCTGTCACCAGTTCGGGTTCCTGGGCCGGCGCGACGTGCTGAGTCGGGCCCGGCCCGGGGCCATCTTCCTGCTCAACAGCCCGTACCCGCCCGACGAGGTCTGGGACCACCTGCCCGGGGACGTGCAAGACGAGATCGTCGACAAGGGCCTGACCCTCCATGTCATCGACGCCGAGCGGGTGGCGGGGGAGGTGGGCATGGGCCGGCGCATCAACACGGTCATGCAGCCCTGCTTCTTCGCCCTCTCCGGTGTCCTGCCCACGGACCAGGCGCTGGCCGCCATCCGGGCTCGTATCGAGGTGACCTATGCCAAGGCAGGCCCGGCCGTCGTCGAGCGCAACCTGGCCGCGGTCGACGCCGCACTGGCCGCCCTGCACGAGGTGCCCGTTCCGATCACGGCGTCGGCCGGGGACCATCGACCGGCCCGGGTGCCGGTCACTGCGCCCGATTTCGTCACCCGCGTCACCGCTCGGCTCCTGGCCGGCGAGGGCGACCTCCTGCCGGTCAGTGCCCTCCCGGTCGACGGGACCTTCCCGACGGGCACGGCACGCTGGGAGAAGCGGGCGCTGGCCGCCGAGCTCCCGGTGTGGGACGAGACGATCTGCATCGACTGCGGCAAGTGCGCGCTGGTCTGCCCGCACGCCGCGATCCGCATGAAGGTCTACGACCCCGAGGCGATGACGGGCGCGCCGGACGGCTTCCAGGCCAAGAACTTCCGCTCCCGCGACCTGCCCGGGCAACGGCTGACCATCCAGGTGGCGCCCGACGACTGCACCGGATGCGGCGTCTGTGTCCAGGTGTGCCCGGCCAAGGCGAAAGACGAGGTACGGCACAAGGCGTTGGCCATGGTCCCCGTCGGTGACCGGCGGGAGCGGGAACGGCTGGCCTTCGAGTTCTTCCTCGACTTGCCGGAGTTGGATCCTGTCCTCCTCGCCCCGGACTCGGTGAAGGGCTCACAGGTTCGCCAGCCGCTCTTCGAGTTCTCCGGGGCCTGTGCGGGTTGCGGCGAGACCCCGTACCTCAAGCTGCTGACCCAGCTCTTCGGCGACCGGATGCTGGTGGCCAACGCCACCGGCTGCTCGTCGATCTACGGCGGCAACCTGCCGACCACGCCGTGGTCCCAGGATGCCACCGGTCGGGGTCCGGCCTGGGCCAACTCCCTCTTCGAGGACAACGCCGAGTTCGGCCTCGGGCTGCGCCTGGGCCTGGACCAGCAGGTGGCCGAGGCCCGTCGCCTGGTCGACGCCCTCGCCCCCGACATCGGTGAGGACCTGGCCCGTGAGCTGCTGGCGGCCGAGGGCCGTGACGCCGTGGCGATCGCGGCCCAGCGGGACCGGGTGGCAACACTGCAGGAGCGCCTGGCTGGACGTGAGGATCCCGAGAGCGTCCGCCTTCGGGGCCTCGCCGACGACCTGGTGGCCCGCAGCGTGTGGATCGTGGGCGGCGACGGATGGGCCTACGACATCGGCTTCGGTGGCGTCGATCACGTCCTGGCCAGTGGCCGCAACGTCAACCTCCTCGTCCTCGACACCGAGGTGTACTCCAACACTGGCGGCCAGGCCTCCAAGGCGACGCCACGGGGCGCGGTGGCCAAGTTCGCCTCCGGTGGGCGGCGGACGGGCAAGAAGGACCTGGGCGACGACGGGCGGGCCTACGGCGACGTCTACGTGGCCCAGGTGGCCATGGGGGCCAGTGACGTGCAGACGGTGAAGGCCCTCCTGGAGGCCGAGGCTTGGCCGGGACCGGCCCTGGTGATCGCCTACAGCCCCTGTGTGGCCCACGGCATCGACATGAGCCAGACGATGGTGCACATGCGCGACGCCGTGCACTCCGGTCACTGGCCGCTCTACCGCTACCGCCCCGGGGCCGAGGAGCACGAGCAGCCGTTCCAGCTCGACAGCCACACCCCGGACCGGCCCTTCCGGGAGTTCGCCATGACCGAGGGGCGATTCGCCATGCTGGCCCGCAGCGACCCGGAGCGGGCCGACCAACTGTTCTCCCTGGCCCAAGCCGACGTCGACGAGCGCTGGCGCTACTACGAGCAGCTGGCCGGGATCGAGCGGACGATGCCACCGTCGGAGGGGGACGAGCCATGACCGATCTGACCACCACCTACCTCGGGCTGCCCCTCCGGTGCCCACTGGTCGCCTCCTCCAGCCCGGCCACGGGCGATCTCGAGGGACTGCGTCACCTCGACGAGGCCGGCATCGGCGCGGTCGTGCTGCCGTCCCTGTTCGAGGAGCAGATCGTCCAAGAGGCCCTCGAGGTCGACCGCATGCTGGCCACGGGCGCAGAGGCTTTCGCAGAGGCGACCGACTACTTCCCCGAGCTCGACGACTACAACACCGGGCCTGACCACTATCTGGCCCGGGTGGTCGAGGCGAAGGCCGCGCTGTCGGTCCCCGTCATCGCCAGCCTCAACGCCGTCAGCAGCGGGGGCTGGGTGCGCTACGGGCGCCTGTTGGCCGACGCCGGCGCCGACGCGCTCGAGCTGAACGTGAACATCGTGGCCACCGACCCCGTCCTGTCCGCGGCCGAGGTCGAGGCCCTCCTGCTGACGACGGTCGGTGATGTGCTTGACGCCGTCGACATCCCGGTGGCCCTGAAGCTGGGGCCGTTCTGGTCCTCGCTCCCGCACCTCGCCCGGCGTCTGGCCGAGACCGGTGTGCGGGGCCTCGTCTTGTTCAACCGTCCCTTCGCCCCCGACCTGGACCTGGAGGAGCTGGTCGTCGTTCCCCACCTCACGCTGAGTGAGCCAGACGACATCCTGCTGCCGCTGCGCTGGATCGGCCTGCTCGAGGGCCAGGTCGACACCGACCTGGCCGCCACCAGCGGGGTGCACGACGCCTCTTCGGTGGCGAAGGTCCTCCTGGCGGGAGCCCAGGTGGCCATGATGGCCACCGCCCTCCTCCGCAACGGCCCCGGTCACGCGGCCGTGGTCCTCGACGAGCTGCGGGCGTGGATGGCCGAGAACGACTACGCGTCGGTGGACCAGCTCCGGGGCTCGGCCTCTCGGCGAGGGGTCGCCGACCCCGCCGCCTACGAGCGGTCCAACTACCTCCAGACGCTCACCAGCTACTCCTCGACCTTCCCCACCTGAGGCGCAGAGCACCGGTCCGGGCCCGAAGGTCAGTCGGCGCCCAGGCGGATCCAGGCCTCGCCCCGGAACCGGGCACCTAGGACGAGGGCCCGAGCGAGGAAGAGCAGGGCCAAGGCGGCCCACACCCAGCCGATGCCCAGGTCGAGGACCAGGACGGCGACCGCGGCGGGGGCGAACACGAGGAAGGCGACGATCATGGCCTTCGCGAGGAACGCCAGGTCGCCGGCGCCGATGAGGATGCCGTCGAGGGCGAAGACGAGGCCGTTGAGGGGCTGGAGCGCGGCCACCCACAAGAGCTGGAAGGCGGCCAGCGCCACCACCTCGGCGTCGTTGCTGAACAGGTCAGGGAGGACGGGAGAGAGCACGGCCAGAACCACACCCAGGACCACCCCGGCCACGACCGACCACTCGATCATGCGCTGACCGGCGGCCCGGGCCGTCGCACCGTCGCCCGCGCCGAGGAACCGTCCGGTCAAGGCCTGACCGGCTATGGCGATGGCGTCGAGGGTCAGGGCCAGGAGGAACATCAGCTCGAAGGCGATCTGGTACGCGGCCAGCTCGGCCGTGCCGATGCGGGCGGCCACCGCGGTCGCGAGGGTGAACGCACCCCGCAGGGCCGCCGTACGCAGGAAGAGGGCGACCCCAGCCCGCCCGAGGCCGGCGATCGCCCGGCGGTCGGGCCTCCAGGTCGTGCGGTGCTCCCGGGTGGCCCGCCGGATCATCGTCAGGTAGATGGTCGCGGCGAGCGCCTCGGCCACGACGGTCGAGAGGGCCGAAGCGCCGATCCCATAGTCCAGCCCGAAGATCCACCAGACCTCGAGGACCAGGTTGACGAGGGCGGTGCCGACGGCGACGAGCAGCGGGGTGCGGGTGTCCTGCAGGCCCCGCAGGTAGCCGACGCCGGCCAGGATCACGAAGGTGATCGGCAGGCCGAGGACACTGATGCGCAGGTACACGCGGGCGTTGGCGGCGACCGCGCCCTCGCCGCCCAGGAGCTCGACGAGGGGGCCGGCCACGATCCAGAGGAACGCCGACAGGACCACCCCGAGGAGCACCGCCAGCCACAGGCTCTGCACCGCCTGGTGGGCCGCGCGCCCGTGCTCGCCCGCCCCGATCAGGCGGGCCACCGCGGAGGTGGTCCCGTAGGCCAGGAAGATGAAGACGGCGAACCCCGTGGCCAGGACGGCGTTGGCCACCGCCATGCCTGCCAGTTCGTCGGTGCCCAGGTGACCGACCACTGCGGCGTCGGTCAGGCGGTAGAGCGGCTCGGCGATGAGGGCCCCCAGCGCAGGCAGGGCCAGCCGGTAGATGTCCCGGTCGTAGGGACTGCGGCGCGCGACCCCGCCTCTCACGATCCCGAACGTGGGCCGACCGCGCCACGGATCCCAGGGGGCACGACGGCCCGTTCGACCCGAGGGATCACCGGCCGAAACGGAGTGGGGCGAGGGCGGGGTCGGGTCCTTCGCCCTGGATCACGTAGAGCTCGATGGCGTCGGTCATCCCCTCTTCGCGCAGGAACGCGGGTGGGACCACTGCCCAGAACCGGCGCTCGCCGGGGTCGCCGGTGGTCTGGAGCTCGGCCCATCCGCCGATGCGCCCGTTGACGACGACGGCCACGTCGAGGGGCTCCCCGGTCTCGATCTCGCCCGCCACGTAGACGTCCTGCTGGGCGTCCGCCGAGCTCCGGTAGCTCCCGTCAGCGTCGAGGTGGACGTCGATGTCCAGCTCCGGCGCGGCGGGGAGGTCATCCGCTTGGCGCCCGACCAGGTCGGCGTGACGCCCGAAGCGGTAGAAGCGCAGCTCGGGGTCGTCACCTTCCCCGGGCGGGGGCTGGGCCAGCAGGTCGGCGAAGCCCTGGGTGCCGTCGATCAGGCTGTAGCCGTCGGCGTTGGGCTCGAGCCGGTTGAAGCCCCAGGCGTAGACCCGCCGCTCGTCGGGCCCGGTCGCCGGCTCCGGGCCCAGCAGCGAGACGCCGTCGGTCCCGTCGGGCAGATCCAGCTCGAGGACGTCGGCCATGGTGGGCAGCACGTCGATGGTGCGGGCGGGTCGGTCGTCGATGCGACTGGTGGTCTGGCGGGGGGGCTTCACCAGGAGGGGGACCCAGAGCACGCTGTCGGCGTTGGCCTCCGACACCCCTCGGATGGGCTCGCCGGTCTCGAAGGCGGCCCCGTGGTCAGCGGTGACCACGATGAGCGAGTCGTCGTAGGTGTCCAACTCCTGCAGGCGGGCCAGGATCACACCGAGCATCACGTCGGCGTGCCGAGCCTGGAGGAGGTGGCGCTGGCGCCCGGTGTCGGCCGCGAAGTCGGTCTTCCAGGCGTACTGGGCGTACTGATCCAGGCCCTCGGCGATGAACGGTGCCTCGTAGGTCAGGCCGGAGGGCAGGTGGTACCAGGGCTGGTGGGGGTAGACGGCGTGGAGCACGTCCAGCTCGGGCCGGTCGCCCCGACCGATGCCGGCGGCGAACTCGTTGATGGTCGTGGGGGCGTCGGGATCCGACTGGCGGATGGCGAAGTCGACTTGGCGGTCGTCGCCCCCGCCGAAGAGCTGGCGTTGCCAGAGGTCGAGGGCGTCGCGAGTCAGCTCGGCGAGGGGGTTCCCGGTCGCCAGGGCACCCTCGGCGCACAGATGGGCCGGGCAGAGCTGGGTCACGGACTCCTGGACGTGGAAGCCGTAGGTGCCCTGCAGCAGGGTGAAGATGTTGTTCGGGTGCTCTTCGGCCGTGGGGAGCACGCCGACGGCGTCGGGGTAACGCCCGGTCAGGATCGGAGGTACGGCTTCGGGCGTGGTGGGGGAGACGCCGGTGGCGTTGCGGAACCAGGTGGCGTCGTCGGCCAGGTAGGCCAGGTTCGGGAACTGCTCCGGATCGATGCGATCGTCCTCGTCGAGGATCGACGCCAACGGGAGCTCGTCGAGCACCACCAGGACCACGGGTGCAGGCGCCCCGACCGCGGCGGCATCGCCCGTGGCCGAGGCCGGGTCCAGGACCAGGCCCCGGACGGGGTCGGTGGCCAGGAACCAGGCCCCGAGCAGGAGGGGGAAGACGCCGAGGACCTGGAGCCACAGGCGAGGCCCCTCCCACCGCGTCACGGCCTGCCACAGCACCGCGCCTCCCGCCACGGCGAGAAGCACGGTGACGGGGCCGGGCAGGCCGGCGTCACCGAGGAGGCGGACGACGACGAGGCCACCGAGGCCGCCGAGCAGGATCCGATGCACCCGGTCGCGCGACTGGTCACCGTTCCGGCCTCTCCGCGCCAGTCCGACCAGCTCCTCGATGGCGAACAGGACGGCCGGCAGGCCGAGCACCAGCACCAGGGTCAGGGCCACGATGTCGAGGCGACCCGCCCGTCGACTGACGAAGAGGTCAGCACCCTGGCGCAGCGCCGTGAGCACCGGTTCGGCCACGATGATCCCGTTCAGGGCCAGCAGCTCGGCGAACCGTCGGACGCGACCAGGCGGCGCAGGAGCGGCGGGCACGGCGGGAAGTTACCGGCGGGAGCCCCGGTGACGGTGGTCGCTACCCTCGCGGCCGTGACCGAAGAGAGCGTTGTCGGGGGCCTGAAGCCCCGTTCGCGAGAAGTGACCGACGGCTATGAGCGGGCCGGGGCCCGGGCGATGCTGCGGGCCGTCGGGATGACCGACGACGACTGGGCCAAGCCCCAGGTCGGGGTGGCGTCCTCCTGGAACGAGGTGACGCCCTGCAACCTGCCGCTGGACCGCCTGGCGAAGCGGTCCAAGGTCGGGGTGCGCGACGCCGGTGGGTTCCCGCTGGAGTTCACCACCATCGCCGTCAGTGACGGCATCTCCATGGGCCACGAGGGCATGCGGGCCTCGCTGGTCAGTCGGGAGGTCATCGCCGACTCGGTCGAGCTCATGATGCACGCCGAGCGCCTGGATGCATTGGTGACCTTCGCCGGTTGCGACAAGTCCCTGCCCGGCATGCTCATGGCCGCGGCCCGGATCAACATGCCGGCGGTCTTCCTCTACGGCGGTTCGATCATGCCGGGCCAGCACAACGGCCGGGCCATCGACATCGTCGACGTGTTCGAGGCCGTGGGCTCCTTCGCCTCGGGGGGCATCGACGAGGAGGAGCTGAGCCAGATCGAGCGCAACGCCTGCCCGACCGAGGGTTCGTGTGCCGGCATGTTCACGGCCAACACGATGGCGTCGGTGGCCGAGGCCATCGGCATGTCGCTGCCCGGCTCGGCGTCGGCCCCTGCCATCGACTCCCGGCGGGACGACTACGCCTACGAGTCGGGCAAAGCTGTGGTCGAGTTGCTGCGCCAGAACATCCGGCCCCGCCAGATCATGACCAAGGAGGCGTTCGAGAACGCCATCGCCGTCGTCATGGCGCTGGGAGGCTCGACCAACGCCGTCCTCCACCTCCTGGCGATCGCCCACGAGGCCCAGGTCGACCTCGAGCTGGAGGACTTCAACCGGGTGGCGGCCGAGGTCCCCCACATCGCCGACACCAAGCCCCATGGGCAGTACCACATGTCCGACGTGGACCAGGTCGGCGGGGTGCCGGTCGTCATGGCCCACCTCCTCGAGGCCGGCCTGCTCCACGGCGACTGCATGACCGTCACGGGCCAGACCATCGCCGAGAACCTGGCTGACATCGCCCCGCCCGCGCCGGATGGCACCGTCGTGCACCCGCTGAGTGACGCCATCCACGACCGCGGCGGCATCGCCGTCCTCCGGGGCTCGCTGGCGCCGCAGGGCTCCGTGGTCAAGGTCGCCGGCATCGACGTCGACCGCTTCGAGGGCACCGCCCGCGTCTTCGAGGGTGAGGCCGCGGCCATGGAGGAGATCCTCCGAGGTGGCATCAACGCCGGCGACGTCGTGGTCATCCGCTACGAGGGCCCGAAGGGTGGCCCGGGCATGCGCGAGATGCTGGCCGTGACCGGGGCGATGAAGGGCGTCGGACGTGGCGCCGACGCCGCCCTCATCACGGACGGTCGCTTCTCGGGCGGCACGCACGGCTTCTGCGTCGGCCACGTCGCGCCGGAGGCCGTCGACGGTGGTCCGATCGCCTTCGTGGCCGACGGTGACCGCATCGTCATCGACACCGTGGCCCACACCGTCGACCTCGACGTCGACGCCGCCACCCTGGAGGCTCGCCGGGCCGATTGGAAGCTCCCCGAGCCCCGCTACACCAGCGGCGTCCTGGCGAAGTACGCCGTCCTCGCCCAAGGCGCCGAAAAGGGCGCCATCACGATGCCCTAGCCCCAAGCGCCCACCTCGCGGGCTTCGGGGGCCATCCAGTCGAGGCGGCCTGCGCGCACGGCCGTCGCCGAGATCTCGGCCAGGTGCGCGGGGACGTCGAGGCGGTGCTCGTCCGGCGTGTCCCACGGTGGCCTCGGCACGACGGCGGGGGTCGGCAGCTTGGCCAGGGCGGCGGCCAACGACTCGGCCGACGGGTGGAAGGCCGGGTCGTGGAGCTGGGCCCACTTGTCGGCGCCGACGATGACCAGGTCGTAGGCCTCGGCGATGTCGGACACGAGCTGCAGGTCGGTGACGACCAGCCCGAGCCATGGCCGCTCGCGCCCGGCCAGCTGGATCGCCTCGACCCGCTCGTCCAGGCGCACGCAGGCCCGGTCCTCCTTGCCCAACGCCACCTCGGAGATGACGAGATCGACCCGGTCCAGGTCGTGCCGGTCCCGGGCGGCCTCGGCGATGCCCAAGTGGGCGATCGTCAGCGGGTCGAAGGACCCCGGGTAAGCGGCGCGACGGGACATCAGCTAACAGCTTGACCCCTTCGCGCCGACGAGGGATACGATGCGACCGATGACCCGCCGCCCCCTCCTCCTCGTAGTAATCGCCTAGCGCACGCCGTCCTTCACCCCCGCGTGCGCTTTCGACCTCCCCACGGGGAGGTCGTTGCAGTTTTCGGCCCCACTACCCTTCGGATGCGCTCATGACCAGCAACGGCAGCAAGGAACAACTGAACGGCGGGCAGGCCCTCATCCGCTCCCTCGAACTCGAGGGCGTCGAGGTCATGTTCGGACTCCCGGGTGGGGCGATCCTGCCGGTGTACGACCCGATCATCGACTCACCGATCCGCCACATCCTGGTCCGCCACGAGCAGGGCGCGGGCCACATGGCCGAGGGCTACGCCCACGTCACCGGGCGTCCGGGCGTGGCCATGGTCACCAGTGGGCCCGGGGCCACCAACATCGTCACGCCCCTGTGTGACGCCTTCATGGACTCCATCCCGCTGGTCGTCATCACCGGCCAGGTCCCGACCGCGGCCATCGGCAGCGACGCCTTCCAGGAGTGCGACACCACCGGCATCACCCAGTCGGTGACCAAGCACAACTTCCTCGTCACCTCGGCGGCCGACATCCCGCGGACGATCCGGGAGGCCTTCCACATCGCCACCACCGGTCGACCGGGGCCCGTCCTCGTCGACATCCCGAAGGACATCGTCGACCCTCAGCACCCCAACTCGGCCATGGAGTGGTACTGGCCCGACGAGCTGGACCTGCCGGGGTACAACCCGACCACCAAGGGCCATCCCAAGATGATCCGCCAGGCGGCCGAGCTGATCAGCGCGTCGCACCGCCCGGTCGTCTACGCCGGCGGCGGCATCTTGAAGGCCCGGGCCGCGGAGGCCTTGAAGGAGCTGGCCGAGCTCTGCGAGATCCCGGTCGTCACCACGCTGATGGCCCGGGGGGCCTTCCCCGACAGCCACCCGCTGTGCCTGGGCATGCCCGGCATGCACGGCAACTACACGGCGGTCACGGCCATGCAGAGGTCGGACCTGCTCATCGCCCTGGGCAGCCGCTTCGACGACCGGGTGACGGGCAGGCTCGACGGCTTCGCCCCCGACGCCAAGATCATCCACGTCGACATCGACCCCGCCGAGCTGGGCAAGGTCCGGCGTCCCGATGTCCCGATCGTGGGCGACTGCCGCCTGGTCATCGAGGCGCTGGTGGAGGTCCTGCGGGGTCGGGGCGGACTCGAGTCCCAGCCCGACCGCAGCGAGTGGAAGTCCACCCTGAGCGGCTGGCAGG
>DATDAH010000040.1:0-10590 GCA_036525535.1 Acidimicrobiales bacterium
ACAACATCGGTCCCCTGGTCGCCGTCATCACCCTCGGCATCTGCCTGGGCTTCCTGCCCCACAACTTCAACCCGGCCCGGATCTTCATGGGCGACGGAGGGGCGCTCCTGCTGGGCCTGCTCATGGCCAGCTCGACCATCGCCGTCGGGGGGAGCCAGAACGAGCCGTTCAGCGGCCAGGTCTACTTCTTCTTCGCCCCGCTGTTCATCCCGCTGTTCATCCTCGGGGTGCCCATCATCGACACGCTGTTCGCCATCATCCGGCGGGCCTCCAAGCGGTCGGGTGTCGCCACGGCCGACAAGGAGCACCTGCACCACCGGCTGATGCGCCTGGGCCACGGCCAGCGTCGGGCCGTGCTCATCCTCTGGGCCTGGACGGCGGCGCTGTCCGGGCTCGTGCTCTATCCCGCCTACACCGGTCGGGGGGACGCGGTGGCCCCGCTGGCCGTCGTCGTCCTCGGCTTCGGCCTCTACGTGTTCTTCCACCCGGGCACCCGGGGCGGCAACGGCAACGGGTCGGTCGAAGAGCCGGACCTCTCCTCGGCGGACGACGCCGAAGTCACCTAATCTGCCGCCGGTCGGCGCTTACCTCCGAGGGAATTTGCACGCCCGGGAGCCCGTGGATAGATTGAGAAAGTATTCACAAGCTCCCCGGTGACGGGGAGCGAGCGCCGCCAGTGCCGCCGACGCCGACCAGGACATCCCGTGGAGACCAACCCCCAGCGAGACTCAGGACAGCACCGGTTCCTGGCGTTCCACACCGCTGTCGGGGACCGTGGTCAGGGCGGCGACGGGCTGATCATGGCCTTCGAGCTCGTGCTCACCACGACGATCTTCGCCGGGCTCGGGTTCTGGCTGGACCGCACGATCGGCACCATCCCGCTCTTCACCGTCGTGTTCGGGGTCTTCACCCTGGTCTACGAGGTCTGGAAGATCGTCGCGACCTACGACGCCGAGATGACCGCCCACGCCGAGCAGCGCCGGCCGCTGCGCCAGGGCCCGGTCCGATGACCGCCACCGACGCCCCCCGCTCGGCGATCCCGCCGGCCTCCGCCGCCCCCGAGGCCGACGTGGCCAAGGACATGCTCCGGCGCATGGTCTGGGTCGCCCCCGCCTTCGTCCTCGCCGGCTTCATCGGCTGGGGGACCGACGGCGCCCTGTCCGCCCTCCTCGGTCTCGCTCTCGTCGCCGCCAACTTCGCCGCCGCCGCCGGCCTCATGGGCTGGGGCGCTCGCACATCGCCCACCGTCCTCGGCATCGCCGTGCTCGGTGGCTACGTCGTCCGGCTCAGCGTCGTCCTCGGCGTCCTCTGGCTCCTGCAGGACGTCAGCTGGGTCGAGATGGTGCCCCTGGGCGTCACCCTCGTCGCCACCCACCTCGGCCTCCTCCTCTGGGAGACCAAGTACGTCTCACTCTCGCTCGCCTACCCCGGCCTCAAGCCCGGGGCTCACACGGAGGGTTCGAAGTAACCGTGTTCGCCATCGACTTCCCACCGGTCAGCCACGTCATCGAGTGGCCCGAGTTCTTCCTCGAGGGCACGCCGTTCGCGGTCAGCAAGGTCGTCGTCCTCATGTGGATCTCGGCGCTGATCTCGGTCGGCTTCGTGATCCTGGCCGGCCGCAACTTCAAGATGGTCCCCCGCCCGCTGCAGAACGTGGGCGAGTCGCTCTACGGCTTCATCCAGGACGGCATCATCCTGGAGACGATGGGCCCCGACGGCCTGAAGTACACGTCGTTCCTCGGGTCGCTGTTCGTCTTCGTGCTCAGCTGCAACATCTGGGGGATCATCCCCGGTGCGCAGATGCCGGTGAACGCCCGGATCGCGCTGCCCTTCTTCCTGGCGATGATGGTGTGGGTCATCTTCGTGGTGGTCGGCGTCAAGAAGCAGGGCCCGCTCACGTACCTGAAGAACACGGGCTTCCCGCCGGGCGTGCCGTGGCCGCTCTACTTCCTGGTGACGCCCATCGAGCTGGTCTCGACGTTCATCGTGCGGCCGCTGTCGATGTTCGTCCGGCTCTTCGCCAACATGCTGGCCGGCCACCTGCTGCTCACCAGCTTCGCCGTCATCTGCGCCGCGCTGTTCAGCCTGACGCTGTCGCTGATCATCCTGCCGTTCTCGTTCGGCCTGCTCGCCGCGCTCACCGGGTTCGAGATCCTGGTGGCCTTCCTGCAGGCCTTCATCTTCACCATTCTCGCTGCCGTGTACATCGGTAGCTCGATGCATCCAGAGCACTAGGAGGAACCGTGCTGGACATCCTGACCATCGCCGCCCAAGCGGAAGGCGAACTCGAGGCCGGCCTGACCGCCGTCGGACGAGGCATCGTCTACGGCGGCGCAGCCATCGGCCCCGGCATCGGCATCGGCATCGTGGTGGGCAACGCCATCACCGCCATGGCCCGTCAGCCGGAAGCCGCGGGCACGGTGCGCACCACCATGTTCCTGGGCATCGCCTTCACCGAGGCGCTCGCGCTGTTCGGCTTCGTCCTCGCCTTCATCATCAGCGGCTGAGGTCGTCATGCGAACCCGACTGCTGCTGAGCGGGGTGGCCCTCACCCTGGTCGCCCTCTTCGGGTGGACCGGGACGGCCCACGCCGCCAGCGAAGAAGAGCTCCGTGAGGAGTGCATCCACATCCTCGAGGAGGGTGGAGAGGTCGACGACTGCCAAGAGGCGCCGAGCCCCATCCTGCCCGAGTGGAACGAGCTGATCTGGGGCGCCCTGTCGTTCCTGGTCGTGTTCGGTGCGCTGGCCAAGTTCGGCTTCCCGCCCATCAAGAAGGGCCTCGAGGACCGTGCCGCCAAGATCCAGGGTGACCTGGACGAGGCCGAGGCGGCCAAGGCCGAGGTGACCAGCAAGGCGGCGGAGTACGACGCCAAGCTGGCCGAGGCCCGGAGCGACGCGGCCCGGATCATCGAAGAGGCCCGCCAGGACGCCGACGCCTACCGGTCGGACAAGAAGACCGAAGCGGACGCGGAGATCGCCCGGCTGAAGGCGCAGGCGCAGGCCGACGTCGAGGCGGCGAAGGCCCAGGCGATCGGCGACCTCCGGGGCGAGGTGGCCACGCTGGCCATCGGCGCGGCCGAGCACGTCGTGGGCCAGAGCCTGGACCGCGACGCCAACGTGGCGCTGGTCGAGCAGTTCATCGACTCGGTCGGGGCCAAGGGCTCGAACTGATGGCCGAAGCCAGCCGCTCCCTCGCCTATGCCGCGGCGATGTACGCGGTCGCCAACGCCGAGGGCCAGCTGTCCTCGGTGGGCGACGAGCTCTTCGCCGTGGCCCGGGCCATCGAGGGCAACGACGCACTGCGTGACGCCCTGGGTGATCCCCACCTGCCGGCGGAGCGACGCCAGCAGATCATCGAGGACCTCGCCGGCTCCCGGACCTCCGACGTGACCCTCAGCCTGGCCTCCATGGTCGTGGCCGCCGGTCGCGGGCGGGAGCTGCCCGACATCGTCGATGCGCTGCTGCAGCTGTCCGCCGAGGACCAGGGTCGCCAGGTGGCCGAGGTGCGCTCGGCCATCGAGCTCTCCGAAGACCAGCAGGAGCGGCTCGCCGCGGCCCTGAAGTCCGCCACCGGTCGTGACGTGGACGTCCGCGTCGTCGTCGACCCCACCGTGGTCGGCGGCCTGGTGGTCCGGGTCGGCGACCAGGTCATCGACGGCACGGTCCGCCACCGCCTGTCCCAGCTCCGCGAATCCCTGTCCGCCCGCTCCTGAGCCCCAACGAGGAACAAGAGGAAGACGCCAACCATGGCTGATCTGAACATCGACACCACGGACATCACCGCCGCCCTGCGCAAGAACCTCGACGGCTACACACCGGACCTCTCGGTCACCCAGGTCGGCCGCGTCCTCGAGGTCGGCGACGGCATCGCGCGGGTGTCGGGCCTGCCCGACTGCGCCGTCAACGAGCTCCTGGAGTTCGACGGGGGCACCGTCGGCCTCGCCCTGAACCTGGACGAGGAGTCCATCGGCGCCGTCATCCTGGGTGAAGGCGAGCAGATCGCCGCCATCGAGGAGGGCTCCTCGGTGCAGGCGACCGGTCGCATCCAGACCGTCCCCGTCGGCGACGCGCTGATCGGACGGGTGGTGAACGCCCTCGGCGAGCCCATCGACGGCGCCGGGCCGGTGAACGCCGAGCTCACCCGCCGCATGGAGATCCAGGCCCCGGGCATCACCCGGCGCAAGCCGGTCCACGAGCCGATGCAGACCGGGATCAAGGCCATCGACGCCATGACGCCGATCGGTCGGGGCCAGCGCGAGCTGATCATCGGCGACCGCAAGACGGGCAAGACGACCATCTGCGTCGACACGATCCTGAACCAGGCCGGCCAGGGCGTGAAGTGCATCTACGTGGCCATCGGCCAGAAGAGCTCGACGGTCGCCCAGACGGTCAACACGCTCCGCGAGCACGGCGCCATGGAGTACACGGTCGTGGTCTGCGCCCCGGCCGCCGATCCGGCGCCGTTCAAGTACATCGCCCCGTACGCCGGCTGCGCCATGGGCCAGCACTGGATGGAGAACGGCGAGCACGCCCTGGTCGTCTACGACGACCTCTCCAAGCAGGCCGAGGCCTACCGCCAGATGTCCCTGCTGCTGCGCCGCCCGCCGGGCCGCGAGGCCTACCCCGGTGACGTCTTCTACCTCCACAGCCGCCTGCTGGAGCGCGCCGCCAAGCTCTCCGACGCCGAGGGCGCCGGTTCGCTGACGGCCCTGCCGGTCATCGAGACCAAGGCGGGCGACGTGTCGGCCTACATCCCGACCAACGTGATCTCGATCACCGACGGTCAGGTGTACCTCCAGGACGACCTCTTCAAGTCCGGCGTGCGCCCCGCGGTCGACGTGGGCATCTCGGTGTCCCGCGTGGGCGGTGACGCCCAGATCAAGGCCATGAAGTCGGTGTCGGGCACGCTCAAGCTCGACCTCGCCCAGTTCCGTGAGCTGGAGGCCTTCGCCACGTTCGGCTCCGAGCTGGACAAGGTCTCGGCCGCCCAGCTCGACCGCGGCTACCGCCTGACCGAGCTGCTCAAGCAGAACCTGAACTCGCCCATGCCGGTCGAGGAGCAGGTCGTGTCGATCTTCGCCGGTACGAACGGCTACCTCGACGACATCGGGGTCGAGGACGTGAAGCGCTTCGAGTCCGAGCTCCTCGACTTCGTCAAGACCCGCCACGGCATCATCCTCGAGACGATCCGGGACAAGGGCACGCTGCCCGAGGAGGACGGCCTCGACGCCGCCGTCAAGGGCTTCGCCGAGCAGTTCCAGCCCACCGTCGACGTGGCGCCGGAGCCCGACGCCGAAGCGCAGGCCGACGCCGAGACCACCCTGGCCGGTGGCCGGGCCGAGGCCACGCTGCCCGAAGTCGAGATCGCCCGGGACGACGACGAGGACGACGAGTAGGCCCGCATGGCTGGTGGCCAGGAACGCATCCTCCGGCGTCGGATCTCGGCGACCGAGTCGACGAAGAAGATCACGCGCGCCATGGAGCTCATCGCCGCGACCCGGGTGGTCCAGGCCCAGGAGCGCACCCGCAAGGCCCGGCCCTACGCCGAACAGATCACCAACGTGATCCTCGACCTGGCCGGCGCCGGCGCCTCCAGCAGCCATCCCCTCCTGGCCGAGCGTCCGGGTGGGGGCAAGGCCGCCTTCGTGGTCGTCACCTCGGACCGGGGCCTGGCCGGGGCCTACAACTCCGCGGTCATCCGGGCCGCCGAGCGGGAGATCCAAGCGGCTCGCACCGAGGGACTCGACTACTCGCTGTTCCTCGTCGGGAAGAAGGCGTTGACCTACTTCCGCTTCCGGGGCTACCGCATCGACCACGTCTTCCTGTCCAAGACCGACCGGCCGACCTACGAGGACGCCCGTGAGATCGGCCAGGCCGTGCGCACCGCCTTCGAGGGCGGTGAGCTGGACCGGGTCGACCTCGTGTACACCCGCTTCATCAGCGCCGGGAGCCAGCGGGTCGTGGTCCGTCGCTTCCTGCCCCTCGAGATCGACGACGCCGACGACTCGGACAACGCCCTGCGGGCGGACTTCGAGTTCGAGCCCTCGCCCGACGGCATCCTCGACGAGCTGGTGCCCCGCTACGTCGAGGCCCGCCTCTACGCCGCCCTGCTCGACGCGTCGGCGTCCGAGCACGCCTCCCGCCAGCGGGCCATGAAGGCCGCCACCGACAACGCCGAAGAGCTCATCATCGCCCTGTCGCGGGCCATGAACCGGGCCCGCCAGGACGCCATCACCACCGAGATCATGGAGATCGTGGGCGGGGCCGAGGCGCTGGCCCAGACGGGCGCCGGCGAAAACGACCTCCTGCCCGATCACATCCTGAGCTCGCACCTGTTCCCCGCCCACCATTCCCCCGATCACCGCCGGGCTTCGTGAGCCCCGCCCCAGAGGAGACCTGAACCGATGACCGTGACCGAGTCCAGTACCGGCACCGAACTGAAGGACGGCCGCATCGTCGGCATCGCCGGGCCGGTGATCGACGTCGAGTTCCCCCGTGGCCACCTGCCCGAGATCAACACCGCGCTCGAGCTGGACGTCACCATGGACGGTGAGTCCAGCAAGATCGTGGCCGAGACGGCCCAGCAGATCGGCGACAGCCGGGTCCGGGCCATCTGCCTGCGGGCCACCGACGGCCTCACCCGGGGCGCCCCCGTGCGGAACCTGGGCCACGGCATCGAGATGCCGGTCGGGGAGGCCGTGCTCGGCCACGTGTTCAACGTGATCGGCCAGTCCCTCGACACCGACTCGGTCGAAGGCATCGAGGATCACTGGCCCATCCACCGCGACGCCCCGGACTTCGACTCCCTCGAGCCCAAGGCCGTCGTCTTCGAGACCGGCATCAAGGTCATCGACCTCCTGACCCCCTACGTGCAGGGTGGCAAGATCGGCCTGTTCGGTGGGGCCGGCGTCGGCAAGACGGTCATCATCCTCGAGCTCATCAACCGGGTCGCCACCCAGCACGGTGGTGTGTCGGTGTTCGGCGGCGTGGGGGAGCGGACCCGGGAGGGCACCGACCTCTGGATCGAGATGCAGGAATCAGGGGTCATCGAGAAGGCCGCCCTGGTCTACGGCCAGATGGACGAGCCCCCGGGCGTGCGCCTGCGGGTCGCCCTGTCGGCCCTGACCATCGCCGAGTACTTCCGGGACGTGAAGCAGCAGGACGTCCTGCTGTTCATCGACAACATCTTCCGCTTCGTCCAGGCCGGCTCCGAGGTGTCCACCCTCCTCGGTCGCATGCCCTCGGCCGTGGGCTACCAGCCCACGCTGGCCGACGAGATGGGCGAGCTGCAGGAGCGCATCACCTCGACCCGGGGTCGGTCCATCACCTCGATCCAGGCCGTGTACGTCCCCGCCGACGACTACACCGACCCGGCACCGTTCACGACGTTCACGCACCTCGATGCCACCACCGAGCTGTCCCGCCAGATCGCCTCGCTGGGCATCTACCCGGCCGTGGACCCGCTGGCCTCCAGCTCGTCGATCCTGGCCCCCGAGGTCGTCGGCGCCCGCCATTACGAAGTGGCCCGCCGGGTGCAGGAGGTGCTGCAGCGCTACAAGGAGCTGCAGGACATCATCGCCATCCTCGGCCTCGACGAGCTGTCGGACGAGGACCGGATCATCGTGGACCGGGCCCGCAAGGTGCAGCGCTTCCTGAGCCAGCCCTTCTTCGTGGGTGAGGTCTTCACGGGCCTGAAGGGCATCCACGTGCCCACCGAGACCACGGTCGACTCCTTCGAGGCGTTGGTCGACGGCGAGCTGGACGACCTGCCCGAGCAGGCCTTCCTGAACGTCGGCGACGCGGACAGCGCCCGGGCCAAGGCCGCCGAGCTCACCGCGGACTGATGCTCCAGGTCGAGTTGGTGTCCCCGGAGGAGATCCTCTTCTCCGGCGAGGCCTACATGGTCGTCGTGCGCACCATCGGGGGCGGCGAGATCGCCTTCCTGCCCGGCCACGCCCCCTTCCTGGGGGCGCTCGGTGAGGGCGAAGCCCGTCTCCACCTCCAGAACGGTGGCGAGGTCAAGAGCCTCCACCTCAACGGCGGCTTCGTCGAGGTCAGCCACGACAAGGTCACCATCCTCAGTGACGAGGCCGAGGTCGTCGAGTAGCGCCTCCGCTCAGAGGCACTGGGCGGTGGTCAGCGGGATGATGACCAGGATTCCCTCCTGGGTGAGGGCGTCGAGGCCTTCACACACCGCGGTCACGTACTCCTCGCCGCACCCCGCCGTGGCCGCGATCTGGTCGAACTCGACCAGCCGGGCCCGGACGCGGTCGACCAGAGCGTCCGACGGCGTGCCTTCCACGTCGAACATCGTGCGGGCCCGCCGGACGTAGCGCTCGGCCAGGTCGGTGCAGGCTTCGCCGGCGGAAGGGCCGGCCACCGTGCCCGGGGCGGCCGTGGTCTCCGAGGGGGTGGTGATGCTGGTCGACGCGGCGTCGCCCACGGTCCCGCTGTCATCGCCGCCACAGGCCCCGAGGAGCAGGAGCAGGGCGAGGACGGGGGCCAGATGACGCACGTGCACGGATTCGGGAACCTAGCGCCCCTACCGTGCGGGTATGCCGCGCCGCCGACTCTCGGTCGTGCTCCTGGTCCCGCCGCCGGTCGCCCAGGAGGTGGACGGCCTGCGCCGGGCTCTCGGGGACGGCGTCCTCGGCCGGGTCCCGCCCCACATCACCCTGATCCCGCCGATCAACGTCCGCGAGGAGGACCTGGCCGACGCCTTCGCCGTGGTCCGGAGGGCGGCAGCCGCGACGGGCCCGCTGACCCTGGACCTCGGCCCGCTGGAGACGTTCCTTCCCGTCAACCCCGTCGTCTACCTCGAGGTCGGCGGCCCGAGCCTGCCCACCGTCCACGCCCTCTACTCGGCGCTCCTCGTCGGGCCGTTCGCGCGGCCTCCCGTCCACGAGTTCGTGCCCCACGTGACCGTGGCCGAAGCGCTCGACGAGGATCGGATCCCGGCGGCCATGGCCGCGCTCGCGGGGTATCGCCACACGATCGTCAACCTCCGGCTCCTCCACGTCCTGCAGGAGGTCCACGACGACGAGGACCAGCGGGTGTGGCAGCCGATCGCCGGCATCGCCTTCGGGCCGCCCTCGGTCGTGGGTCGAGGCGGACTCGAGCTCGTCATCGAGATCCATGACCGGGCGCCGCCCGACGTCGGGTCGCTGGGCGCGGAGCGGGACCCGGCCGACATCGTCCTGGTTGCCCGGCGGGAGGATGCCGTCGTCGGCCTGCTCGGCGGTCGGATCCGGGGGGCCAAGGCCTGGCTCGAGTGGGTCGAGGTGGACTCGGCGCTGACGGGGGAGGGCGTCGGCACCCAGCTGCTCGCCGCCTACGAGTCGGTCACCGCCGAGCGGGGCGTCACCCGGGTCTTCGCCCGAGCCGAGCCGGGGGACCGGGCGGAATCCTTCCTGGCCGGCCGCGGCTGGTCCCGCGAGGACCCGCCACCCATGGTGCGAGGTCGCATCGGCCCGGTGGGCTGAGCCGGTCCGCCTAGGTTCTCGGCTCGTGACCGATGACGAGATGCTCGACGCCATCACGGCGCAGCGGCTTCGCCTGATCGGGCGCCTGGAGTCGTTCGACGCCGACCAGTGGGATGCGCCGTCGTTGTGCGCCGGATGGCGGGTCCGAGACGTCATCGGTCACCTGGTGAGCATCCTGGACATGCCGGTCCGACGGATCATGCTGGGTTCGGTCAAGGCCGGCGGCTTCCACCGCTTCGCCGAGCGCGTGGCGAAGGAGTACGGCGAGCGCGATCCGATCGCGCTGACGGCCCGCTACCGCGAGCTGGCGACCAAGCGGTTCGCCCCGCCGGTCGTCGGCCCGATCGCTCCGATGGGGGACGTCTTCGTGCACACCCGTGACATCGAGCGACCGCTCGGTCTGGCCGCGGACCTCGACCCGGTCGTGCTGCGGACGTTGCTCGACCACTTCTGCGGGGGTCGGGCCCGTGGCTTCGTGCCGGCCAGCCGGACGGCCGGCCTCTCTTTCGCGGCGACCGATGTCGCGTGGGAGGCCGGGGAGGGTCCGCGGGTCGAAGGCCCGGCGGAGGCGGTGATGCTGGCGGTCAACGGCCGCTCGGCGGCCCTCGTCGACCTCGGGGGCGATGGCGCGGCCGAGCTCGGGCGGCGTCTGGCGGCCTGAGCTCAGGGGTCAGGGACGGGCGGCGATGCCGTTCAGGAGCTGCGCCAGGGCCTCCGGCTGGCTGATCATGGCCATGTGGGCGGCGTCGAAGTCGACGATGGGGCAGTCGGGGACGTTCTGAGCGAATCGGAGCTGCTTGTCGGGGTCCAGGACCGCGTCGTGCACGGTCCGCACCCAGGTCCGGGGGAACGGCACTCGCAGCGGGGCCAGGTCGACCGGAGCCGTGATGAGGGAGGGAGGCTCGGGGACCATCCGCTCCACACACCAGGCGAACTGCTCGTCGTCGAGGTCGTTGCCGAACAGGACTTTCGCCAGCGCCGAGTCGAGGACACCCGTGGCCCCGCCCTCGATCGCTGCCCGGGCCATCGCCTGGATCTCGGGATCCAACGTGTCGAGGCTGCTGGTGCCGTCCTCGGGCACGGTGCACGCCACGAACACGGCGTGGCG
>DATDAH010000041.1:0-7418 GCA_036525535.1 Acidimicrobiales bacterium
CCCCAGCCCATGGACACGTGGTCCTCCTGCATGGCGGAGGTGGGCAGGGAGTCGACGCTGGCCGGGGCGGCCAGGCGCCGGTTCTCGGCCACCATGGCGGCCTGGGTGTACTGGGCCAGCATCAGGCCCGAGTTCACCCCGGCGTCCTCGACCAGGAACGGGGGCAGGCCCTGGGAGCGGGTCTGGTCCAGCAGGCGGTCGGTCCGGCGCTCGGCGATGGCGCCGATCTCGGCGGTGGCGACGGCGAGGAAGTCGCAGGCGAAGCCGACGGGGGCGCCGTGGAAGTGGCCGCAGGACTCGACCCGGCCATCCGGCAGGACCGTCGGGTTGTCGATGGCCGAACGCAGCTCGATGTCGGCCACGCCCGAGGCGTGGGCGACGGTGTCCCGGGCCGCGCCGTGGACCTGGGGCGTGCAGCGCAGCGAGTAGGCGTCCTGGACCCGGGGGTCGTCGGTGCGGTGGCTGGCCACGATCGGGCTGTCGGCCAGGAGGCGGCGCAGGTTGGCGGCGCTGGCCGTCTGGCCGGCGTGGGGGCGCAGGGCCATGAGGTCCTCGGCGAAGGCCCGGTCGGTGCCCAGGAGGGCCTCGACGGACATGGCCGCGGTGATGTCGGCGGCCCGGACCAGGACGTGGAGGTCGGCCAGAGCCAGCACCAGCATCCCGAGCATGCCGTCGGTGCCGTTGATGAGGGCCAGCCCCTCCTTGGCCCGCAGGGTCAGCGGCTCGATGCCGGCGGCGGCCAGCGCCGGGGCGCACTCGCCCTCGCCGATGAGGGCCAGGGCGACGTGGGCCAGGGGGGCCAGGTCCCCGCTGGCCCCGAGCGAGCCGTGCTCGTGCACGACGGGGGTGATGCCGGCGTTGAGCAGGGCGACGATGGTGTCGACCACCACCGGCCGCACCCCCGAGTAGCCCATGGCCAGGGTCCGGGCCCGGAGCAGCATCATGGCCCGCACGACCTCGGGCTCGACCAGCGGCCCCATGCCCGCAGCGTGCGAGCGGATGAGCCCCCGCTGCAGCTCCTCCCGCCGTTCGGGCGGGATGGCCGTGTTGGCCAGAGACCCGAAGCCGGTGGAGATGCCGTAGACGGGCTCGTCGGAGGCGGCGTGGGCCTCGACAATGGCGGCGCTGCGGGCCAGCGCCTCGCCGGCGTCGTCACCGACCGTCACCTGGGCGCCGTGGCGGGCGACGCTCACCACCTCGGCCGCGGTCAGCCCGGCGGTGCCGATGACGACGGGTGCGGGCTCGACCTCCATGCTGCGGTCAAGCTACGCCCCCGCCGGGTCGGGCCGCCCCGGGCTCACCGCTCCAGCAGCCGATCGAGGGCGGAGTTGTCGATGTCGGCGGCGAACAGCCGGGCGGCCTCTGCGTCGCCGGCCGCGTCCGGACCACCGAGCGCCGCCCGGTGCAGGAGGGCCCGCACGACCAGCTCCTTCATGCCGGTCCGGGAGGCGATGTCGTGCATCCGGTCGGCCCAGGCCTCGGTCTCGGGGTGGCCGTGGCGGAGGCCGAGCAGGCACTGGGCGTCGAGGATGTGCACGTCCAGCCAGACGTAGGGGTCGGCCAGCCGGTTGCAGCGGACCCGGGCGTCGGCCAGCTGGGCGAAGGCCGAGTCGGTCTCGCCGTCTGCTTCGGCGACCAGCGCCAGCCCCCGGGCCGCCGTCCCCTCCCAGCAGGGGTCGCCCAGCTGGCAGGACCGGGCGAAGGCCTGGGCCAGGACCTCGGCCCCGGCGGCGGTGTCCCCCCTGGCCACGTCGACCTCACCCCGCATGGCCTGCGGCCACGGCAGGAAGGACAACCACCGGTCCCCTTCCGAGAGGTCGATGGCGTCGTCGAGGTGTGCGGCGGCGAGGTCGAGCTCCTCGCGGAGCAGGTGGAGGCGGCCGAGCATGGTCAGGAGGTAGGCCTCGCGGCGCCCGTCGCCCACCGCCCGGGCCGTGTCCACCGCGTCCCCGAGGAGGTCGAGGGCGAGGGGGTAGTCGGCCCGGTCGCTGGCGACAGAGCCGAGGAATCCGGTGGCCTTGGCCCGCAGCGTCGGGGCGTCGCCGGCTTCGGCGATGGCCGCGGTGAAGAAGCGCTCCGCCCGGTCGTAGCGGGCCCGGAGGAAGTCCACGTAACCGAGCTCGGACCGGGCCTCGGCCCCCAGGACGGGCTCGTCGATGGCGGCCGCGACCTCGGTGGCCATGTGGAGAATGGCCGTGCCCTCCTCGTCCTGGCCCCGCCAGGAGTGGATCAGGGCCTCGCCCAGCGCCAACCGGGAGGTGACCCGCAGCCGACCGGCGTCGGCGCTGTCGGCCATCGCCACCGCCGTGCGCAGGGACTGGACGCCCGCCTCGACCGCCCCCGCCGAGACCGCGGCCGCGCCCGCTTCCAGGACGGCGCTGATCGACGCCTCGTCAGCCACCGGCTCGGCCGTCTCGGTCGGCTCCCGCAGGGCTTCGGCGATGGCCGGGCCCGGCGCCGACCCGAGCTCGTCGAGGAACAGCTTCCGGCAGGCTGCGTGCTGGCGCAGGGCGGCCTCGCCGTCGCCCGCCATCCGGTAGAGCCGGATGAGCAGGGCCTGGTGGTTCTCGTCGAGGGGGTTCAGGCCCACCAGGCGCACGGCGTGATCCGTGGCGGCCCGGAGATCGCCCTGGGACATCGTGGCCAGCGCCGCCTCGTGGAGGATGGCCTCGGTGGCCGCGGCCACGTGGCGCTGCTCGGACAGGAGCCACGCCTCGAAGCCCGCCGCGTCCTGGATGGCCATCCCTTCGAGGAGGCACTCGCCCAAGCCGGGCAGGGCCACGGCGTCGGCCCAAGCGCCGCGCGTGACCACCTCGACGTCGACCATCGCATCTGCGGGCAGCTGGAGGACCACCGGGTCGCCCTCGATCGAGGCGCCGTCGCCCAAACCCCGGCGGATCTCGCTCAGGCTCCAGCGCAGGGCCCGCAGCGGGTCGTCGGCCTCGGCGAACAGGAGCGAGGCCAGCTGGGCCCGGCTCGGAGGGTGCTCGCGGAGGATCAGGTAGGCGAGAAGGCCCCAGCTCTTGCGGCTGCGCAGCCGGTAGCCACCCGGTACGTCGGGGTTGATCGACGGCCGGCCGAGCAGGTGGATGGCGAGGGGCATGCCCGGGAGAACCTTCTCCCGATGGAGCGGAGTGTCAAACGCCGGGTCAAACACCCCCGTGGTCCGCTGCCCACCGCGAACACCCCCCGGCCGTCCCGGTCGGGCCTACGAACAGGAGAACCCGTTCATGCCACTGTTTCTCGACGTCCACAACATCGAAGGCGGGGTGTCGGCCGACGATGTCGCCGGCGCCCACCAGGCCGACCTGGCCACCCAGGACGCCCACGGCGTCAGCTACCAGCGCTACTGGGTGGACGAGGAGGCGGGGAAGATCTTCTGCCTCGTCGAGGCCCCCGACGCCGAAGCCGCCCACACCGTCCACCGCGAGGCCCACGGCCTCGTGGCCGACGAGATCTACGAGGTGAGCGAGCACGCGTAGCCCGAGCGCGCTCTGGCTGCCGGGACCCGGCAGCCAGACCCGCCCGGCCGGGCTACGGCCCGTCCCAGGCCGTGTCGACGCCGAGGGGCGCACCCCCGCCGCCGGCGTGACCGACGACCTCGTGCTCCTCGGCCAGGAAGAGCGGCGAGTGGGCCAAGTCGATGAAACGCCTCTCGTCCTCGAGAAGGGCGGCCCCGGCGGCCCTGCCCTCGGGGGTCGAGGCGGCCTCGATCGGTGCCGCGATGTCCCGGAACCAGAGCTCGGCCACCCCGTCGTAGGCCTCGGGCCCGCCCCGGGACGCCCGTAGCAGGTCGGCCTCGGGGCCGAGGCGAGTGTGGGACTGGACGTAGCGGAGGATGCCGAGCGCCCCGGCGTGCTGCTGGACCAGTGGGGCGTGCTCCTCCCGCCAATAGCGCTGGAACTCGTCCAGCTCCATTCCGTCCTTGCGCCGCAGGCAGAACACGATCTTGACCATGCCCGCACTCTGGCACGACCGGCCCGCAGTCGGGACCAAGGCCCCTGGCCCTGCCGGCGTCGGCGGAGGATGGTGACATGGCAGGAGAACCCGATCCACCGGAGGTTCCCATGAACATCCTCGTCACCCACGCCAGCAAGATGGGGGGCACCCAGGGGCTCGCCGAAGCGATCGCAGCAGGCCTCGGCGAAGGCGCAGTGGTCATGCCCGTCGATGCCGTCAAGCGCCTGGACGGTTACGACGCCGTCGTCGTCGGCGGTGGCCTCTATGCCGGTCGCTGGACCGGTGCCGGTCGCCGCTTCGTCCGCCGCCACGCCAAGGAGCTGCGAGAGAGGGACGTCTGGTTCTTCAGCAGCGGCCCCCTCGACGACTCGGCCCACGAGCACCCGATCGATCCGACGCGGTCGGTCCGGCGGATGATGGAGAAGGTCGGGGCGAAGGGCCATGTCACCTTCGGGGGCCGCCTGCCCGCCGACGCCAAGGGCTTTCCGGCATCGGCCATGGCCAAGGAGCACGCCGGTGACTGGCGCAACCTCGACGAGGCCCGGGCCTGGGGCCAAGAGGTCGCGGCAGAGATGTCCGCCGACGCCTGACCGGCAGCCCGCTGCGAAGATGCGCTATGGCCGACGCCGTGTCCCCTGACCGCTCCTACCGCGCCGTGGCCGGCGGGCTCGACATGCCGCTGCAGGAGGCGATGCTCACCCAGCGGGCCGTGCGCCGGGTCCTGCCCGACCCCGTCGACGACGAGATCGTCCTGCGCTGCATCGAGCTGGCCCTGAAGGCACCCACCGGCAGCAACGGCCAGAACTGGGAGTTCGTGATCGTCAAGGATGCGGACGCGAAGGCGTCCCTGGCCGCCCGTTACCGACAGGCCTGGAAGGTCTACGGCGGCATCGGTCACCGCATGAACAAGGGCGACGAGTCGATGACCAAGGTCCTGAGGGCCGTCGAGTGGCAGGTCGACCACTTCGAGGAGATCCCCGTCCTGGTCGTCGCCTGCCTCAGGGGCTCGCGCGTGCCGCTGCTGCCGACGCCGCCGATCGCCGGCGCCTCGTACTACGGCTCGATCTTCCCCAGCGTGCAGAACCTGCTCTTGGCCGCCCGGGCCATGGGCCTGGGGGCGTCGCTGATCACCCTGCCGCTGTGGAGCACCACGGCCGCCCGCAGGGCCCTCGGCCTGCCGATCTCGGTCCAGCCCGCCTGCGTCGTCCCCCTCGGCTGGCCCCAGGGTCGCTATGGCCCGACCACCCGCCGCCCCGTCGGCGATGTCGTCCACCTCGACCGCTTCGGGAACCAGCCCTTCAAGGCCTGAGCCTCGACGTCGGCCAGGAAGAAGTGGGCGCCGCCGGTCGCGGGGTTCGCCCCGGCACGGATCATGACCGGGTCAGGGCTCTCTGCGGTGGCGGATGCCGGTGAGGGTGAGCCGGGTGAGCTCGCGGGGCAGCTGGGTCATCAGGGGGTAGGCGACGGCCCGCTTGGGCAGTCGGACGTGGGCCCGGTCCCGCTCGACCGCGCGCACCACCTCGTCGGCCACCCGCTCCCGGGGGACGTCGGCGATCAGGCCCAGCCGGTACGCCCGGTCGAAGGAGTCGCGCGTGGGTTGGTAGGCGTCGACGTGGTCCAGCATGTCGGTGGGGATCGGTCCGAGCTCGACGAGCGTGGTGCCGACGGGCAGCCCCCGGAGGTCCAGGGCCAGGGTCTCGGTGAACTGCGAGAGCCCTGCCTTGGTGGCGGCGTAGGTGGCCATGCCGGGGAAGGCGGCGACGCCGGCGATGGAGCTGACGTTGACGATGCGGCCCCTGCCTCGCTCGAGCATCCCCGGCAGGGCCTGCCGGCAGAGCTGCAGGACGGCGCCCAGGTTCACCTGGACGACGTCGCCGATCTCGTGGGGGTCGAGCTCGGGGAAGTAGCCGCCGCCGTCGAGCGCGGCGTTGTTGACGAGGACGTCCACCGGCCCACCATCGGCCTCGACCTGCCCGATCAGGCCGACGATTGCCCCGGGGTCGGCCAGGTCCGCGGGGTGAGCGGTGCCGCCCAGCTCGTCGGCCAGCGCCTGCAGCGCACCGGCGTTGCGGGCCAGCAGGGCCACCTTCGCCCCCGCCTCCGCGAACCGCCGGGCCAGGGCCTCGCCGATGCCCCGCGACGCCCCGGTGATCAACACCCGCCGGTCGGTCAGCTCCATGGTGTCCTCCTCACGATCCAGCGTTGCACCCGCCCCGGGTCACCGTCCGGTGGGGCGGGGTCCCGCGCCGACGGCGGCTGCTCGATGATCTGTCGGACGGGCGCGGCGACGGCTCGTCTCACCCCGAGACCTCGAGCGGGATCTCAACGAGGTTGATCTGGCTGCCGTCCTGGGCCGACTCCTCGAAGACGATCAGGGCGCCGACTCCCGGGCGTGGGACCTCGAAGGTGGCAGTGAGGTCGAACGTGCCCCGGGTGCCGGTCCCGGAGGTCGCCGTGGCCGACTCGTCGTAGACGATCAGGCCCTCACCGTCGGTCACGTTGACGATGAAGGTCGCCTCGAAGGTGTTGGCCGAGCCCGTGATCCGTAGGGGGCTGGTCACCTCGGCGAAGGGCAGGGGGGACTCGACCAGGATGGCGGGGGCCATGGCCTCCCAGTCGGCGCGGGTCTGCGGTTCGCCGATCAGGAGGCCTTCTCCTCCGAGGGCGGTGACCGGCGCACCTTCGATCTCGAACTCGACCGCGTCCACGCTGGGGAACTGGGTCACGGTGAAGACCACCTGGGCCACCCGGGCCATCATCGAGAGCGACCCGCCACCGGAGCCGAACTCCCGGGAGAGGTCGACGGTGGCGATCTGGTCCTCCACGGTCACACCGAGCAGCTCGGTGCCGTCGGGAACGGCCGACGAGAAGCCGATCCCCGCCTCCTCGGCGGTCGGGCCCGACAGCAGACCCTCCAGGGCGGCAGCCGCCACCCCCTCGCCGACAGCCGTGCGGGCCACCGGCCCGAGCTTCTCGTCGCGCAGGAAGTAGGCCCGGACCTCGCTCTCGGTGTCCGGCGCCGTCGTCGTGGTGGTCACCGTCGTGGTCGTGGCGACCGCCGCAGTGGTGGTCGACGACGAGGAGTCCTCCCCGTCGTCGCCGCACGCGGTGAGGGCAAAGACGATCGCGAGCACAAGGGCAAGGGCGACGCGCGGGTGGCGGTGACGGTTCACGGTGACCTCCTCGGGGTCCTACCCCGGAGTGTGGAACACCGGCGGTGGCCGCCGTCACGGCCGAACGTCCCGTTCCGGCATGCAGGAACTCCGTTGGTGCCGGACCGGATACCGCTGGCCGACCTGGCCAATCCTCGGCGGGCATCGACCACGTGTACCGCCGACCACGCGGGCGGGCGGTACATGTGACGCGACGGACCTCTGGTCCTGCGGCCCATCCGGCTAGAACGGGCCGGTGAGCCAGGAGGGACGGGGTCGACTCCGGACGGTCTTCCGTTCCGTGTC
>DATDAH010000042.1:0-52543 GCA_036525535.1 Acidimicrobiales bacterium
AACACGCTGCCCACCTGGGAACGGGCCCAGCCCTTCCGCAGCCTGTGCCACAACGGCGAGATCAACGCCATCCAAGGCAACCGCAACCGCATGCTGGCCCGGTCCACCCTGGGCACCGAAGAGGCCGGCCTCGGAGCCGAATCCCTGTTCTGGCCGGTCCTCGACGACAACACGTCGGACTCGGGCAAGTTGGACGAGGCCCTCGAGCTCCTCACCCGGGGCGGGCGGGACATCCGGCACGCCGTGGCCATGCTGGTGCCCGAGGCGTGGGAGCACGCCGTCGACCTCGATCCCGAGATCCGCGGCTTCTACCGGTATCACTCCGCGCTCATGGAGCCCTGGGACGGCCCGGCCGGCCTGATCTTCACCGACGGCGTCGGGGTCGGCGCCGCCCTCGACCGCAACGGCCTCCGCCCGCTGCGCTACGCCATCTGCGACGACGGCCTCGTGGTGTGCTCGTCCGAGGTCGGGGCGGTGGACATCAGCGGCCACGGCAAGGTCGAGCGGGGCCGTCTCGGCCCCGGCCAGATGCTCTTCGTCGATCCCACCCGGGGCGTACAGCGCAACGACGCCGTGAAGGAGCGCCTGGCCGCAGCCAACACCTTCTCGCACTGGGCCCATGACGGGTTCCTGAGCTTCGGACCGGGCGAGCCGGTGATGCAGGTCGACGACGGGCTCGAAGCCCGTCAGGCCGTCCACGGCTACACCCAGGAGGAGCTGCAGATGGTCCTCCGGCCGATGGGTGCGGAGGGCAAGGAACCCACCTTCTCGATGGGCGACGACTCGCCGCTCCCCCCGATGGCCGGCCGGCCCCGTCCGGTGCACCACTACCTGAAGCAGCGCTTCGCCCAGGTCACCAACCCGCCCATCGACCCGCTGCGGGAACACCGGGTCATGTCCCTGCGCACGCTGCTGGGCCCGCGGGCCCCCATCCTCAGCGAGCACGAGGACGCCACGCGCCTGCTGCGCCTCGAATCCTTCCTGCTCTACCCCGACGCGGTCGAGCAGCTCGCCGAAGGCCAGACCCCCTTCCGTGCCGCGACGCTGGACGCCACGTTCCCCCTGACCGACGGGGCCGACGGCCTACGGGCTGGGGTCGCCCGGCTGGCCGACGAGGTCGAGGCGGTCACCGCCGAAGGAGCCGAGATCCTCGTCGTCAGCCACGCCGGGGCCGACGCCGACCGGGTCCCGATCCCGTCGGTGCTCGCGGTGGGCGCGGCCCACCACCGCCTGATCGAGCTCAAGCGGCGGAGCGACGTCAGCATCGTGGTCCTGGCCGACGACGCCCGGGATGTGCACTTCTTCGCCGCGCTCGTCGGCTACGGCGCCGACGCCGTGTGTCCCCGCCTGGCGCTGGAGACCCTGGCCGACTGGGCCGACAACAGCGACGACGACACGACGGGACCCGTGGCCCAAGGCCACTTCTTCGACGCCGTCGAAGCCGGCGTGCTCAAGATCCTGTCGAAGATGGGCATCTCCACCCTCGACTCCTACCGGGGTGCGCAGACCTTCGAGGTCGTCGGCCTCGGCGACGAGATCGTCGACCTCTGCCTGCGGGGCACGCCGTCGGCGGTGGGTGGCGTCGGCTGGGCTCACCTGGGTCAGGACGCCCTGGACCTGCACGCCAGCGCCACTTTGGTCTCCCCCGGCTACTACCGGGTCCGCAACCGGGGCGAGTACCACGCCCACAGCAAGGATGTCGTCCAGGCCCTCAACGACTTGACCCTGGTCAAGGAGCCGACCGACCAGGCCCTGGAGGACATGACGGCGGCCCACCTCCTGCAGCGGGCCATCAACGGCGAGTCCTACGACCTCTACGAGTCGTTCCGGGCGCTGGTCGACGACCGCCCACCGACCGAGCTGCACGACCTGCTGGAGCTGGTCGGCGCGGCCGAGCCGCTGCCCCTCGACGACGTCGAACCCGCCTCCAGCATCGCCCGACGCTTCTCGACCGGGGCGATGTCCCACGGAGCCCTGTCCAAGGAGGCCCACGAGACACTGGCCCAGGCCATGAACCTGCTGGGCGGCCTGTCCAACTGCGGCGAGGGCGGCGAGGACCCCTACCGGTATTACACGCGGGGCCTCGGCCGGGACGACAAGAACTCCCGCATCAAGCAGATCGCCTCGGGCCGCTTCGGTGTCACACCCGAGTACCTGGTCCACGCCGACGAGTTGCAGATCAAGATGGCCCAGGGCTCCAAGCCGGGCGAGGGTGGCCAGCTGCCCGGCCACAAGGTGTCCGAGGAGATCGCGAGGCTGCGCCACACCCAACCCGGCGTCGGCCTGATCTCCCCGCCGCCGCACCACGACATCTACTCCATCGAGGACCTCGCCCAGCTCATCTACGACCTCAAGCAGGTCAACGCCGCCCAGGTCTCGGTGAAGCTGGTGGCCGAGGACGGTGTGGGCACCATCGCCGCCGGTTGCGCGAAGGCACTGGCGGATGTCATCCACGTATCCGGAGCCAACGGCGGGACCGGGGCCAGCCCCCTCTCCTCCATCAAGCACGCGGGCCTGGCCTGGGAGCTCGGCCTGGCCGACACGCAGCGGGCGCTGGTCGACAACGGCCTGCGCGGTCGGGTCCGGGTCCGGGTCGACGGGGGCTTCAAGACCGGGCGCCAGGTCATCGTGGCCGCTCTGCTCGGCGCGGACGAGTACTCGTTCGGCACGTCGGCGATGATCGCCGAGGGCTGCATCATGCTGCGGGCCTGCCACAAGGACACCTGCAAGCCGGGGGTGGCCACGCAGCGCCCGCACCTCCGGGCCAACTTCACCGGCACGCCCGAGGGCGTGGCCGCGTACCTCCTCTTCGTGGCGGAAGACGTGCGCCACCACTTGGCCCGCCTCGGTGCCCGCTCACTGGAAGAGGTCATCGGTCGGGTCGAGCTGCTGACGCAGGCGGCTACGGGCGACGACCGGGTCGACGGCTTCGACCTCGGCTTCATCATCCTGCCGCCCGAGCACACCGATGAGCCCCGCCACTTCGTCGAGCGCATCCCGATGCTCGACCCCCGCTCTGCGCTGGGTGACCGGCTCCGGGACGATGCCTTCCAGCTCGTCTGGGACGGCGACGAGATCGAGCTGGAGTACGCCATCACCAACGCCGACCGCTCGGTCGGCGCCGCCTTCGCCGGGGCCGTGGCCCTGGAGTACGGGGCCCTCCCGCCCCGGGGCACGGCCAAGGTCCGGTTCACCGGCTCGGCCGGGCAGAGCTTCGGCGCCTTCCTCAGCCATGGCGCCGAGTTCACCCTGCTGGGCGAGGCCAACGACTACGTGGGCAAGGGCATGGGCGGCGGGCGCATCGTCATCATCCCGCCGGCTGACGACGCCGGCGACCCGGTCCTGGCCGGCAACACCTGCCTCTACGGCGCCACCGGAGGCGAGTTCTTCGTGGCCGGCTCGGTCGGCGAGCGCTTCGCCGTGCGGAACTCGGGCGCCCTGGCCGTGGTGGAGGGCACCGGTGACCACTGCGCCGAGTACATGACCGGCGGCACCGTCGTCGTCCTCGGCCAGGTGGGCCACAACCTCGGCGCCGGGATGACGGGTGGGCAGGTCTTCGTCTTCGACCCCGACATGGAGCGGGTCCTGGCCCGGGTCAACACCGACCTGGTCGAGGCGCTGCGTCCCGAGCCCGACGACGTGGCCGAGGTCAAGTGGCTCATCGAGCGCCACGTGGAGTTGACCGATTCGACCCGGGCCGCCGAGCTGTTGAAGGTCTGGGATCAGGCGGCAGACACGCTCTGGCACATCCTGCCCTGGGACCGTCCCGAGCGGCACCAGCGGGTCGAAGCGCACCGCGTCTCGGCTGCGTAGGGGTGACCTGGGTCGCGCCAGTCCTGCTGGCGGCGGTCTTCGCCTTCGCCGGTGGCGCCAAGTTCGCCGATCGCCCCGGCACCGAGGAGGGTTTCCGGCGCCTGGGCCTCGGCCATCCCGACCAACGCGCCGTCCAGGTCCCGGCGGCAGAGCTGGCCACGGCCGTTCTGCTGATCGCCGCCCCCGTCGGTGGGGCCCTCGTGGCCCTCGGCCTGCTGGCCGTGTTCACCGTCCTCCTCGTCCGCCGCCTCCGGGCCGGGTCGACGGCTCCGTGCCGCTGCTTCGGGGGCGTCCGCGCCCGTGCCATCGCCTGGACCGATGTCGCCCGCAACGTCGGGCTGGCGGCGCTGGCGGTCGTGACCCTGGCCGTCCCGCCGGGCTGAACGCCTAACCTGCGCGGCCGTGCATCTGAACCTGAGCGCCGACGAGGTGCTGACGACGACCCGCGCCGTGCGCAAGCGCCTGGACTTCGACCGGCCCGTGGAGCGTGAGGTCCTCGAAGAGTGCCTCGACATCGGCGTCCAGGCCCCGACCGGGTCCAACAGCCAGACCTACCACTTCGTCGTGGTGACCGATCCGAAGGTCAAGAAGCCGATCGCCGAGCACTACCGCAACAACTTCTTCGCGTTCTACGGGGGCGACGCCGCCCGCACCTCGCCCTACGCCGAAGGGGACCCCCGAACCAACCGCCTGGGCGCCGTGATCGACTCCGCCACCTACCTTGCCGAACGCCTTCACGAGGTCCCTGTCTGGGTGATCCCCTGCATGGACGGTCGCATGGACGAGGGCACACCATCCTTCATCCAGGCCTCCCTGTGGGGCTCGATCATGCCGGCGGTCTGGAGCTTCATGCTCGCCGGCCGAGAGCGCGGTCTCGGGACCGTCTGGACCACGCTGCACCTCCCGCAGGAGCGGGAGGCGGCCGAGTTGCTCGGGATCCCGTTCGACTCCGTCACCCAGGTCGGGCTCATCCCCGTGGCCTACACGCAGGGCACCGACTTCAAGACGGCCAGCCGGGTGTCGGCCGCCGACCGAACCCACTGGGACCGCTGGTGAGCCCAGGGCCGGAGAACGGGCATCGCGACGAGGTCGTCGTCCCGGACGAGGTGGCCGGTCCCGGCCAGCCGGTCCGTCCGGGTCGCCGTGACCGCAAGCCCCTCATCGCCTGTGTCGCCGGCCTCGGGGCCGGCTGGTTCGCCGTCTTCGGGCCGATCCTGGTCGTCATCCTGGCCCCGGTCGCCATCGTCGTCGGCCGACGGGTCCTCCGTCGCATCCAGTTGTCCGGGGGTACCAACGCCGAGCGCAAGCAGGCCAAGATCGGGTTCTGGGCCGGCATCGTCGCCGTCATCCTGCTCGTGGTGCAGCTGGTGATCTTCCAGCTCTTCTTCGAGTGGGAGAAGGACGCGCCCGCCATCGGCGACAAGGCCGCCAGCAGCGAGCCCGCCGGCTAGCCCTCGTCGACCAGGCGCAGGCCGCTGGGCGCGATCGAGCGCTCGGCGGTGGACAGGTCGACGACGAACTCGGTGCGGTGGGCGGGAAAGGCGTGCTCGCTGGCCAGGACCGGGCGCCCGTCGACGGACTCGGTCAGTCGACGACAGCGCAGGACAGGGCCGCCCGGCAGCATCCCGAGGAGCTCGGCCTCCTCGGCGGTGGCCGCTCCGGCCCGGATGCGCTGGCGGGCCGATCCCAGCTCGACGTCCAGGAGCTCGTAGAACGGCCGACCCTCGACGTCGTCCCGCGACAGCTTCGACGCCATGGCCTCGGGGCACCAGACGGTGACGAGGGCGAATGGCTCACCGTCGGCCAGGTTGAGGCGACGGGTCATGAGGACCTTCGCGGTGCCCAGCAACTCGGCCACCTCGGCCGGCGCCGGGCCGAAGGCGAAGTCCAGGATCCGGCGTTCGCTGGTGCGCCCCGAGGCCAGGAGCTGGTCCTCGATGGTGCCCAGCCGCCCCAGGTTCTGGGGAAGGGGGTCGGTGGCCACGAACCAGCCCGACCCCTGACGGGAATCGACCAGGCCCTCGGCGCGCAGGTCTTCCAGCGCTCGTCGGACCGTGACCCGACTGGCCTTGTACCGTGCGACCAGGTCAGCCTCACTGGGCAGCAGACCGCCGGTGACGAACTCCCCCGCCTCCACCCGGCGGCGCAGGGAGTCAGCGATCTCCTGGTAGCGGTGGTGGCGCACTTGTCTTATACTTGTATTGTTCGCTCCGGAACGCAACCCGAACCCACCAGCACCCGAGCAAGGGGAACGACATGGCCGAGACCAACCGCACACCGATCGAGCTGATCCGCGCCGTCTATGACCGCCTGCCCCAGCGGGTGACCGAGGGCCGTGAGCGCCTGGGTCGGCCCCTGACCTTCGCCGAGAAGGTCCTCATCAACCACCTCGACGACCCCGCGGCCGAGATCGAGCGGGGCAAGTCCTACGCCGACCTCCGTCCTGACCGGGTGGCGATGCAGGACGCCACCGCCCAGATGGCCCTCCTCCAGTTCATGACCGCCGGCCTCGACGAGGCCGAGGTCCCGGCCACCGTGCACTGCGACCACCTCATCCAGGCCCGGGTCGACGCCAAGACCGACCTGTTGGCCGCCGTCGAGGGCAACGCCGAGGTCTACGACTTCCTCGAGTCGGTCTCCGCCCGGTACGGCATCGGCTTCTGGGGGCCGGGTTCGGGGATCATCCACCAGGTCGTGCTCGAGCAGTACGCCTTCCCCGGCGGGATGATGATCGGCACCGACAGCCACACCCCCAACGCCGGCGGCCTCGGCATGGTCGCCATCGGCGTCGGCGGCGCCGACGCCGTCGACGTGCTCACCGGGTTCCCCTTCAACGTGCGTTGGCCCCGACTGATCGGCGTCCACCTGACCGGCGTGCTCAACGGCTGGACGGCGTCCAAGGACGTCATCTTGAAGGTGGCCGAGATCCTGACCGTCAAGGGCGGCACCGGGGCCATCGTCGAGTACTTCGGCTCCGGAGCGGAGTCCATCTCCGCCACCGGCAAGGGCACGATCTGCAACATGGGCGCCGAGATCGGGGCCACCACCTCCCTCTTCGCCTACGACGCGGCCACTGCTCGCTACCTGAAGTCCACGGGCCGAGAGGACTACGTCGACGCCGCGGATGCCGTGGCCGCCGACCTGCGGGCCGACGACGAGGTCCTGGCCGACCCCGGTGCCTACTTCGACCAGGTCATCGAGATCGACCTGGACGAGCTGCGCCCGCTGATCAACGGTCCGCACACCCCCGACCGGGCCCGGGCCGTCGACGCCCTGGGGGCCGAGGCCGACGCCGAGGGCTGGCCGAAGGCGATCAGTTACGCGCTGGTCGGCTCCTGCACCAACTCCTCCTACGAGGACATCACCCGGGCCGCGTCGATCGCCCGCCACGCCGCCGACAACGGCCTGCGGACCAAGACCGACCTGATGATCACGCCCGGCTCCGAGCAGGTCCGCGCGACGATCGAGCGGGACGGCCTCCTGGCCGACTTCGACCGCATCGGGGCCACCGTCCTGGCCAACGCCTGCGGGCCGTGCATCGGCCAGTGGGCCCGTTCGGACGTCTCCGAGGGCGACGCCAACACCATCGTCACCTCGTACAACCGGAACTTCCCCAAGCGCAACGACGGCCTGGCCAGCACGCTGGCCTTCGTGACGTCGCCGGAGACGGTCGTCGCCCTCGCCCTCGCCGGAACGGTCGACTTCGACCCGGTCACCGACACGCTGACCAACGATGCCGGTGCGGAGGTCAAGCTCATCGTGCCGGTCGGCGAGGAGCTGCCGGCGCAGGGTTTCGACCCCGGCCAGAACGCCTTCACCCAGGCCCCCGCGGACGGCTCGGGCATCGAGGTCGTCGTCCGGACCGACTCCGATCGGCTCCAACTCCTCCACCCCTTCGATCCCTGGGACGGCGAGGACTTCGTCGAATTGCCGATCCTGGTGAAGGCCCAGGGCAAGTGCACGACCGACCACATCTCGGCCGCGGGCCCCTGGCTGAAGTACCGGGGTCACCTCGAGAACATCAGCGGCAACCTCTTCCTCGGTGCCGTCAATGCCTTCACCGGCGTGGCCGGCGAAGGCAAGGACCAGCTCGACGGGCAGACCAAGCCCTATCCGGAGATCGCCAAGCACTTCCACGAGGCCGGTCAGGGCTGGGTGGCCATCGGCGACGAGAACTACGGCGAGGGCTCATCCCGCGAGCACGCGGCCATGGAGCCCCGCTTCCGCAACGCCAAGGCCGTGTTCGCCCGGTCCTTCGCCCGCATCGCGGAGACCAACCTGAAGAAGCAGGGCGTCCTGCCCCTGACCTTCGCCGATGCCGCCACCTACGACGAGATCGGCGAGGACGACCGCCTCTCGGTGCTCGGACTGGCCGACCTCGAGCCGGAGAGCACCGTGGCCTGCCGCATCACCAAACCCGACGGCACCAGCGTCGACTTCGAGGCGGTCCAGACCCTCTCCCCCGAGCAGATCGACTGGTTCAGGGCCGGCTCGGCACTGAACCTCATCCGCCAGCGCGTCGCCGGCGCCTGACCTGATCAGTCGGAGCCGGGGCGGCGCTCGCTCTCGGTGTCGGGGTCGCCGGTCCAGCCCGACGGATAGGTCCGGGCGAGCTCCTCGCCGGTGGGCTCGCGGTACGTCCGGGCTTCGGCCGGGAGCAGATCGACGATGGCGGCCATGATCGACTTGGTGTCCGCGTCGTCGTCCTCGTAGGTCAGCTCGACCTCAGGGCCGACCCTCACGGTGATCTCTGGCGGGTCGGTGATGTTCAGGACGTTGGGGACCCTGGCGTTCCGGGGCCAGACCTTCTCCGTGCCCCAGAGGCCCACCGGGATCACCGGCACCCGGGTCTTCGCGGCGAGGCGGGCGGCGCCCCAACGTCCCTGCAACTCGGGGTCGAAGAAGGCGGGACCACGGGGGATCGTCCCCTGGGGCATCAGCGCGACCAGCTGGCCGGCCGACAGGGCGTCGGCCGCGGCCTCGAGGGGCTCGTCGGAGCCCGTCCCCCGGTCGACCCGGATGCCGCCCATGGCCTTGGCGATCGGACCCACGACCGGGGCGTCGAAGACCTCCTTCTTGCCCAGGAAGCGCACCGGACGGCCCTTCTGGCTGAGGGTCATGGCCATGACCAGGGGGTCGAAGTAGCTCCGGTGGTTGCCGCAGACGAGGCCACCGCCCTTCGACGGGATGTGCTCGACGCCCTCGATGTGAAAGCGGGCGAACGGGAAGAGCTCGGGGCGGGCGAAGGCCTGGAGCACCTGCTGGGGCTCGAGGCCGCCCAGCTTGGGCACGCCGGGCGGGACGTCCAGGTGCAGGGCGGGCCACCGGCGCACGGTGGCCACGGCGGCGAGGCGCAGGTCGGGGTTGACCGCAGTGGGATGGCCGACGGCAGCCAGCAGCGGGATGTCGTAGAAGCTGTCGGAGTAGGCGAAGGAGTCCCGGAGGAGGATCCCGCGGGGCTCGGCCCACGCCCGTACGGCGGCGAGCTTCCCCGGCCCCCACACGAACTCGCCGTCGATCGTCCCGTCGTAGCCGCCGTTGCCGTCCACGCCGTACCGGGTGGCCACGACGTCATCGAGCTCCAGGAGATCGGCGAGCGGCGTGACCAGGTCGACCGGGGTCGTGGTGGCCATGACCACGGGGCGCCCTTCGGCCCGGTGCTGGGCGATGAGGAGCCGGGCGTACGGCAGCACCCGGTCGATGAGCTCGTCGGCCGCGTTCTTGGCCGCGGCCTGCACGGTGGCCTGGTCCCAGCCCTTGGCCAGGCGCGCCGCCTGTCGGGTCAGCAGCATCGCCGGGATGGTCTCGCCGATGACGTCGAAGACCTTGAAGACCAGCTCCTCGCCCGGGATCCTCGGGGCCGTGACGACCCCGGCCTCGCGTAGGGCCACCGAGATGGCCGGTCCCGAAGCGCCCATCAGCAACGTCCGGTCCAGATCGAAGAACGCCGCGCCGGCCATGCCCAGCAAGCTAGCCCCGGACAGCAAAAGGGACCGGCTCCGGGGGGAAGAGCCGGCCCCTGCATTGCTCTGTCCCGAGGGCTATGGGGGGGACCGACCCTCGGGACCCGGCCGAGTCGTTCCTTGGGGGAAGGACGATTCCTCGGCTGGGCTTTGTCGCGCCATTGTGATCCTGTTCACGAGATCGGTCAAGCAGTTGTTACAGATGGGTAACATCACTCTTCGCGATGGATCTGCGCCAGCTCAACGCCCTCCTGGCCGTGGCCGAGCACGGTGGCTTCTCCGCCGCCGCCCGGGCCCTGCACACGGTCCAGTCCAACGTCTCCACCCACGTGGCCCGACTCGAGAAGGAGCTGGGAGCCACCCTCATCGACCGGGCGACGGGCCGGCCGACCAAGGAGGGCGAGGCGGTGCTGACCCGGGCGATCCGCATCCGGGCCGAGCTCGAGGCCCTCTCCTCCGACGTGGCCTCCCTGGGCGCACGGGTCGCCGGCACGGCCCGGCTCGGCATGATCGGCACGACGGCCCGCTGGCTGGCTCCGCTCCTGTTCGAGGCCCTCGAGGAGCACTACCCCGAGGTCCGGATGGTGCTGGTGGACGCCACCACGACCTCCCTGCTCCCCCGCGTCGATCGGGGCGACCTCGACCTGGCCATCGTCAACCTCCCCGCCGAGAGCCTGGAGAGCCAGGCCGAGCCGCTCTTCGACGAGGACCGCATCCTGCTCGTCCCTCCTGATCATCCCCTTGGCGCCGCCCCCACGGTGGCCCTGCGGGCGCTGGCTGACTACGACCTGCTGCTGGAGCCCGTCGGGACGGCGTTTCGGGACGAGTTGGATGTCCAGGCTGCGGCCGTCGGTGTGCGGCTGCGGGCCAGGGCCGAGATCGACGGCATGCGCCTGCTGGCCTCGCTGGTCATCGCCGGCTTCGGTGCGGCCGTGCTCCCCGCCTCTGCCGTCCCTGCCGTCCCACCCCGGGCCGATGCGCCGTGGCGAGTCATTGCCGTCGACGGCCTCCAACCCCGCACCGTCGGCCTGGCCCAGCGCCGGCGGGGACTGCTCTCGTCACCCGCGGCCGCCGTGCGCGACCTCCTGGTCGACGTCGTCGCGACGGGTGTCGCCGAGCGGCCTGGATTGCATCCCGTCACCCCTACGTGAGGGCCCGTGGGAGGACGTAGCCTCGCCTTCATGCCCGAGTCCGTGACGATCACCGACAACCGCACGGGAGAATCGATCGAGGTCCCGATCACCAACGGTGGCGTCGACGCGTCGGCGTGGGCGAAGCTCCTCCCCAACGTCTGGTTCCTCGATCCCGCCTTCAGCACGACGGCGGCCACCGAGAGCGCCATCACCGAGCTGGACGGCGAGGCCGGCATCCTCCGCTACCGGGGCTACCCCATCGAGCAGCTGGCCGAGCGGGCCACCTACCTCGAGGTCTCGTACCTGCTCATCCACGGCGAGCTGCCCAACCGGGCCCAGCTCGACACCTGGATCCACGAGATCACGACCCATACGTTCATCCACGAGAACATCCGCAAGAGGTTCCTCGAGGGCTTCCACCACGACGCCCACCCGATGGGGATCCTGGTGGCCACTGTGGCCGGCCTCTCCACCTTCTACCCCGAGGCGAAGGCCATCGACGATCCTGCGGTCCGGCTGATGCAGATCACTCGCCTGATCGCCAAGATGCCGACGCTGGCCGCCGGCGCCTACCGGTTCAGCCAGGGCATGCCCTTCGTCTATCCGGACAACTCCCTGAGCTTCACCGAGAACTTCCAGTCGATGATGTGGAAGATCGCCGAGCCCCGCTACCAGCCCGACCCGGTGCTGTCCCGGGCCCTGGACGTGCTCTTCATCCTCCACGCCGACCACGAGCAGAACTGCTCGACCACCGCCATGCGGGTCGTCGGCAGTGCCCACGCCGACCCCTACATCGCCACCTCAGCGGCGGCCGCGGCTCTCTACGGCCCCCGTCACGGCGGGGCCAACGAGGCGGTCATCAAGATGCTCGAGGAGATCGGCGGCTACGACAACGTCGAGCCGTACATCGCCAAGGTGAAGGCGGGCGAGACCCGGCTGCAGGGCTTCGGCCACCGGGTGTACAAGAACTACGACCCCCGGGCGACGATCATCAAGAGGACGGCGGACGAGGTCTTCCGGGTCACCGGCCCGAACCCGTTGCTGGACATCGCCCTGAAGCTGGAGGAGGTCGCCCTCGAGGACGACTACTTCATCAGCCGCAAGCTCTACCCGAACGTCGACTTCTACTCCGGTCTCATCTACCAGGCGATGGGCTTTCCCCAGGAGATGTTCCCGGTCCTCTTCGCCATTCCGCGGGTGTCGGGATGGCTGGCCCACTGGCAGGAGATGCTGCAGCAGAACCAGCGCATCTCCCGGCCCCGCCAGGTCTACGTGGGGACGCCCAGCCGGGACTTCGTCCCCCTCCACCAGCGCTAGACGCGCCAGGTCAGACGTCCAGCAGGAGCTTGCCGACGTTCTCGTTGGCCTCCATGCGTCGGTGGGCCTCGGCCACGTCGGCCAGGGCGTAACGGGAGTCGATCACCGGACGCAGGCTGCGGTCGGTGAACCGGGGCAGGACCTCGGCCCGGAAGCGCTGGGTGGCGGCGATCTTCTCTTCCAGCGGGCGGGGCCGGAGCAGCGTCCCGATGAGCTGAAGGCGCTTCTGCAACAGCAGCCCGACCGACACCTCGGCCACGCCGGAGCCCATGAGCCCGACTTGGATCACCCGCCCCGTGACCCGGGCGCAGCGCAGGTTCCGGTCCACGTAGTCACCGCCGATCACATCGAGGACGACGTCGACCCCGTCGCCTCCGGTAAAGGCCTCGACCGCTTCGACGAAGTCCTCCCGGGTGTAGTCCACGACCAGGTCGGCCCCCAGCGCCCGACAGGCCTCGACCTTGCCGGTCGACGCGGTGACGACGATGCGGGCCCCGATGGACCGGGCCAGCTGAATGGCCGCCGTGCCGACGCCCGACGCGCCGGCGTGGACCAGCGCCGTGCGCCCCGACGTCAGCCCGCCCTGCACGACGAGGGCGTCGTAGGCGGTGAGGAAGGCCTCGGGCACTGCGGCCGCGTCAGCCAGGCCCAGCTCCGGCGGGACCGGGAGGACCTGGCGCTCGTGGGCGCAGACCAGTTCGGCATACGCCCCGCCCCCGACGATGCCCATGACCTCGTCACCCTCGGACCAGGCGGTGACCCGCTCGCCGAGGGCGGCGACCCGTCCGGCGTACTCCATGCCCGGGATCTCGTGCTCACCCGGAGGGCCGGGATAGAGGCCCATGCGCTGGAGGAGATCAGCCCGATTCAAGGCGGCCCCGGTGACGGCGACCAGCACCTCCTCGGGGCCCGGTACCGGGTCGGGCACCGCCCGCAGGGTCAGGGCTTCGGGTCCGCCATGGGTCTCCAGCACGATGGCGCGCATCACAGTCTCCTGAGGCCGGGGTCGGGTCCGGGAGACCAGGGTCGCACCTCAGCTGACGCCGCCGTGACCCAGGCCACCTCGGGTCCGACGATCACGGGGTTGAGGGCCAACGTGGCCACTTCCGGCAGGGCGTCGGCCAGGGCGGACACCCGCAGCACCAGGTCCTCCAGCGGCGCCTGGTCGGCTCCGGGCCCGCAGGCTTCGATCAGGCGGTGCACCGGTGAAGCAGCGATCAGGCGGCCGGCGTCGAGGTCGGTCAGGGGCACCACTCGCTGGACCCGGTCGTCGAGAGCGCCCGCCACCGCACCGCCCACGCCGATGCTGACCGTCGAGCCCCATCGGGGGTGCTGGTGGAGCCTCACCAGGACGTCGGCTCCGGGGGGGACCATCTGCTGCACGAGCGCCGGGCGCATGGCGTCGCCCAGGTGCCTGGCCATGCGCTGGTAGGCCGCCCGGACCTCGTGGGGCTCGTTCAGGTCAAGGGCCACGCCCTCCGCTTCCACCTTGCCAAGGCGGCTCAGGCCGAGGGCCTTCAGGACCACCGGGCTGCCGAGAGCGTCGAGGGCGTCGGCCGCCTCCCGCTCGTCGGCCACGACCCGGCCGCCCGGGGCCCGGACGCCGAAGGCCGAGAGGAGCCCCTCCAGCTCGTCGATGGACAGGCGCCGGCCGGACGGGTCGCCGGCGAGGACCGTGTCGACCAGTTCCCGGGCGCGATCCACATCGACGTCCTCCCAGGCCGGGACCACACCGGCCGGTCGGTCGAGCCAGGCTCCGTAGGAAGCCACCCGCCCGAGGCTTCTGGCCGCGCGCTCGGGGAAGGAGAAGGTGGGCACGGCGCCGACCCCTGGTTCCCGACCGATGACGGTGGCCACCACCGGCTTGCCCGCGTTCGCCGCCTCCGCCCCGACCGCCTTCAGCGCGGCGCCGGCGGACGCGCCAGACGGATCGGCCCAGACGACGATGGCTGCGTCGGCCGAACCCGCCAGCGCGTCGCCGACCGCTCCGGCCCACGCCGTGACGTCGGCGTCCCGGGCCAGCACGACGGTGCTGTCTACGACCAGGCCGCCCCCGGCACACGCATCCGCGGTCACGAGAGCCGGGCCCCCGCGGTTGGTCACCACTGCGACACGGCGGCCCATGGGCACCGGCTGGGTGGCCAGGACGCGGGCGACGTCGAGGAGCTCCTCGGTCGTGTCGACCCGGATGACGCCCGTCTGGCGCATGAGGGCGTCGAGCATGTCATCAGGCCATTCCTCGCTCCGGGTGTCCACCGGGGCCCGGCCGCTCTTCACGGCTACGACGGGCTTCCGCCGGGACACCCGCCGGGCGATGCGGCTGAACTTGCGCGGGTTGCCGAAGGACTGCAGGTAGAGCGCGACGACCTGCGTGGCGTCGTCGTGCTCCCAGTACTGGAGAAGGTCGTTGGCCGACAGGTCGGCCTTGTCGCCCACCGACACCACGCTGGAGAAGCCAAGCCCCAGCACCGCGGCCCGCTGGAGCAGGGCCGCCGCCAGCGAGCCCGACTGACTGAGGAAGCCGATGGGGCCGGCGCCGACGTGCGCCGCCAACGGCAAGGCGTGCAGGCGGATGTCCGGCGCGGTGTTCACGACACCCAGGGCGCCCGGGCCGATCAGGCGCATGCCGGAGCGTCGGGCGACGGCCACCAGGTCGGCCGGTGCCTCCGCGGACGGGGTGAGGAGCACGATCCCCCGCACGGACTTCGCCGCGCAAGCCGCGAGGGTCGCGTGCAGTGCGCCAGGGCCGACCGCGACGACGGCCAGATCGATGGCATCGGGGATGTCCTCGATGCGCTCATGGGCCGGTGCGGTCCAGGCCGACGCTTCGCCCACCCGCACCACAGGACCGGCGAACTCATGGGCCACGAGCTGGTCGAACGCGGCCCGGGCCGGATCCCCGGCCGGGCCCTCCCCCGCGATCACGGCCACGGCCGACGGGGCCAGGAGGCGACCCACCGAGCGGGCGTCGGCGCGCTGCTCGCGGTCCTCGATCGCCGCCCGCGACGCGTCGGTGGGGTCGAGGCCGAGCTCGACCTCGACGACCCCGTCGGTGAACTGGCGACAGGCGTCGAATCCCGCCCGTTCGAACACCGCCAACATCCGGCGGTTGTCCGGCAGGACCTCGGCGACCAGGCCGTCGAGACCAGACTCCCGGGCGGCGGCGATCAGGTACTCGAGGAAGATCGTGGCCAGGCCCCGACCCCGGTGGGCCTCGTCGGCCTGGAACGCCAGCTCCGCCTCGTTGCTCCCCCGAAGGTGGTCGTAGCGGCCGATGCCGACGAGCAGGTCGCCGTCGAAGGCCACGAACGCCATGGTCCGCCCCGGTTCGACGGAGGTCAGGTGGGCCACCTCGGCGGCGGTGAGGCTCGGCTTGGGTGAGAAGTAGCGGTAGTAGAGGCTCTCCGGCGACTGACGTTGGTGGAAGGCCACGACGGCGTCGGCGTCGTCCGGGCGGATCGGGCGCAGGTGGGCCACGCCGCCGTCGGTCAGGACCACGTCGGCCTCCCAACGCTCCGCGTCGTCCATCCCGGCACGTTATGGCCCGGTTGACCCGGGACATAGGGGCATCGGTCATCCCGAGGCGCGAGACTGAGCCCATGACCGACACGGGAGACCAGCGAGTCGCGTACCGGACGTGCCCGCTCTGCGAGGCGACCTGCGGGCTGGAGATCACGCTGGAGGGGGACACGATCAAGCGGATCCGGGGGGACCGGGACGACGTGTTCAGCCATGGGTTCATCTGCCCCAAGGGCTCGACGCTCAAGCAGCTCCACGAGGACCCGGACTGGCTCCGGTCCCCGCTGGTGAAGGACGGCGACGGCTGGCGTGCGGTCACCTGGGACGAGGCCTTCGCCGCCGTCGAGGTGGGGCTGAGCAAGGTCTGGGACACCCACGGCCGCAACGCCGTGGCCCTCTACCTCGGCAACCCGTCGGTCCACCACATGAGCGGGGCCCTCTACCTGCGCCCGCTCATCCAGTCGGTGGGCACCCGCAACCTGTGCTCGGCCAGCACCGTGGACCAGATGCCCAAGCACGTGTCCTCCGGCCTCCTCTTCGGCGACCCCGGGGCCATGCCGGTGCCCGACATCGACCGCACCGACTTCCTGCTGATGCTCGGGGCCAACCCCTGGGAGTCCAACGGGAGCCTGTGCACGGCGCCCGACTTCCCGGGCCGGGTGAAGGCCATACAGGCCCGAGGTGGGCGGGTGGTCGTCGTCGATCCCCGGCGCACCCGCCCCGCGGAGGAGGCCGACGAGCACGTGGCCATCCGACCCGGCGCCGACGCTCACCTGCTGCTGGCCCTGATCCAGGTCGTGCTGGCCGACGGCCTGGCCGATGCCGGCACGGCGGGCGAGCACAGCGACGGCCTGGAGGACCTGCCCCAAGCCGTCGCCCCCTTCACCCCCGAGGCCGTGGCGACCATCACCGGCCTCGCCGCCGACGACATCCGTCGCCTCGCCCGGGAGTTCGCCACCGCCGCGAGCGCCGTCGCGTACGGTCGCATCGGCACCCACACCGTGTCGTTCGGGACCGTGGCCGCATGGGCCGTCGACGCCCTCAACCTGGTCACCGGCAACCTGGATCGGCCAGGTGGGGCCATGTTCCCCCTCGCCGCGCACTCCCGCCGCCGGGGCCCCGACGGGGGCGGCCGGGGCTTCACCACCGGTCGCTGGACCAGTCGGGTGCGGGACTTCCCGGAGGTCCGGGGCGAGATCCCCGTCGCGTCGTTGGCCGACGAGATGGAGACACCCGGCGATGACCAGGTGCGGGCGCTCGTCACGGTGGCCGGCAATCCTGTCCTTTCGACCCCGGACGGCGCCCGCCTCGACGCCGCCATCGCCGACCTCGAGTTCCACGTCGCCGTCGACCCCTACATCAACGAGACCTCCCGCCACGCCGACGTGATCCTGCCGCCGCCGTCCGCCTTGACCCGGGGCCATTACGACCTGGCCTTCTACGGCCTGGCCGTGCGCAACGTGGCCAACTACTCCCCGCCGGTTCTCCCCGACGAGGACGCCGTCGGCGAGCACGAGATCCTGGCCCGCCTCGCCCTGATCGCCGCTGGTCAGGGAGCATCGGCCGACCCTGCCATCGTGGACGACCTGCTCTTCGACGGGCTGCTGGCCTCCCTGCAGACCGCCCCCGACTCCCCCATCGCCGACCGCGACCCGGCCGACATCCGGGAGGCGGTGGCCCACCACCCGCCGGAGGAGCGCCTGTTGGACCTCATGTTGCGGGCCGGTCCCTACGGCGACGGCTTCGGCACCGACCCCGACGGGCTGTCCATGGCCAAGCTGGAGGACAATCCCCACGGCATCGATCTCGGACCGCTGGAGCCCCGCCTGCCCGGCCTGCTCAAGACCACGTCGGGTCGGGTCGACGTGCTGAGCGAGCCGCTACGGACCGATCTCGACCGCCTGGCGGCCAGCCTCGAGGTGCCCGTGAACGGGACGATGGTCCTGATCGGGCGCCGCCACGTGCGTTCCAACAACTCCTGGATGCACAACGTCGATGTCCTGGTGAAGGGCAAGGACCGGTGCACCCTGCAGGTGCACCCCGACGACGCCGACCGCCTCGGCCTGGCCGACGGCGGCACGGCCCGGGTCAGCAGCCGGGTGGGCCGGCTCGACGCCCCCGTCGAGATCACCGACTCGATCCGCCCCGGCGTCGTGTCTCTCCCCCACGGCTGGGGCCACGACCTGCCCGGCGTCCAGATGGCCGTCGCGGAGAAGCGCCCGGGCGTGAACGTCAACCTCCTCACGGACGGTGCCGAACTGGACCCGATGTCGGGCAACGCCGTTCTCAACGGCGTCCCCGTGGAGGTCCAGCCCGCCTAGGGGTCCACGGGCCGGTTGGTCCAGCCGGAGCCAGGGCGGTCGGTGCGGAACCAGCCGCCCGCGGCCTCGGTGCCGCCGCCGGTGTTGATGACCTGACCGGTGAGGAAGCCGGACTGGTCCGAGGCCAGGAACACGATGATCCGGGCCTGGTCCTCGGGCACACCCATGCGGCCCACCGGGACCCAGCGGGGCCAGAGGTGGCGCTGGGCCTCCGGCACCATGCGGTCGTAGGGCACCTGCAGCGAGTCGGTGACGTCGGGGGCGATGGCGTTCACCCGCACACCCCGGTCGCCGACCTGCACGGCCAGTGACCGGGTGAAGTGGTTCACGGCGGCCTTGTACGCGCCGTAGACCGGGTCGGGCGGGTAGCCCCGCACCCCTTCGATCGAGGACACGTTGATGATCGAGCCCGCGCCGGCCTCGACCATCGCGGGCAGGAACGCCCGGGTCACCCGGAGCACGTGCAGGAAGTTGACCTGGTGCAAGGCGTCCCAGTGGTCGGCATCGGACTCGAGGAAGTCCAGGACCCTGACCCAGTGGCCCACGTTGTTGACGAGCACATCGACCCGCCCGACGGCGGCCGCCAGCCTGGCCACAGCCTCGCCATCCCGGACGTCGAGCACGTGGGCCGTGGCCCCGTCGAGGGCGGCGACCGTGGCCTCGGTGCGCTCGGCGTCGACGTCGACGACGTGGACCCGCGCCCCTTCGGCCGCCAGGGCCGCACTGGTCGCCCGCCCGATGCCCCCGGCCCCACCGGTGACCACGGCGACCCGACCCTCGAGCAGGCGTTCCGGCACGCCCGGACCGTAGGCGACGGGCACCGCTCGCTGGGAGCACATGCTTCTTTGCTGTATTTCGTTATTTTTCCTTGACTCCTATCACTCCCTTGGAAATGATCTCATGCAGTTTCATGTCTCTCCTCCTGAGGTTGCCCATGCCCGCCGCCGGGATCCCTGCCCCTCTCCTCCGCCGGGGCCTGCTGGGCCTGGCCGCCGTGCTCGTCGCGGTGGTGGCGATCGCCGTCGCCACCACGGAGCCCGCCGGCGGCGAGGACCCGCTGGAGTGTGACGGCGGGCTCTACGTCACGACCGGCTCACCGGACGACATGACCCTCACGAGGGTCGACCAGGAGACCGGCGCGCTCGCGGCGGTCGGCGCCGGCGGACTGGTGGCGAATGCCCTCGGTCACAACCCGCGGGACGACTTCGTCTACGGCATCGACCGCAACGCCCCACACCACGTCGTACGGGTCTCGGCCGGCGGCGACGAGGTCGACCTGGGCCCGGCCGAGGGCGCGCCGGCCTCGTGGGTGCTGACCTTCGTCGGGACCTTCCTGGCGAACGGCCACTACCTCGTCCTCGGCGACAACGCGCCCGCCCGGGCCTCCCGGGGGACCGTGCCCGGCACCTGGGCCGAGATCGACGTCACGGCCGGCGCCCCTGAGGTGATCCGGACGTTCTCGCACCCTTCGGTCGGCAACAACGACCTCCAGGACATCGCCCTCAACCCCGTCGACGGCGAGCTCTACGGCCACAGCATCACCCGCCACCGCATCGTGCGCATCAACCCGACCACGGGGGAGGCCACCGGGATCGGTCCGACCTTCGCCAGGCCCGGCAATGCCGGCAGCGCGTTCTTCGACAGCTTCGGGCGGATGTGGCTGTACGGGTCGGGCCGGTCCGTCGGCGCCCAGGACACGCTCTACCGCATCGACCACGTCGGCCGGGACGAGCCCGAGGTCGTCGCCCATGGCCCCGCCGTCTCCAACTCCGACGGCGCCTCCTGCCCGTTCACCATCGGCATGGAGAAGACGGTCGACCGGCCCGCCGCCTGCGCGGGCACCACGGTCACCTACCGCTACGAGATCACCAACGAGGCCATCGACGCCGACCCCGGGGAGGGTGCGGCGACCGTCTCGGCCGACTTCGTGGACCAGTTGCCCGACGACGGTCGCACCTTCGTGGCCGGCTCACTGGTCAACCCCCTCGGCGGCGACGTGGCGGCCTACGGCGGCACCGACCGACTCCGGATCGACGACCTGGCCATGCCCCACGACAGCACGGCCACCATCCAGGTCGCCGTCGCCCTCCCCGCGGACATGGAAGCGGGAACGGTGATCAACCAGGCTCGGCTCGTCGACCTGACCGGCAATCTCGGTACTCAGGTCCTGTCCGAGTTCCCCGGGACGCCACGACTGCCGGACGCCACGCCTCTCGCCGTCCTGAACTGCGCCGACATCAGCGTGGCCAAGACGGTCGACGTCGAGGTGGCCGGGCCCGGTGACGAGCTCACCTACACCGTCCGCGTGACCAACCACGGGCCCAGTGACGCCCCGGCCGTCGACTCGGTCGCCGACAGCATGCCGGCGGGCCTCACCTTCGTGGCCGCCTCCCACGGGGGGAAGCTGACATCGAGCGGCACGGTGCGCTGGCCCGCCTTCGCTCTGGCCGTCGGCGCCCACCGGGATCTCACGGTCACCGCCTCCGCCGACGAGAACATCCGCGCCACGACCGGGGACGACGGCGACCTCGACAACCTCGCCGCCGTCCAGCATCCCGGCGACCCGAATCCAGACAACGATCACGATACGGCCGTGGTGCCGATCGATCATCCGGGCCTCATCATCGACAAGGACGACGACCGGGACACCGTGGACGAGCCGGACGACCGTCCGGCGCCACCCCGCGCTGACGAGCCCCACCCTGGTCATGACGGGCCCGGCCCCGGTCTGCCCCGCACCGGCACAGCCGCCCTCCCCTGGTCCGCCATCGGTGCCGGGCTGATCGCCCTCGGCCTCGCCGCCCGTTCGTTCCGCTCGAGAGCGTGACCTCGGACTCCGTCAATCGTGGAGGAACTCCTCCGAGTCCAGGTCGAGGACCTGACGGCCGTGGCGGCCGGCCATGGCCAGGAACATGGCGTCGCCTCGGTCGGTCCGCTCCACGAGCATCGAGGCCAGCACCGCCATGTGGAAGCCGGCGAAGGCGAAGGCCCGGTAGTCGGTCCAGCAGCGATCCCCGTCATAGCCCGTGACCCCGCCGGCGACCAGGGCGGCGTGGTACTCACCGACCAGCTCCTCCTCGTGGGCCCGGCGATCATCGACGGAGAGACCGGCCCCCAGGAAGTAGCTGACGTCGAGCGCAGCCGGCCCGACACCCACGGTCTGCCAATCCACGACGGCGACCGGCGGGCCCCCGGCCACGGTGCCGAAGAGCAGGTTGTCCAAGCGGAAGTCGTTGTGGATGACCGTGTGGGGCTCGGGTCGGTGCGCGTAGAACGACCGCAGGCGCTGGACGAACCGGCCCCCCATCTCGACCACGTCGTCGTCGAGGTCGGGGCCATAGCGCTCGACGAAGTTGGGCCAGAGCACGGTCATCATCGCCTGCATGGCGTCCTGGGCGTCGGGCGACCACCGCACCGCCCACTCGAGGTCGTCCAAGCTCGGATCGCCCCAGAGCGGCGCGTGGAGGCGGGCGGCTTCGGCCACGACCAGGCGGGCCTGGTCGACCGTGCAGCCGGCGACTTGATCGCCCTGGACCGCGGGGGCGAGGTCCTCGAGCAGGAGTACGAAGTCCCCGGAGCCGATGTCGATCTCCGCGTGGTGGCAGCGGGGAGCCCGCACCGGCAGGCGGGGGGCCAGGTCCTGGTAGAAGCGCACCTCGACCTCGTAGGTCCGCATGGCCACGCCGGTGGCCCGGCTGGTCTCGTCCGAGGACGGGAGCTTGGCCACGATCGTGGCGGGGGCATCGGTCGGGCCGTCGTAGCCGAGGTCCAACCGCAGGCAGTCACCCATCTGCCCGGTGCCGACGGGCTCGGTGCCGACGCTGGTGATCCGGACGTCAGGCGCCAGCGTCCCGGCGGCCTGCAGCGCGGCCGTCAGGCCACCGGCATCAAGGGTCAGCATCACGGACCATCATGGCCGGGATGGACGGGCCGGCTGGCCCGTCTGGTCTAGACCAGCCAGGCCGGCTGGTGGTCCGGGTCCGTGAGGGCCGGGCGGTCGATCCGGAAGGGCGACAGGTCGGCGTCGACCGTTCCGTCGAGGGTCAGCTGGGCCAGGGTCAAGCCGAACCACGCCGCGAACTTGAAGCTGTGGGCCGCGCCGAGGGCGACCAGCACCTCGGGGGCCTCGGGCACCCGGTCGAGCACGAAGTCCCGGTCGGGGGTGAGCGTGTAGAGACAGGTCTTCGACGAGCGGATGGCGCCGACGCCGCCGAGCTGGTCATGGAGGAAGTGATCCAGCCGGGCCTCGTTGGCCGGGTCGGGATCGAAGGTACGGGTGTCCGGGTCGACGGGGATGCCACCGCAGTCCTCGGCCGCCTTGATGGCCCCGTCCATGGCCGGGAACCCGTACCAGGACGGCTCGTCCATCCAGATCCACACCGGGAACCGATCGGCGTCGAACCGATCGGCGTCGTCGACCTCGAACCAGGTCACCTGCTCGCGCAACACGGTCAGCGGAAGCTGCCGACCCAGTGGGGCCAGGACCGCGTTGGTCCACGCGTCGGCGGCCACGACGGCATGAGCGGCGCGGATCGTGCCGGCTGCGGTGGTCACCGTCACCGAGCCGTCCTCGACCCGGAGGTCGACGACCGGAGTGTTGTCCCGCAGGTCGGCCCCGTGGGCCACGGCCCCCTGCTGCAGGGCGGCGACGGCCCGGGTGGCGGCCACGAAACCGGTCTCGGCCTGGAACAGGGCGGTGACGTCGTCAGCCAGACCCGACCAGAGGGGCCACCGGTTGCGCACCTCGGCGCCGCTGAGGACCTCGTAGGGCACGCCCTCGGCGTCCATGGAGGCCGTGTAGTCCGCAACGTCGATGGCCGCGTCCGCGGGGAAGAGATCCAGGCCGCCGGTGCACTCGACCACGACCTCGCCGGTGTCCGCGGCGAGCAGGTCCCAGGCGGGATAGGCCTGCTTGGCCAGGGCCACATAGCCCGGCGTGTGATAGCTGAGCCGGATGATCCGGGAATGGTCCTGGCTGGCCCCCCGCTCGTGGCCCAGTGCGAACTGCTCGAGCCCGACGACCGTCGCCCCCCGCCGGGCCGACGCCCAGGCCGCGGCACTGCCGAGCGCGCCGAGTCCGACGACGACGACGTCGCAGTCGGTTGTCGCGGGCTCGGTCAAAGGATCTCGCCCATCAGCGGGCCGTACCAGCGACGGATGTCGGCGCTCTCGTCCTCCATGGGGGCGAACCAGCCGTGGGTGTAAACCCGCGAGCCCATCCCCCGTTGCACCCGCTCGCACGCCGCCCAGTCCTGTCGGTTGATGCGGTCCCAGAAGGCCACGGCGTCAGACGGGTCGAAGTCGTCCCGGGCCATCTCCGCGGGAGCGAAGAGGAACTCGCCCGTCACCCGGGTGCGACCGGGACCGAGCGGCGTGAGGACGAGGGCGGCCGCGTGGTCGGCGGACAGCGACAGGAGGACGTTGGGGTAGATCAGCTCGCCCTTGTGCCGTACCCGCTCCTCCTCGGAGAGGTCCGGGAACGGCGCCCGGTCCGACGTGCCGGACTCGGTGAAGGTCCAGGCCCCCTCCCGGTGGGGCACGCCGTCCTCCCAGTCGAGGTCCCGGCCACCCCGGAAGGCCGGGACCAGGTCGCACAGCTCGGGGTGGATGGGTCCGCAGTGGTAGCACTCGTTGAAGTTCTCGGCGATGACCTTCCAGTTGGCGGCCACGTCGTACACCTCGACCGCACCCCGGCGCAGGTCGGCCAGCGGGTAACGCCTCAACCGCTCGGGGATGGGGCCCAACTGCTCGGCCAGAGGCGGCGCCTGGCCCGGGGTCAGGTGCACGAAGATCCACCCACCCCAGGTCTCGACCTCGACCGGATGGAGGCCGAAGGCCTCGAGATCCACCCCGTCCACGAACGGCGTGCGCCGCAGGCCCCCATCGAGGCCATAGGTCCAGGCGTGGTACGGGCAGCGGATGCCGCCCGCGAAATGACCGGCACACGGAGCGCCGTCGGGGTCAGGATCGACCAGGGTGGAACCCCGGTGCCGGCACAGGTTGTAGAAGGCGCGGAGCTCCTCGCCGTCGCGGACCACGAGGACGGACTCGCCGGCCACGTCGACCACCAAGCGGTCGCCGGCACCGGGCACGTCCTCCAAGCGAGCGACGGCGAACCACTGGTGCGCGAAGAGCCGCTCCCGCTCGCGTTGCCAGACCGCGTCGTCGACGTAGGCCGCCCGGGGCAGCGCCCGCTCGAGTCCTGGCCCGTCCGTCACCCTCGGGATGCTAGATATCGCCGGGCGTGCGCGACGACGAGAACTGGATCGAGATGGCCGACGGGGTCCGTCTGGCGGTGTCCCTCGTCCTGCCCGACGGTGACGGTCCGTGGCCTTCGATCCTCGAGGCCCTGCCCTACCGCAAGGACGACCTGACCGTCTCCTACCGGGGTGAATACCGCCGCCTGGCCGACGAGGGGGGTTTCGCCGTGGCCCGGGTCGACGTACGCGGCACCGGGTCCTCGGAGGGGATCGCCACCGACGAGTACCCACCCGAGGAGCAGACCGACCTGGCCGAGGTCATCGCCTGGCTGGCCTCCCAGCCGTGGTCCAACGGCAACGTCGGGATGTACGGCACGTCGTACTCCGGCTTCAACTCGCTCCAGTTGGCCGCCCGTCGCCCGCCCGCACTGAAGGCCATCTGTGCCATCTACGCCACCGACGACTGCTTCACCGACGACGTCCACTACGTCGGGGGCTCGCTGCGGGCCCTCGACCTCGTCGACTACCCGACCTACATGATCGCGGCCAACGCCCTGCCCCCGGTCCCCGCCGTCTACGGCGACGGCTGGCGGGAGGAGTGGCGACGGCGGGTCGACGGGACCGAGCCCTGGATCCTGCGCTGGCTCGCCGAGCAGACGGACTCGCCGTACTGGCGCAAGGGCTCCCTGCGGGCGGGCACCCGACCGCCGGAGTCGGACCAGGGCTACGACCGCATCGAGGCCGCCACCATGCTCGTCGCCGGATGGGCCGACGGGTACCGCAACAACACCTTCCGCACCTTCGAACGCCTGACGTGCCCCAAGCACCTGCTGGCCGGTCCGTGGAGCCACATGTCCACCGCGTCCTCGCTGCCCGGCCCCCACATCGATCTCGTACCCGAGCTCATCGCCTGGTTCGGACACCACCTGAGGGGCGACGACAACGGGGTCGACACCGCCCCGCCCATCCAGGTCTACGTGCGGGACGCCGTCGAGCCCGAGCCCGACCTGGCCGAGCACCCGGGCGAGTGGTGGGCCCTGCCGTCGTGGCCGCCGCCCGAGCACGCCACGGCGTCGTTCCGGGTCGACGGCGAGGGGGCGCTGCTCGTGCCAGAGGCCCACGACGTCGGCGAGGCGGCGTGGAACTCGTGTGCGGCGTCGCTGCCATGGGGACAGCCCACCGACCAGCGAGCCGACGAGGCCCGCTCACTCCTGCTGCGCTGGCCCGCGCCCGCGGAGGGCATCGACGTCCTCGGCCATCCCCGGCTCCACCTGCGAGCCCGGTGCGACCGCCCGGTCGCCACCCTCTCCCTCAAGCTGGCCGACGGCCTGCCTGGTGGCTCGTCAGCACTGGTCACCCGCGGCTTCCTGAACCTGACCCACCGGGAGTCCTCGGTCGAACCCACCGAGGTCCCCTTCGGTGAGTGGCTGGACCTGACCATCGACCTCGAAGCCACGACCTGGCACTTCGACCCCGGCCACGAGGTCCGTCTGGCCATCGCCCGGTCCGACTGGCCCAACGCCTGGCCCGCCCCGGAGATCGGCGTGATCGAGATCGACCAGGCCTCGATCAGCCTCGACCTGCCCATCGCCGAGCGCCCTGACCTGCCCTACCCCCACTTCGTCGACCCGCCCCCCGACGGCGACAACCACGCACCCCCGGCCGGCGACGCGCCCCAGCCGGTGACCCGCTGGTGGATCGAGCACGACGTCCTCCGGCGTCGCCGCACCGCCCGGGACGAGCACGGCGACGTCTACGACGGCCGCTACGGCGCCCACATCGTCGACACCTACACCGGCTCGACCGACGTCAGCACCGTCGACCCCGCCGACGCCGGCGCGGAGGGCACCTACCGCTGCGAGCTCACCTGGCCCGAAGTGGCCGTCGTCGCCGAAGCCCGCCTCGCGGTCCGGAGCACCGTCGACGAGTACGAGGTCGAGATCGACCTCGACGTCACCGAGGACGGCCAGCCCGTCGCGAGACGCCGCTGGCACGAGGTCATCCCCCGCCACCTGCAGTAGCGCGGCTGGTGGCGTGGCACGCAGCTTGGTGGGGGGCGCCGATGGGCAGGAGCCGGGGATCGTCCTGCTCGCACCGAGACAGGATTCCCAGCTTCTCCGCCTGGCCGGACTGGACCAACGGGCAGCGGGGGCGGAAGCGACAGCCGGCGGGGATGTTCTTCGGGTCAGGGGGCTCGCCGGTGAGGATCTCCTGGCGGAGCTTCTTCGACTCGGGGACGACCGACAGCAGGGCCTGCGTGTAGGGGTGCTGGGGGTGCTCGAGGACCTCCTCGGTGGTCCCCAGCTCCACGATGCGGCCGAGGTACATGACCGCCACTCGGTCGGCGATGTTCCAGGCCAGACCGAGGTCGTGGGTGATGGCCAGGATGGAGATGCCGGTCTCCTGGACCAGGTTCAGCATGAGGGCGAGGATCTCGCCCCGGACGGAGGCGTCGAGGGCCGACACCGGCTCGTCGGCCACGATCAGTCGGGGCTCCAGGGCCATGGCCCCGGCGATGACCACCCGCTGGCGCTGACCGCCCGAGACCTCGTGGGGGTAGCGCAGGAAGAAGTCCCCGGGGGGGCGCATGCCGCACTGGGCCAGGGCCTGGGCGACCCGTTCCTCCTCGGCGCCGTGGAGACCCTGGATGCGGATGCCCTCGGCTACGGCCTCGTAGATGGTCTGGCGGGGGTTCAGGGCCCCGGTCGGGTCCTGGAACACCATCTGCACGGCCCGGCGGTAGGCCTTCGAGCGGCGGGAGCCGATCGGGATGGCCTCCCCCTCGAAGCGGACGTGACCGGAGAAGGGCTGTTCGAGGCCGACGATCGTGCGGGCCAGGGTCGTCTTGCCGCAGCCCGACTCACCGACCAGGGCCACGACCTCCCCGTGGGCGATGTCCAGATCGACGCCGTCGCAGGCCCGGGCGTCGCCGTAGCGAACGCTCAGGTCCTCGAGCTCGAGCAGGGCGTCGCTCATCGCACACCCGCCGGCGCCCCGGGGGCCAGGACGCACGCCGCCCGGCGACCCTCGCCCGCACCCCACAGCTCCACGTCGGTCGACGCGCAGTCCGGCCGGGCGTCGGCACACCGGGGGTGGAACGGGCAGCCGGACGGGAGGCGGGCGGGGCTGGGCGGGTCGCCGCCGAGGCCCGAGGGACGATGGCGGTCCGCCCGATCACCGATTGTCGGGAACGCCGCGGCCAGGGCCCGGGTGTAGGGATGCACGGGCGCCTCGAAGATCTGATCGCTGGGTCCCTCCTCGACGATGCGCCCGGCGTACATGACGGCGAGACGTCGGCAGGCGTAGGCCAGGACCGACAGGTCGTGGGTGATGAAGATCATGGTCAGTCGCCGCTCCGCCTGGAGCTCGGCCAGCAGGTTGAGCACCTGGGCCTGCACCATCACGTCGAGGGCGGTCACCGGCTCGTCGGCGATCAACACCCGGGGGTCACACGCCAGGGCCATGGCGATCATCACCCGTTGGCGCTGGCCGCCGGACATCAGGTGGGGGTAGTCCCGGGCCCGGCGCGGGGTGAGGCCGACCTGTTCGAGCAGTGCGCCCACCCGCCGCTTGACCTCGGCCGAGCCCGGGTCGTCGTGCAGCTCGATGGCCTCGCCGATCTGGTCCCCCACCCGCTGGACGGGGTTCAGCGCGTGTAACGCGCCCTGGAAGACGATGGCCATCTCCGTCCAGCGGACAGCCCGCACCCGCCCGGGCTTCATGGCCATCACGTCGTCGCCGTCGAGCAGGATCTGGCCCGTGACCTGCGTGCTCTTGGGCAGGATGCGCAGGAGGGAGCCCCCGAGGCTGGACTTGCCACAACCCGATTCGCCCGCCAGGCCCAGCGTGTCGCCCTCCTCGAGCTGGAGGTCGACGCCCCGCACCGCGGGCACCTCCCCCGACTCGGTCCGGTAGGTGACGTGCAGGTCGCGCAACTCGAGGATCGGTGCCATCAGCTCTTGTCCCGCAGTCTCGGGTTGAGGATCTCCTCCAGGGCCTGGCCGCAGAGGGTGAAGGCGAGGACGACGGCGACGATGCCGAGGCCGGCGGGCAGGTAGTACCACCAGGCGTCCCTTCCGATCGCCCCCGCCGAGAAGGCCTCGTCCAGTGTCCGCCCCCACGAGGCCCGATCGGGGTCGCCGAGGCCGAGGAAGGCCAGCGTGGTCTCGGTCAGGATCACGATGGGCACCGTGAGGGTGGTGTTGGCCAGGATCAGGGGGGCCACGTTGGGCAGGATGTGACGGGTGGTGAGGTGCCAGTTGCCCGCGCCCAGCGCCCGCGACCGATCGACGTAGAGCCGCTGCTTTACCGTCAGCACCTGCGCCCGGATGAGGCGGGCCGTCGAGGGCCATGACGTGACGGCGATCACCAGGATGATGTTCTGGACGGACGGACCCAGGATGGCGGCGAGCACGATCGCCAGCGGCAGGAACGGGATCACCAGGAACCACTCGGTGAGTCGCATGAGCAGGGACTCCGGCCGGCCGCCGAAGAAGCCGGCGAAGATCCCGACCAGCGAGCCGAAGATCATGGTCAGCACCGTGGCGGTCAGCCCGACGAACAGGCTGATCCGGGCCCCCCACACGAACTGGGCGGCCACGCTGCGCCCGAGGTGGTCGGTGCCCAGCGGTCCGAACTGGCCGGGCGAGGCCCAGGCCGGGTTCTGGACCGTGTTGCTGGCCACCAGGCCCCCGCTGTCGGAGATGAGCGGGGCGATCAGGGCCATGGCCACGAAGACCAGCAGGATGACCAGCCCGAGCATGCCCGGCTTGCTGGACCGATACTGGGCCCAGGTCCTCGCCAGGGCCCGACGGCGGCGCAGCCAGGCCACTCGGCGGGGCGACGACAGGGGCACCGCGGTCGCCGTCACCGGTCGCTCCGGACGCGGGGGTCGAGGTAGGCGTAGAGCAGGTCCGCCAGCAGGTTGGCCAGGATGACCGCCGCACTGAGCACCAGGAACAGGCCCTGCAGCATCGGCAGGTCGGGCGCCCGGATGGCCTGGTACGTGGCCAGGCCGAGACCGGGCCAGGAGTAGATGGACTCGACGGCGATGGCCCCACCCAGGACGAAGCCGAAGTTGATGGCGACGAGCGTGACGAGAGGCAGCAGGGCGTTGGGCACGGCGTGACGGCGGCGGACCAGGGCGTCCCGCAGGCCCTTCGCCCGGGCCAGGACGAGGTAGTCCTCGCCCATGGTGTCCAGCAGCGACGAGCGCATGATGATGGCGTACTCCCCCATGTAGGCCAGGGTCAGGGTCAGCCCGGGCAGGAACATGTGGTGGGCCTGGTCGGCCAGTGCCGCGAACCCGGTGGCGTCGCTGCCCGCGTCGGTGAACCCGCCCGTGGGGAACCACGACAGCTTGTTGGCCAGCAGCACCAGCAGGAGGAGCCCCAGCCAGAAGTCCGGCATCGAGTACAGGAGCATGGTGGAGGTGGTCGAGGCGTAGTCGAAGGAGCTGCCCCGCTTCCAGGCCGCCTTGATGCCGAGCCAGGTCCCGATCACGGCCGAGAGGACCGCCGAGATCCCGACGAGGAAGATCGTGGGCCAGATCTTGGACCGGATGACGTCCCACACGGGCTCCCGGGTCTCGAAGGAGAGCCCGAAGTTGAGCTGGCTGGTCTCGACCACGTACCGCCGGAACTGTTCGGGCAGGGGCTGGTCGACACCGAACTCCTCCGACAGGCGCTGCTGCTGCTCCTCGGTCAGGTTGCGGCCCCGGACCAGGGTCCCGACCGGATCGCTCTCGACGACCCGGAAGAGGAAGAAGTTGAAGACGATGACGAAGATGAGCGTGACGAGCGCGCCGAGCACCTTGCGCCCGACGAACCGCGCGCTCATGCTCCGGTGCCCGGCCCTCGACCCGGTCCTTCGGCTACTCCCGGTCCTCTGCGCTTCCCCGGCGACCGAGGACGAACGCCCCCCCACCGATCACCAGCATGCCGACGACGGCCAAGGCGACGTACAGGCCGGTGTTGCTGCTCCCGCCGTCGTCGCCCCCATCGCCACCGCTGTCCTCGGAGACCGGCTGGAGGTTCACATACGTCGGCGACGTGTTCGAGAAGAGCACCGGTCCGATGTCGGCGGGCTGCTTCAACCAGCCTTCGAACCGGTCCGTGCGGTAGGCCTGGAGATCGGGGGCGTAGACCAGGACGGAGTACGCGGCCTCCTCGTAGAACATCGTGAGCATCTCGTGCACGATCTCGACCCGGCGGTCGCGGTCCAGCTCCTGGTTCTGCTCCTCGTAGAGGGCGTCGTAGTCCTCGTTGCACCAGTTGGCGTCGTTGTAGTAGTTGAGCGGGTCCTCGGGGTCGGTCGAGACCTGGTCACAAGTGAAGTAGGAGAGCTGCGGGTCGGGGTCGACGAACGGGGTCCAACCCCACACGAACAGGTCCCACTCCCCCCGCCCGATGACCGGGCCGAGCTGGGTGTCGTTGTAGGTCTCGATCTCGGTCTCGATGCCGATCTCGGACAGCGAACCACTGACCAACTCGTAGATCGGCTGGGCGACGTCGGACTCGGTGCGCACCGCCCACCGGAAGGTCAGCTCTTCGCCTCCGCCGGGCATCTCCCTGACCCCGTTGCCGTCCGTGTCCTCGTAGCCGGCGTCGTCCAGGATCTGGTTCGCTTGGTCGAGGTCGAACTCGAACGGCTCGTCGATCTCGGGAATCCAGGTCCGGTCCGGGGACGGGGACATGGCGTCGGCCGGCTCGGCCAGTCCGTTGTACGCCCGGTCGACGATCGTCTCCTTGTCGACGGCGTGGGCGATGGCCTGACGGACCCTGACGTCCTGAAGGGCCGGATGGCCGTCACCGATGCCACCGGCACCGGCGTTCATGGAAAGTTCGTCGAAGCCGCCCTGCTGGCCTTGCACGACCTCGATGTCGGGGTTCTCCTCGAGGCGCTCGACGCTGCCCGAGGGGATGTTGTGGGCGGCGTCGATCTCGCCCTGTTCCAGCGCGGCGACCATGGCGTCGGGGTTGGTGAACACCCGGAAGATCACCCGGTCGATCGTCGGCTCGCCACCCCAGTAGTTGGGGTTGGCCTCCATTGTCCAGTCCTGGCCCCGCCGCAGCTCGGTCAGGGTGAAGGGGCCGGAGCCGACGCCGTCGGTCGCCTCGTAGGTGCCGAGCTCGTCGGCGGAGATGTCCTCGTAGATGTGCTTGGGGACGACGTAGACGTCCATGGTGGGCAGCTTGGGGTCCGGCACCGACGAGGTGATCTCGAGGGTGACGTCGTCGATGGCTGTGGCGTCGAGGTTCTGGGTCGTGGCGAAGTGGTTGAACCACTCCTCGTCCCGCGAGCGGTTGATCGTGTACGCGACGTCCTCGGCGGTCAGGGGCTCACCGTCGGACCACTCGAGGCCTTCGCGGAGGTGGTAGGTGTACGTGAGGCCGTCGTCGGAGGCCTCCCACGACTCAGCCAGCCCGGGGATGGTCTCGAAGTCGTCGGCCGCCTTGTCGGTCAGCGTGGCGTACTGGAGGTTCCAGACCTCGTAGGCCGCGACCGTGTAGCCCACGGTGACGTTGGGCGAGTCGATCTCCTGGGTGAGCCCGACGGTGAGGGTCAGCTCCTCCTCGTCGGCCCCGGTCGCCCCCGGCGCCGCCGTCGTCGTGGTCGGGGCCGTGGTGGTGGTGCTGCCGTCCCCCTCCTGGCCCCCCGCGCCCCCGGCGCCGATGCCGAGCAACGCGCCGGCCAGCAGCGTGACGATCCCGATCCGTCCCCATGTTCGCCCCATCGCACGACCATAGGCGCACTTTCGGGTGGCGTCAGCCGCGCCCCCGTTCACATCAGCACCCAGTCGAGGAATCGCTGGACCCGTCGGTAGTAGTCGACCTGGGGGCCGGCGCTCAGGAAGCCGTGGCCCTCGGTGGGGTAGGTGACGTACTCGTAGGTCTTACCGAGGCGGCGCAGCGCCTCCACCAGCTCCTCGGCCTGGGCCGGGTTGACCCGTACGTCCTGCAGGCCGTGGGCCACCAGGATCGGCACCTCCAGCTGGTCGATGCGGTGGATGGGCGAGCCGTCGACGTAGGCCTGGCGGTCGAGGTGGGGATGGGGCATCTGGCGCTCCATGTCCTGGACACCGGCCCGGTCGCCCTGGGCCCACGAGGTCCAGATGTCGCAGTCCCCGTACTTGGTCAGGGCCGCCCGGTAGCGGTGTTGGGGGTCGTCGACGACCGAGCAGAGCGCCATGTACGAGCCGTAGGAGCCCCCGAAGATGGCGATGCGGTCGCCGTCCACGAGGCCATGGGCCGAGAGGAAGTCATGGGCGGCCAGGCAGTCCTTGGTGTCGCCGACGCCCCAGTCGCCGTGGTTGGCATGCTCGTGGTCCCGGCCCCACGAGGTGCTCCCCCGGAAGTTGGGCAGGAACCACGCGTAGCCCTTGTCACAGAAGTACTGGGCCACGCCGTACCACTCGTCGCCGTCGCGGTCGGTGGGCCCGCCGTGGGGGTTGACCACCGCGGGCGCCGGCTGCTCGGCCGACGCGCCGGCCGGCAGGTAGAGCCACCCGGGGATCTCGCGTCCGTCGAACGACACGTAGCTCACCGGCTCCGGGACGACATGAGGGGCCGAGGCGACCGCCGCCGGGGTCGGGGCCAGGACCGTGGTGGTGACCCCGCCCGGCTCGACCACCTGCAGGCGGGGCGCCGTCGTGAAGGACTCGTGGGCGACGAGGAGGCGGCCGTCGGCCAGCCACTGGGGCTGGCTCCACGAACCGCCCTCGGCCAGCACGTCGAGCGCCCCTCCCTCGACGTCCACCACGACGAGGTCGGTCACGCCATGACGGTCCCGCACGCCGACGAGCCGGTCGCCGTCCGGGTGCCACGCCAGGTCGAACCAGTTGTGACCCCCGTCGGTGAGTTGACGCTCGCCGGTGCCGTCGGCCCCGATGAGGTGGACCTCGTGCCAGCCGGGGCGCTCGGCGGTGAAGGCCAAGGTGGCGCCGTCGGGTGACCAGGTCACGCCCCGGTCGTGGTGCTCGGGTGTGCCGGTGAGCGCCCGGTCCTCGCCCGAGTCGAGGTCCACCACGTGGATCTCTGACCGGTTGCGGTCGGCGTGGGGCGAGAACACATAGGCCACACGCGTGCCGTCCGGCGACGGGTCGGCCCCCCAACAGTCACCGTCTCCCGAGGCCACCGGGACGGGCCAGGGATCGTCCACGTCGACCTGGGCCAGGACCGTGCAGCGGTCCCGCTCGACGCCGATCAGGAGCAGGCCGTCCGGCGTCCACACCGGCTCGCCACCTTGGAGGATGGCCCGGGGGGGCCCGCCGGCGACGGGGACGACCCAGACCTGATCGCCGTCCCCGTAGGCGACGAGGGCGCCGTCGGGTGACACCACGGGCCGGGTGTCCTCCCACCAGGGGGCCAGCGCCCGGCCCGTCGTCAGCCGGCTGGTGGCCCCCGTCAGGGCATCGATCACCCACACGTCGGAGGTGTCCCGGTCCCAGAGGAAGGCCGCGGTCCGGCCGTCGGGGCCAACGGTCAGGTCCCGCGGCCGCTCGGTGGCCGCCACCGCCTCGAGGCGCCAGTGCGGCGGCGGGACGGTGTCGACTCGGGCCGGGATGGGCAGCCCGCCCCGCTCCTCGGTCCCCAGCCAGGTCGGACGATCAGCAGTCACGGGCCTCCTCGAAGCCGTCGAGCACGGCGAGCACGAGGTCGCCGAGCGTGTCCAGGTCGTACCCGCCCTCCTGCACGAACACCGTCGGGAGGCCGAGGGCGGCGAGGCTACGGCCCGCCGCGGCGAAGCCCCGGCGGGTGACCTCCAGCGGGCTCTCGGGGTCGCCCGCCGCGGCGTCCACACCGAGGCTGACCACCAGGGCCTCGGCGCCGTGGTCGGCCACCGCGGTCGCCAGCCCCTGCACCGCGTCGCCCCAGGGATCGTCACCCGAACCCGGAGGCAACGGCAGGTTGCGGTTCGCCCCCGCACCGGCTCCTCTACCGACCTCGTCGGCGAATCCCGCCGTATGGGGGAACCAGCCCGCGCCCGGGTCCACGTGGACGGAGCCGAAGAAGACGTCGCCCCGGTTCCAGAAGACCTCTTGGGTGCCGTTGCCGTGATGGGCGTCGATGTCCACGATCGCCACCCGGGCCCCGCCCCGGTCGACCAGGTGCTGAGCGGCGCAGGCGGCGTTGTTCAGGTGACACGAGCCGCCGTAGAAGCCAGGACCCACGTGGTGGCCCGGTGGCCGGACGGCGGCGTAGGCCGCCGCGGCCCCGCCCAGGACGAGGTCCGCCGCGGTCAGGGTGACGTCCACCGCGGCTCGCGCCGCCTCGTAGGTCCCGGCGCCGATCGGCGACATCGTGTCGACGGCGTACTGGCCGACCTCGGCCCGGATCGCCGTCGCCCGCCGGGGGGGACGGCCCGAGGTGGCCTGCGGGAGCGAGAAGACGTAGGGCACGACATCGGGCTGACCGGGGTCGAGGTGATGCCCGGCCGCCAGCCAGTCGCCGTGGGCCCGGCGCAGGAACGCCAGGTAGTCGGGCGCGTGCACGGCCAGCACGGGCGCATCGCCGTGGTCCGTCGCGGGATGCACCGTCGCGCCGGCCTCGGCCATCGCCTCCCGCAGTCGATCACCACGCGCCGGCGTCTCGTCCGAGGCCAGCTCGACGCCGAGCCAGATGCCGCCGCCCACGTCGTGACGACGGTGTCGCTCGTCCCACACCACCGGTAGGGCCAGGGCCGTGCCACGATCACGGACCATGAGCGACGGTCCTCCCCCACCCCGCCCGCGGGCGCGCGCCCGAGGCATCACCATCGGGGCCCGGCCGCCGGGGCCGACCAACTCGATCGTGGACGTGCCCGGCGTGCGCGTCGGCCATGTCACCCGCTGGGCGGGCGACTCGACCCGAACGGGGGTCACCGCGGTCCTGCCCGCTGATCCGACGGACTTGTGGTGGCGGCCGATGGCGTCGGGCTCGGCGGTGCTCAACGGCACCGGTGAGCTGACCGGCGCCCTCAAGGCCGCGGAGTGGGGCCAGGTCGAGACGCCGATCCTGCTGACCAGCACCGGGGCCGTCGGCCGGGGCTACGACGCCGTCGTCGACCAGATCTTCGCCACGGTGCCCGAGGCCGGCGCCGACCACCTCCTGATCCCGATGGTCGGTGAGTGCGACGACTCCTGGCTGGACGAGGCCCGACTGCGGGCGGTGTCGGTGCAGGACTGCCGCGACGCGATGACGGCGGCAACCACGGACCCGGTGGCCATGGGTGTGGTCGGCGCCGGCACCGGCATGGTGAGCTTCGGCGTCAAAGGCGGCATCGGTTCGGCGTCCCGCCGGGTCGAGGAGCTGGAGGCGACGGTCGGCGTCCTGCTGCTGGCCAACCACGGCGACCTGCCCGAGCTGACCGTGGCCGGCGACCCCGTCGGCCGAGAACTGGTCACCGAGGGCTTCCGAGCCGCGGGTGAGGACCCGGATGGCTCCTGCGTGGTCATCGTCGCCACCGACGCGCCCCTCGACGCCCATGCCTGCTCCCGCCTGGCCCGCCGGGCCGGACTGGGCCTGGCCCGGGGCGGCTCGGTGGCCCACCACGGTTCCGGCGAGATCTTCACCGCCTTCTCGACCACGGTCCGCGGCGAGCGTCGACCCGCGGCGGCGACCACGACCCGCAGGGTGGTCGCCCACCGCCACATCGACTCCCTCTTCGTGGCCGTGGTCGAGGCCACCGAGGAGGCCGCGCTCGACGCCCTGTGCGTCGCCGACACCGTCACGGGATTCCGGGGCCACACCGCCGAAGGCCTGCCGTTGGGCTGAGGGAGACCGGCTCAATCGGGGAAGGCACTGCGCGGGAGGCCGACCTCGCGGGCGGCGCCGATGCGGGCGTGCTCCAGCATCTGACGGCGGGTGAGGGTGCGGCGGGGCAGGACCACCTGGACAGCCAGGCCGTCGAGCAGGGCCGACAGGCGCCAGGCGGACCCGTGGGTGTCCTTGCAGTCGAAGATCCCCTGGTCCACACCGGCGTCGATGAGCTCCTCCAGGATCGCCACCCAGGCGGTGTCGAACTCCGAGGAAATGGTGGCCAGCGCCTCGCTGCGGAGGGCCTCGTCCCACCAGTCGATCCACAGGGCCCAGGACTCGTCCCGGCGGGCGGCGGGCAGGTACGCCCGGAGGACCCCGTCCAGCCGGTCGACGGGGTCGGCCTCGGTGTCGACGGTCTCCCGAAGGCGGGCGACGTCGGACGCGGCCATCGTGCGCAGCATCTCGACCAGCAGCTCGTCCTTGGACGAGAAGTGATAGTGGATCAGGCCGGAGCTGACACCGAGGTGGCTGGCCACGTCGGCCACCCGCAGGTGGGCGAGGCCCCGCTCGAGGGCCACCTCCCGGGTGGCGTCGAGGATCTGGGCCCGGCGCTCATCGACGTCCTTGCGGGTGCGCGTAGCCATCAGGCCAGGGCCGCGAAGAGGAGCTGGTGGACGTGATGCACGCCCCGTTCGTGCTCGGTGGAGAGCACGCCGTTCGCGGACAGGCCACCGTCGTAGGTGCGCTGCACCGCCTCACAGATCTCGAGGTCCTGGAGCACGACCTCCTTGGTGGCGGCGTAGTCGGCGTCCCTCCGGGCGTGATCGACCGAGGGGTGCCAGAGGTAGTCCCGCTCCACGATGGTCGTCGTGGGCCCGGTGGGCGTCAGGCGGAACGTGGCGGCGAAGCCGGCGAAGACCGAGACCATCGTGTTGGGGAAGACCGTCAGGTAGCTCCCGTTGTTGAACGACTCCGGCGACGCGTCTGCGGCTACCGCGTCCCAGCCGGGGCCTCCCGGAGTCGACGACGCCAGCGCCTCCTCGGACGCATCCCGGGGCGCCAGCGGCCGGTCCCAAGCGAACACGACGTCGCCCGTGGTCGCCATCGGGTACTCGTAGCCGGCGCCGATCAGCTGCGAGTGCACGAAGGGCGTGTGGTAGTTCTCCGAGTAGTTCTCGACCAGGACCTTCCAGTTGAAGGCGGCCTCGTAGCGGTCGGTCCGGCCCAGTTCGAGGTCGTCCAGCCGGTACGGGGCGAGGCCGTCGACCAGAGGACCGGGGTCGAAGGGGGCAGCCGCCGGATCCAGGTTGACCATCACCGAGCGGGCGAAGGTGGTCACCCCGATCGGCGTCAGCCCGAAGGCGTCGGTGGCGAAGCCCTCAGGCTCGCCGACGCCGGCCGCCCGGGCCAAAGTGCCGTCGAGGCGGTACACCCAGGCGTGGTACGGACAGGACAGCGCCCGAGCCGCCCCGCAGCCCTCGGCCACCGGCGCGCCCCGGTGCCGACACACGTTCAGGAAGGCCCGCAGCTCGCCGTCATCGCCCCGTACGACGAGGACGGGCACGCCACCGGCGACGGTCGCAGCCAGGTAGCTCCCCGGCTTCTCGACCGCATCGGTTCCGGCGACCCCGATCCACTGGCGGCCGAACACGCGGTCCATCTCCAGGGCGTGGTGCGCCGGATCGGCGTACCAGTGGCCGGGGAGCGTGCGGGCCTGCTCGACCGGCCGGCCAAGGCGGGCGTCCAGCTCATCGGCCAGCGAGGCCGACGACACGGGGATGGTCATTGCGAACCTCGGATCGTTACTGACTGACGACTCAGTCATTCTAGACTCCGCTCTGATGCATGGGGGAACCATCCGGCTGGTCGAGCTGGTCAAGCGGTTCGGGGACTTCACCGCGGTCGACGGCATCGATCTCGACATCGGCTCCGGTGAGTTCTTCTCGGTCCTCGGACCTTCCGGTTGTGGCAAGACCACCACCCTGCGCCTCATCGCCGGCTTCGAAGCCGTCACCAGCGGCCAGATCCTGGTCGACGGCGAGGACCTGGCCACGACGCCCCCCCACCGGCGGCCCGTCAACACGGTCTTCCAGTCCTACGCCCTCTTCCCCCACCTCACCGTGGCCCGCAACGTGGCCTACGGGCTCCGCTGGCGCAAGAACGGTGACAGCAAGTCGGCGATGGAGCAGCGGGTCACCGACGCCCTGCACCTGGTGCAGCTGCAGGACTTCGCCGAACGCAAGCCGACCCAACTCTCCGGCGGCCAGCAGCAGCGGGTGGCCCTGGCCCGGGCCCTGATCCTCCAACCCAAGGTGCTCCTCCTCGACGAGCCTCTCGGCGCCCTGGACGCCAAGCTGCGCAAGGCCCTGCAGACGGAGCTGACCGCGCTCCAGCACGAGGTCGGGATCACCTTCGTGTACGTCACCCACGACCAGGAGGAGGCCCTGACCATGTCCGACCGCCTGGCGGTGATGGACAACGGCCGGGTCGAGCAGGTGGGCACCCCCGACGAGGTCTACGAGGAGCCCCGAACGGCCTACGTCGCCGACTTCCTCGGCGTGGCCAACCTGCTGGAAGCCGACTGCACCCGAACGGGCGGGCAGGGCACCATCCGCCTCGGTGCGTTCTCCCTCGCGGCGACCGCGGGCGACCAGGACTGCACGGGCCCCGTGAAGGTGGTCATCCGTCCGGAGCGGGTCCATGTCACCGAGGGCGAGGCCCTGGGCGACAACTGCGTGCCCGCCATGGTCGAGCGCCTCGTCTACGTCGGCCCGACCACGCAGGTCCACCTCCGCCTCCCCCACGGCGCCCCCCTGCAGGCCCTCGTGGCCAACACCGACGGCCGTCCCGAGTGGGACGCGGGCACACCGGTGTCGGTCATGCTGCCGCCGGACGCGCTACGGGTACTGGCCCCGACCACCACAGATGGAGAGACCGATGGCTGACGCCAAGCAGATGTACCTCGACGGGCAGTGGGCGGACGCCGCCGACGGCGCCCGCTTCGACACCGTCGACCCCGCGACCGGCGAGGTGCTGGCCACCATCCCGGCCGGCTCGGCCGAGGACGCCGACCGGGCGGTGCGAGCCGCCCGGCGGGCGTTCGACGACGGCACCTGGGGCATCGCGGTGGCCGAACGGGATCGGGCCGACCTGCTGTTCAAGATGGCCGCCATCCTGCGCCGGGACACGGCGGAGCTGGCCAAGCTGGAGACCCACGACACGGGCAAGCCCTACGAGGACGCCGTCTGGGACATCGAGGAATCGGCGTTCATGTTCGAGTACTACGCGGGCTGGGCCACCAAGATCAGCGGCGACATCCCGCCCATCGGCCCCGATGCCATGAGCCTCATCGTCAAGGAGCCGGTCGGGGTCTGTGGCCTGATCGTGCCCTGGAACTACCCCCTGCTCATGGCCAGCCAGAAGGTCGCGCCCGCCCTCGCGGCAGGCTGCACCGTCGTCCTCAAGCCCGCCGAGCAAACCCCCCTCACCGCCCTCGGCCTGGCCCGGGTGGCCGACGAAGCGGGCGTGCCCGCCGGGGTGCTCAACGTCCTCACCGGCCTCGGCCCCGACGCGGGCCAGCCCCTGCTGGAGCACCCCGAGGTCGACAAGATCAGTTTCACCGGCTCGAAGGAGATCGGTCAGCACATCATGCGGACCTGCGCCGACTCCCTGAAGCGGGTGACGCTGGAGCTCGGGGGCAAGAGCCCCAACATCGTGTTCGCCGACGCCGATCTGGTCGCCGCCGTCACCGGCAGCGCCTGGGGCATCTTCGGCAACCAGGGCGAGGTCTGCTCCGCGGGCAGCCGCATCTTCGTCGAGCGCCCCGTCTACGACGAGGTGCTGGCCGGGCTCGTGGACGAGGCCAAGGGGATCCGCATCGGCTCGGGCTTCGATCCCGAGGTCACCATGGGCCCCCTGGTCTCCTCCGAGCAGCGGGACCGGGTGCAGGGCTACATCGACGCGGGCTCCGCCGAGGGGGCCCGCCTGGCCTACGAGGGCGAGCGTCCGACCGATCCAGCCCTGGCCGGTGGGTACTTCGTCCCGCCCACGATCTTCGAGACCGACACCCAGGACCTCCGCATCGCTCGGGAGGAGATCTTCGGCCCCGTGGCCACCGTGCTCCCGTTCGACGACGTGGCCGAGGTGACCCGCCAGGCCAACGACACCGAGTACGGCCTGGCCGCCGCCGTCTGGACCCGGGACGTCGGCAAGGCCTTCCGGGCCGCTCGCGCCATCCGGGCCGGAACCGTCTGGATAAATGCCTCTCAGCCCGCCCCGACCGAGGCGTCCTGGGGCGGGTTCAAGGGCTCGGGCATCGGCCGGGAGCTCGGGCCCTACGGCCTGGACAGCTTCCTCGAATCCAAGCAGATCTACGTGAAGCTGAGCTGACCTCCCTAGAGGTCCAGTGCGGCGAAGTCCTCGACGGCGCTGCCCTGCTCGCCACGGCGGAAGACCTTGAGGGCGAGGACGGCGAGGACCACGGCCAGCAACGTGAACGCCAGCATCACGGTCGCCAGCGCGTTCAGGGCCGGCGTCGGGGCCACGCGCACCGTGGAGTAGATCTTGATCGGGATCGTCTGGCTCGAGGCGTCCGAGGAGAGGAAGGCGGAGATCACGAAGTCGTCGATCGAGGTGGCGAAGACGATCATCAGGCTGGCGAAGATCGCCGGCCAGAGGAGAGGCAGCAGCACGGTGCGGATCGCGGCGACCGGGGACGCGCCCAGGTCCTGGGCCGCGTCCTCGAGGTCGGGCCCGATCGTGAGCAGACGGCCGCGTACGAGGATGACCACGTAGGACACCGAGAAGGTGACGTGGCCCAGCAACATCGCCGGTCGCCCCAGCGGGATCGTCGTGTAGAGGTTGTCGAAGACGAGGAAGAGCATCGTCCCCATGACGATCTCGGGCGTGGCCAAGGGGATCAACATCAAGAGGTTGGACGCCCGCGCCGTACGTCCCCGCCAGCGGGCCAGGCCCAGGGCCAGCGCCACCCCGAGGGGGGTGGCGATCAGCATGGTGAAGAAGGCCAGCCACAAGCTGTTGACCAGCGCGTCGCGCAGAGACGGGTCGTGCCAGAGCGAGCGGTCCGGGTCGTCGAACCACCAGCGCAACGAGAAGCCCTGCCAGGTGCTGCGCGACCGGCCGGAGTTGAAGGCGAACTGGATGGCGATCAGCACCGGCACCAGCGACCAGATGACGTAGAGCCAGAAGCCCGTGGCCAGGAAGGCGGGCCGGCGCCACGGGTTCGACCACCAGGTGCGGAGCCGGTTCACGATCGGTGGAGCTCCCGAGTGGCCCGGTCGGTCTGGACCAGGTAGTAGGCCATCCCGGCCATCAACATGATCGACAGGATCACGACCAGGGACGCCCCGGCGTTCTTCTGGGAGCCCTCGAACAGGAAGAACTCGATCTGGTTGCCGATCATGCTCGTCCGGGGCGACCCCGACAGCAGGTCCGCGGTGTAGTAGTCCCCCATCATCGGCAGGGCGGTGATGACTGCGGCGGCCAGCAGTCCCTGCTTGGACAGGGGAAGGGTCACCCGCAGGAAGGTCCGCAGGGGCCCCATGCCGAGGTCCCTCGACGCCTCCATGACACTCCGGTCGATGCGGTCCAGCGCGGCGAACAGAGGCAGGACGAAGAACGGGATGTAGCCGTACACGAGGCCCAGCACCACGGTGATGGACCGGCCCTCGAGCCAGTTCACCGGCGCCGAGGTCAGGTGCAGGGCGCTCAGGACGTCGTTGACGTATCCGTCCTCCTGGAGGAGGTTGATCCAGGCCAGCATCCGCATCAGGTAGTTGATCCAGAAGGGGGCGATGATCAGGCCGAGGAGCAGACCTCGCCGCCGCCCGCCGAAGCGGGACACGTAGTAGGCCACCGGGTACCCGATGAGGAAGCAGAGGAACAGCGCGGTGCCCACGTAGGCGAACGTGCGCAGATAGACCTCGCGCAGCTCGGCGTTGACCACCCGGTCGAGGACATCGACGAAGACCGTGCTGTCCCACTGAAGCGGGTTCCAGACCGGAACGGCGTTGCCGAAGATCGGGTCGAGGCCGCCGAAGGCCACCGCCAGCACCCCGTAGAAGGGGACGACGAAGAAGAGGAGGAGCCAGGCGACCCCCGGCAGGGCGAGGCTGGGCCAGAGGGCCCGGGTGCGGTTCCGCCCGGCGGGCGCTCGACTCACGCCCAGCCGCTCAGCCGGCGGTGAAGGTCGACCACGCGTTGTCCCACAGCCGCTCACCGGCCAGGGAGAGCTGGAGGAGCTGGTAGCCCGTCTCGAAGTCCTCGGGCTGGATCACGGTGGACTCGAGGTGGGGCGGGACCAGGCCGTCGGCGACCACCGAGTCCGGATCGATGCTCGTCTGCGGCGGCTGGTAACCCAGCCAGGCGAAGTTGGTGAGGGCGTTGTCGGCGTCGAGCACGTAGTCGATGAAGAGGTGAGCCAGCACCGGGCTGGCGGCGCCGGCCAGCACCGTCAGCTGGTCCGAGCCGATCATCCCGCCGCCGTCCTCCGGATACCAGAAGCCGATGTTCTCGATCGACTCGCCCTCCGGCAGGTAGTACTGCGCGTTGACCACGTCCCCCGACCAGGCCTGGTGGATCGTGGCCCGGCCCTCGGGCAGGATCGTGTAGGCCTCGACCCCGATCCGCGGGTTGACGGCGTCGGCCAGCTCCTGGATGTCGGCGAGGGCGGCGTCGACCTGGGCCGGGTCCTCGGTGTTCACGTCGGTCTCCCCCGCCCGGAGCATCGCCATGCCCAGCACCTCGCGGTCGTCCTCCAGCAGGTACAGGTCACCGGAGTACTCGGGATCCCAGAGGATGTCGTACGGGTTGTCGTAGTCGCCCGGGGCCTGGGCCACCCGATCGATCCGGTAGCCGATCCCCGTGGCGTACATCGCGTAGGGACGGCTGTACTGCGCCCCGACGTCGTAGAAGGGGTCCTGGAGCTGGCTCCAGATGTTCGACGAGTTCCCGAGGTAGGTGGCGTTCAGGGGCTGCAGGAGGCGGCCCACCGTGGCCTTGCCGATGACATCGGTCGTGGCGAAGAAGAGGTCGAAGTCGGCTTGGCCCCCGGACAGCCGGGCGATGGCCTCGTCCATGCTGGTGAAGGTCGTCACCTCGACGTCGACCCCGTACTCCCGGCGGAAGCCCCGGAGCGTCTGGGGGGCGATGTACTCGGCGTAGTTGTAGATCTTGAGCGGGCCCGACTCGGGATCGAGGCCGTCGGCGATCATCGGGATGTCGTCGAAGGTGGGCAAGGTCACCGGGTTGTCGGGCCGGGAGAGCTGGACCGCCTCGCCCCCACCTCCGCCTCCGCCACCGTCGTCGCCACCGCAAGCGGCCAGCAGCGACGGGCCCGCGGCCACGGCGGCGGCCGTGAACGCGGACCGCCGTAGGAACGTCCGACGGTCGATCCCGACCGGGATCCGTCGCTCTCGGGGATGGAACGTCACCAGGGACCTCCGCTCGATTCGCCTATACTGACTGAACAATCAGTTAGTAACGCCATTGCGGATTGTAGGACAGAGGGGAACCCCAGGGTGAGCAGCATGTACGACGCCATCGTCGTGGGCGGTGGGCACAACGGCCTCGTGGCCGCGGCCTACTTGGCCCGCGCCGGGATGAAACCCGTGGTCCTCGAGGCCCGGGACAACGTGGGCGGGGCGGCCACGACCGAGACGCCGTGGGGACCCGGGTTCAAGATGACGGCGCTGTCCTACGTCATGAGCCTCATGCCCCCGACGATCCTCAACGACCTCAAGCTGGCCGAGCACGGCTATCACGTCATCCCCATGGGGCCGACGTTCATCGCCCTCCCCGACGGTCGCTACCTCCTGGCCGAGGACGACCCGGAGCTGGACCGTGACGAGGTGGCCAAGTTCTCCAGCAAGGACGCCGACCGGCTCGGCGACTACCACGCCTGGATCGGTGGGGTGGCCGACGTCCTCGCCCCCCTCCTCCTGTCCACGCCGCCCAGCGTGGGCTCCCGCCGACCCAAGGACCTCATGGAGCAGCTCCGCCTGGCCTGGGGCCTGCGCGGGCTCGACGTGCGGGGCACGGCGGACGCCACCCGCCTGTTCACCATGTCCATCCGCGACGTGCTCGACGAGTGGTTCGAGTCCCCTGAGGTCCAGGGCCTCATGGCCATCAACGCCGTCATCGGCACCTGGGCCGGCCCCGACGAGGCGGGCACGGCCTACGTGATGATGCACCACACCATCGGCGACGTCGGCGACGGACATCTCGGCAAGTGGGGCTATCCCATCGGCGGTATGGGCGCGGTCTCCGACGCCATCCGGGCCTCGGCCGAGTCTCTCGGCGCCGAGATCCGCACCAACGCGCCGGTCGAGCGCATCCGGACCCGCAACGGCAGAGTCATCGGCGTGGCCCTCGCCGACGGCACGGAGCTGGAGGCCGACATCGTCGTGGCCGCCACCCACCCCCAGATCACCTTCCTGCGCCACCTGGACCGCAGCGAGCTGCCCGACGACTTCGTCCACGACCTCGAGCACTGGCGCTCCCGCTCCGGCACGGTCAAGGTCAACGTGGCCCTGTCCGAGCTGCCCGACTTCGACGCCTGGCCCGGCCCGCCGGACCAGGAGAAGCTCAGCGGCTCGGTCGAGCTGTGCCATTCGATCGACCACCTGCAGAAGGCCTTCGAAGAGGCGCGGTGGGGAAAGGCCTCGACCCTGCCCTTCTCCGACGGGGTCATCCCCTCGACGGTGGACCCGTCGCTGTGCCCCGAGGGCACCCACGTCATGTCCCTGTTCACCCAGTGGGTCCCCCAGGAGTGGTCGAGCGAGCCGGACCACGCCGAACTGGAGGCCTACGCCGACCGGGTGATCGACGGCTACAACGACCTGGCCCCCAACTTCAAGGCATCGGTCATCCACCGGCAGGTCATCGGGCCCTACGAGATGGAGAACGAGTACGGGCTCATCGGCGGGAACATCTTCCACGGCGAGCTCTCCCCCGACCAGCTGTTCCACATGCGCCCGGCCCCCGGCTACGCCGACTTCACCACCCCGATCGGGGGCCTGTACCAGTGCTCCTCGGCCACCCACGGCGGTGGCGGCGTGACCGGCATCCCCGGCCTGCTCTGCACGCGACGCATCCTGAAGGACCACAAGCGCAGTCGCCTCCTGCGCCGAGGTGAGCGGTGAGCAGAATGGACCTGCGCTCGGCCGCGCCGGTGGACCATGTCGCCGTCGAAGCGATCCTGGCGCCTGGCGCCGCCGGCCGGATGCTTCCGGCCGAGGCCTACACCTCCGAGGCCGTTCTGGCCTGGGAGCGCCGCCACCTCTTCGCGGAGAGCTGGGTCTGCGCCGGCCGCTCGGCTGACCTCGCCGACGCCGGTGACCGCCGTGCCCTCCGCGTGGGCGACGACAGCGTCGTGCTCGTCCGGGGCGACGACGGCGTGCTGCGCGGCTTCTACAACGTGTGCCGCCACCGGGGCCACCAGCTTCAGCCCGAGGACACCACGGTCCGGCGCAACGCCATCCACTGCCCGTACCACGCCTGGACCTACGCCCTCGACGGCACGCTCAAGTTCACCCCCCGCTTCGACGCGCCGGAGGGCTTCGACCCGACCCAGTTCCCCCTGGTCCCGGTCCGCACCGAAGAGTGGTGCGGCTGGGTCTTCGTCAACGCCTCGGGCGACGCCCGCCCGCTGGCCGAGCACCTCGGTGACCTCGACGCCGAGATGGCCCGCTGGGATCCCGAGCGCCTCGTGGTCGGCGCCAGCCACTGCTACGAGTTGGCGGCCAACTGGAAGCTGCCCATCGAGAACTACCACGAGTGCTTCCACTGCGCTGCCATCCACCCCGAGTTCTGCTTGGTCAGCCCGCCCAACAGCGGCGACAACTGCGCCGATCACGACGGGATGTGGATCGGCGGCTGGATGGTGCTGGCCGACGACGCCGAGACCATGGCGTTCGACGGCCGCTCCGAGGGCGTGATGCTCCCGGGCGTCGACGAGACCTGGCGGCGCCGAGTCCACTACATCGGGCTGCTGCCCAACCTGTTGATCAGCCCCCACCCCGACTACGTGATGACCCACCGGTTCGAGCCCCTGGGCCCCGACCGGACCTTCGTCGAGTGCCAGTGGCTCTTCGACCCCTCGGCGGTCAACCGCCCCGGCTTCGACCCCGCTTACGCCGTCGACCTCTGGGACTTGACCAACCGCCAGGACTGGGCTGCCTGCGAAGGGGTCCAGCGGGGAGTCGCGTCACGGGGCTACCGTCCCGGACCATTTGCCGCCGACGAGGACGCCGTTACCCAGTTCGTGCAACTGATGGCCCAGACCTACCGCGACGGTGCCCTGCCGAGCGGTGTGCCCTTCCCGGAACAGGAGCTCACCCGATGACCGTGACCGCCGGCACCGAAGCCGAACTGGCCGTCATCGACGGCCTCATCGCCGAGCAGGAAGCGGCCTTGCTGGACCGCACCCCGGCCTCGGCCGCGATCATGGACGAAGCTCGCGGCGCCTTGGCCGGCGGCGTGGCGTCGTCCTGGCAGGACGCCCCGCCCCGGGCCATCTGGATCGACCACGGCAAGGGCTCCAAGATCACCGACGTCGACGGCACCACCTACGTCGACCTCCACAACGGCTTCGGCGCCATGCTCGTGGGCCACGCCCACCCCGCCGTGGTCAAGGCTGTCCAGGACCGCGTTGCCCTCGGCACCCACTTCGCCCAGCCCACCGAGGACCTGATCCCGGTCAGCCGCGACCTGGCCCGTCGCTTCGACCAGCCCAAGTGGCGGTTCGCCAACTCGGGCACCGAGGCCACCCTCGCCGCCTTCAACCTCATGCGGGTGGTGAAGGGCCGCAAGAAGATGATCAAGATCGAGGGCAGCTACCACGGCCACCACGACAGCGTGCAGGTCTCGGTGTACCCCGACTTCGAGGACGCGGGCCCGCCCGAGCATCCGGCGTCGGTCCCCGTCCATGGCGGTGTCCTGCCCGAGGTCGCGGCCCAGACCCTCGTCGTCCCCTTTGGTGACGTCGCTGCCGTGCGCGAGGTGCTCGAGGCGCATCCGGGCGAGATCGCCGGGATGATCATCGAGCCGATGATGATGAACATCGGCGTCGTCCCGCCGCCGCCGAACTACCTGGCCGACCTCAAGGAGCTGCTCGGCGAGCACGACGTCCTCCTCACCTATGACGAGGTGAAGACGGGCCTGACCACGCACGAAGGTGGGGCCACGGGGCGCTTCGGGGTGACGCCCGACATCGTCTGCCTGGCCAAGTCCATGGGTGGTGGCCTGCCCTGTGGCGCCATCGGGGCCACGGCCGAGGTCATGGCCATCGTGGAGGACGACACGTACGAGGTGGTCGGGACCTTCAACGGCAACCCGCTGACCATGGCCGCGGCCAAGGCCACGCTGCTCGAGGTGCTGACCCCCGAGGCCCACGCCCACATCGAGCACCTGCGGGACCGCATGGCCGAGGGCTCCGAGGAGATCCTGGCCCGGCACGGCATCGAGGGCTACGTCAGTGCCTTCGGGGCCAAGGGGGCGGTCATCTTCTCCGCCGACCGGATCAACGACTACCGCGACTTCATGGGCTACGACGGCCGCTACGGCCACGTCCACTGGCTCTACCAGCACAACGGTGGCGTGTTCCTCCCGCCGTGGGGCAAGTGCGAGCAGTGGACCCTGTCGGTCCAGCACACCGACGAGGACGTGGACGTCTTCCTGGCCAACCTGGAGACGTTCGCCACCGCTCTGAAGGGCTGACCGGGGTGCCAACTGGTGACATCCACCTCGCCCTGGGCAAGGTCGGGCTCCCGATGCCCGTGGCCGAGCTGGCGGCCCGCGACTGGGATGCGGTCGTCGTCGGTGGTGGCCACAACGGCCTGACCGCGGCGGCCTACCTGGCCAAGGCCGGGAAGTCGGTCCTGGTCCTCGAGGCCCGCGAGCGCCTCGGCGGCGCCTGCACGCTGGAGACCCCGTTCGCCGACGACGGCTACCGGGTGAGCCCCTGCGCCTACGTCGTCGGCCTGCTCGACGAGCGGGTCATCACCGAGCTCCGTCTCCGGGAATACGGCTACAAGGTCTTCGTGGCCGAGCCCTTCATCTGGTGCCCGTTCGAAGACGGGACCAGCTACGCCCAGTTCCAGGACGTCGAGCGCACGGCCGCCGACATGCGGGCCAACGGCTTCGGCGAGGCCGACATCGAGGGCCAGTTCGCCTACGAGGACTTCTTCGACCGCATGCGCATCGCCCTGCGCAAGGGTCCCCGGGACGCCTGGGTGGGCGACGCGCCCGAGCGGGCCGAGCTGGAGGAGCTGCTCGGCCACGACCCGGAGATGATCGAGGCCCTCTACGAGACCCCGATCTCCGAGGTCATCGACCGGCACGTGAGCGACGAGCGCCTCAAGCGGGCCCTCTACGGGCAAGGCATCATCGGCGCCTGGGCGGGCCCCCATGATCCGGGCACCGCGTTCGTCAAGCTCATGCACTTCCTGGGCGAGCTGGAAGGCGTCCCCATGGCCTGGGGCTACGTCGAGGGCGGCATGGGCGCCATCTCCTTCGCCATCGCCGAAGCGGCCCGTGACCTGGGCGCCGTGTTGGCGGCGGGTGTGCCGGTGGCGCAGATCGTGCCCGGCGAGGGCGTGCGCCTCGAGGGCGGCGAGCTCATCCGGGCGCCGGTCGTGATCTCCAACGCCGACCCGAAGGCCACCCTCGGCCTGCTCGGGGCAGCGGCTCCCGCGGCCTTCCGCAGCCGGGTCGACGATTGGCGGGTGACCAGCCCCGTGCTCAAGGTCAACTGCGCCCTGTCCCGCCTGCCCGACTGGGCCGCCGTGCCCGGCGAGATCTGGCCCAACCAGGCTCCGGTCACCATCGGTCAGCCGATGGACGACGCCCAGCGGGCGTTCGAGGCCTGCACCCGGGGCGAGGTCGACCCCGCCTTCGCCGAGCTCTACTTCCACTCTGCCTACGACCCGAGCGTGGCCCCGGCGGGCAAGCACACCCTCAGTGCGTTCGTGCAGTACGGCCCGTACGACCTGGCGGAGGGGACCTGGGACAGCCGCCGGGACGAGATCGGCCGCCAGGTGCTCGGGATGATCGGCGAGTACTGCGACGTCGAGGACTGCGTCGACGAGGTCCAGGTCCTGGGACCGCCGGACATCGAGAAGAAGGTCGGCCTCACCGCCGGTCACATCTTCCACGGGGAGTGCACCCCGGACCAGATGTGGACCAACCGGTTCCCGACCCGCACGGCCATGGACGGCGTCTACCTGTGCGGAGCAGCCACCCACCCCGCGGGCGGCGTCTGCAGCCTCAATGGCAGGAATGCCGCCGACGCGGTCCTGGCTGACCTCGACGAAGGCTGATCAGCGGGCGATGACGGTGGCCGAGCCGGCCACCTTGACCTCGCCGTCCTGATTGGCCAGGGAGGCATCGACGTCGACGAGGCGCTGACCTGCCTCCTCGCGCTTGGCCGTCACCACCACCGTGGTGGTCAGGGTCTCCCCCGGCCAGGTCTGCTTGGTGAACCGGACCTTGTAGTTGGTCAGGTTCCCGGCGCCGGCCCAGTCGGTGAGAGCCCGGCCGAGCAGGCCCATGGAGAACATGCCGTGCCCGAACACGCTGGGCAGGCCCGCGGCCTGGGCCGCGACCTCGTCGGTGTGCATCGGGTTGTAGTCCCCGGACGCCCCGGCGTACTTGACCAGGTCGGTCCGGCCCAGCGGATGGGCGACCGCCGGAGCCTCGGCACCGACCTCGACGTCGTCCCAGGCCAGCTTGGGTGTGGGTGTGGCTGCCATGTCGTTCCCCTCTACGACCGGTGGATCAGGTTGAAGCGCTCGGTCACGACCGGGGCGCCGTCCTCGTCGGTGAAGCGGTTCTCAATGACCAGGAAGGTCATCGTCCGCTCGCCCGACTGCTTGGTGTAGAGGTCCACGACCTCACCCTCGTGGTGCAGCGTGTCCCCGACGACCACCGGGCGGTGGTAGGTGAACTCCTGCTCGCCGTGCAGGATCAGCCCGCCGTCGGCCATGAGCGCGCCCATGATCTCGGCCATCGGGTTCTGGCCCCCGGTCGGGTCCTCGGGCTGGTCCTCGAGGAACGTGCCCCAGGCGGAAGCGGCGAAGGTGAAGGTCGGCGGCGCCGGGATGGCGGCGAAACCGGCTTCGGCGGCCACAGCCAGGTCCTCGTACACCGGGTTGGTGTCGGTGACCGCACGGGCGAAGGCCGTGACCGGCCCCCGCTCCACGTGGATGGTCGCGGCCCCGGTGGGTCGGCCGACCACGTCGTCCCTCTTCACTGCCATCGTTCCCCCTCACGTGTCGACTGGACACAGAGAAGCCCCAGGTCGCCGATCCCCCCTGACCGGGCTTGACCTGGGGCTTCTCTGGAGTGGGCCGTGAGGGACTCGAACCCCCGACCCCCTGCGCGTCATGCAGGTGCGCTAGCCAACTGCGCCAACGGCCCCAGAGAAGAGGACGATACCAGCCGCCCCTGCCACACTGCGCCCGTGGACCATCGCAGCATCGCCCGGATCACCGCCGCGGGTCGGGTCGCCATCGGCGCCGCGCTCCTCATCGCTCCCCGCGCGGCTACCCGCGCGTGGATCGGCGAGTCCGGCGGGCAAGCCGGGGCCAAGCTCCTGGCCCGCGGCCTCGGCGGACGGGACCTCATCCTCGGCCTCGGTGTGATCAACGCCCTCGACCGAGGCGACCCTCGGGCCCAGGACTGGGTGCGGGCGTCTGCACTGGCGGATGGGGCCGACGCGGTGGGCACGGCCCTGGCGTTTCGCCACCTGCCCAAGCGCTCCCGCTTCGGCGTGCTCCTCCTGGCCGGCGGGGCCGCCGTGGTGGGGTTCGTGGCCGCCGACAACCTGGACTGAGGTTCCTGGCCCGGCGGCCCCCGGCGCCCGCTGCAGCGCCGAGGACCGCCGAGCCGAGGCTCAGACGCCAGGGTCGAGGAGGCCCCAGCGGCGACGGATGGCCCGGTCCAGCGTGCCGAAGACCAGGCTGTCCACGAGGATGCCGATGACCAGGATGGCGATCATCACGGCCAGGAGGCCGTCGGCGTTCTGCAGGTTCCGGTTGGTCTGCAGCAGCACGCCGATCGACTCTCGTCCGGCGATGACCACCAGCAGCTCACCGGCCATGAGGCTGCGCCAGGCGAACGCCCAACCCTGCTTGAGGCCGCCGACGAAGTAGGGCAATGACGCCGGCAGGACGATGTGGCGGTACTTCGACAGGCCACGGGCTCCCATGGCGTGACCGGCCCGCAGCAGGACCGGCGGGATGTTGTCGCTCCCCGCGATCAGGCCGTTGGCGATGGCCGGGGCCGCACCGAGGACGACCACGAACATGATCGCCTCCTCGGAGAGCTGGAAGAGCAGGATGGCCAGGGGGAACCAGGCGATCGACGGCATGGTCTGGATCCCGGTGATGAGGGATCCCACCGCCACCCGCAGAACCTTGACCCGGGCCACCAAGCTGCCGAGGACGACGCCGATGACCAAGGCGAGGGCGAAGCCCTTGAAGGCCCGCGCCAGGGTGATGATCGCAGCCTCTTGGAGGCGACCCTCCTGGAGGTAGCCCCAGAGGGTCGAGAAGACCTCCTTGGGCCCGGGCAGGAGGTACTCGGGCTTCCAGCCCGACCACACCACGCACTGCCAGAGGAACAGGCCTATCGCGATGGCAGCCAGCTTCGGCCAGGTCAGGCTCCAGAGGTGGCGCAGGCGGGACGCCTTCGGCCCCTCGGCCGCCTCGAGGGCATCGAGGCCGGCAAAGGACTCGCTGGCCCGGTCGCGGGTGTCAGTGGTCAGCATGACGGCGCACCTCCTCGCGAAGCCGCTCGGTGATCCTCACGGAGAGGGCCGATGTGGCCGGGTCGTCCATCCGCCGGGGCCGGTCGGCCTCGACGAGGAACTCCTCGGCCACCCGCCCGGGCCGGCTCGTCAGCAGGACGATCCGGGTGCCGAGACGGACGGCCTCCCGGACGTTGTGGGTGACGAAGATCACCGTGAAGCCCCGCTCCAGGTAGAGCCGCTCGAGCTCGTCGTGGAGGAAGTCCCGGGTGATGGCGTCGAGGGCCCCGAACGGCTCGTCCATGAGGAGGACGTCCGCGTCCTGGGCCAGCGTGCGGGCCAGCGCGACCCGCTGCCGCATGCCCCCGGACAGCTCGTGGGGCCGCTTCTTGGCGAAGCCCTCGAGGTGGACCACGTTCAGCAGTTCCTGGGCCCGACGCCGCCGCTCGGCTTTCTTCACGCCGTGCAGCTGCTGGGCCAGTTCGATGTTGCCTGCCACCGTGAGCCACGGGAACAGGGCAGCCTCCTGGAACATCACCCCGGTCTTGCCGCTGACCTCACGCGTGCCCGTGGTGGGCTCGTCGAGGTCGGCGACGAGGTTGAGGAGGGTAGACTTGCCACAGCCCGAGGCACCGACCAGGCAGACGAACTCGCCCGGTTGTACGTCGAGATGGATGCCGTCCAAGGCGAGCACAGAGCCGGCTCCCCGGCCGTATCGCTTGGTCACAGCGTCGAGGTGGACATGTCCACCGGTGACGTGTGAGGGGTGTCCG
>DATDAH010000043.1:0-43937 GCA_036525535.1 Acidimicrobiales bacterium
CGAGCAGGAGGAGGCGGGCGGGAAACCCGCGGAATCGGCTCCGCATGTCGGGGGCGAGTCTAGGGCCGGGCCTCAGACGGGAGCCGGGCACTCCTCGGGGGCGTGCAGCAGCGGCGGCTGCCGCCAGGTGCCCTGTTGCCACCCATAGCTGGCCTGCACGTTCCACTGGCGGGTGATCTCGTCGAGCACGGGCGCGCCCAGGAGATCGACCCCGCCCGGGCAGAGGTGGAGGCCATCGAGTCGCCGCAGGCGCAGCGGCAGGCCGGTCGCCGGCGAGACCGTCACGTCCGTGTAACCGCCCTCGGGCCCGGACAGGTACTCGCCACCGGGCAGGTAGTCCACGTCGCCCCGGCGGTCGGCCGCGTCGGAGAACACCGAGTTCAGCCGCGCCAGGCGCTCGGTGACGACGGGATCGACGACGGCGGGCATGCCGATCCAGAGGACCTTGGCCCCGTCGCGGGTGAGGAGGTCGAGGAACGGGTCGACGACCGAGGTGCCGTACTGCTGGGCCCAACCGGGATCGTCACTGGCCGTCTCCCCGACCACCTCGTCCTCCCAGAAGCCGAGCAGGAGCACGATGAGATCCGGATCGTGCTCCTGCAGCTCCCGGTTCCACACGACGCCGCCGGCGCCGCCCCGAGCCAGCGACGGGGCGAGCACGAAGCGGCCGGTAGTCTTGCCGGAGCCCTCGAGGGCCTGGATCATGGCCGGCGCGAACTCGGCCATGACGGAGTCACCGGCGAAGGTGATGCGGAGAGGGTCGGCCGCGGTGGGCTGACGGCCGCCGGGCGGAAGGCTGGTCGTCGTCGGGGGAACCGTCGTTGTCGTCGTGGTCGGATCCGCGGCCGCCGACCCGTCCCCGTCGGCGCCACACGCGGCGGCGAGGGCGACGAGGAGCACCACGAGCGCGACAGTTCGTCGGCAACGACCGGGCATCGGGGGAAGCGTAGTGACCAGAGCGCCCGACTTGGCCGCGGGCCGGTCGGGGACCACGCCCTAGGATCGGGCGGGCATGACCGAGCCGGAGACGAGTCCGGGCCCGACCTCGACGCTGGTGATCATCCCGGCGTTCAACGAGGAAGAGGCCCTTCCGGCGGTCCTCGTCGACCTTTCCGCGCGGCCGGGCCTCGACGTGATCGTGGTCGACGACGGGTCCACCGACCGGACCGCGGCGGCGGCCGCGGCGGAGGGCGTGACGGTGCTCTCGCTCCCCTTCAACCTCGGCATCGGCGGCGCGCTGCGCACGGGCTTCCTCTACGCCGTCCGCAACGGCTACGAGCGGGCCGTGCAGTTCGACGGCGACGGCCAGCACGACGCCGACGAGATCCCCACCCTGCTGGCGGCGCTGGCCGACGGTGCCGACATGGTCGTGGGCAGCCGCTTTGCCGGCAAGGCCACCTCCTACAGCGTGAGCCGAGTGCGGGCGCGGGCCATGGGCGTACTCCGATTCACCATAAAGACCCTGTCCGGCCAGCAGTTCACCGACACCAGCTCCGGCTTCCGGGCCTTCAACCGCGAGGTGCTCGAGTTCTTCGCCCGCACCTATCCGTCGGAGTACATGGAGTCCGTCGAGGCCCTGCTCCTGGCCTGTGCCGAGGGGTTCCGGGTGGCCGAGGTGCCGGTGAACATGAGCGACCGGGAGGCGGGTACCCCGTCGAACCGGCGTTGGCGCCTCATCTACCACTACCTGCGGCTCCTCGTCGTCCTGGTCGCGTCTGCCCCCCGTCGAGCCGTGGTCCGGGAGGCGAAGGCATGAGTCCCCGGGCCCAGCTCCTGGTCATGGCCATCGTGGCCTTCTCGCTGCTCTTCATCCTGCGCCTGGTCCGCCGGCGCAAGCTGCAGGGCAAGTACGCCCTGCTCTGGGTCAGTGTCGGGCTGTTCCTCGGCGCCTTCGCCCTGATCCCCGACGTCCTGGTGCCCATCGCCGACTGGGTGGGCATCGCCTACGAGCCGGCCGTCTTCTTCCTCGCCGCCATCGCGTTCTTGTTCCTCATGGTCGTCCACTTCTCGTTCGAGCTGTCGCGCTCGGAGGAACGGACGCGGACGCTTGCCGAGGAGGTCGCCCTGCTCAAGGCCCGCATCGACAAGACCGACCCCCCATTCGACCGGACGCCGACTGCGCCCGTGGACGACGCGCCGGAGGACTGAGGTCGCTACGGCTTCTCGCGGGCGGTGACGATCAGGCCGTCGGCGACGAAAGGAGCCCAGAGGCGACCGATGGTGCGCTCCAGCCAGAGGACGAAGCGGCCGGCGAGGCCCAGGACCCGCTGGCGCAGGCCCGAACCGGGAGCGGCTTTCACGGCGGGCACGAACGTGGCCGTGGCCACCACCTCCCAGCCGTGCCGGCCCATGAGGTTGGACAGGGTGCGCCAACTGAAGAGCACGACGTGGTCAGGATGGTTGATCTCGGCCCCAGCCATCGCGGCGAAGCCGTTGAGCAGGCCCGAGGCGTTGGGGGTGGTCAGGATGAGGGTGCCACCGGGGGCCAGCAGGCGGTGCAGGCCGTCGAGGAAGGAACCGGGGTCATCGAGGTGCTCGATGACCTCGCCGGCCACCACCACCTCCGCGGGCTCGATGGCGAGGGCATCGATCTGCTCCGGGTCCCGGCAGTCGGCCACGTAGGCCTCATAACCCTGGTCCGTGGCGAGGGCCACGCCGGCCGCGTCCAGGTCGATGCCGACCAGGCTCGTCGCCGCCTCCGCCAGGTGGGCGTGCAGCCAGGAGCCGGCCTCGGCCTGCATCTCCTGGTAGCCGGCGTCGACGAACCCGACGTGGATCACGCCGCGCCCCCGGACCTGTTCGGCCACGTAGGGGATGCGCTGCACCAGCTGCGCCTTGGGCAGCCGGTGCACCATCTCGAGCTGAGCCTCGTCGGACGCGGACACGGCGTCGCACGCTACCGGTCGCCCGCCCCCAGGGGTCGGGCCCGCCCCGGTAGCGTGACGGACCGCTCGTCCTGATGCCTCCCCGTACCTCCTCCGCCTCGTCGCGCCTACGCCGCAGCCTCCCGCTGCTGCTCCTGGCGGCGGTCACCTACCTGCCCCTGGTCTTCACCCAGCCGGGCCAGGTCGGCGCGGACACGAAGACCTACCTGTACCTGGACCCGGGTCGCCTCCTGCGGGACGCCGCCTTCCTCTGGGACCCCGGTGTGGGCCTGGGCGGGGTGACCCACCAGGTCATCGGCTACCTGTGGCCGATGGGTCCCTTCTACTGGTTCCTCGACGCCATCGGCGTGCCCGACTGGCTGGCCCAGCGCCTCTGGCTGGGCAGCCTCATGTTCGCCGCCGGCGCCGGCGTCCTCTACCTCCTGCGCACCCTCGGTTGGCCCGACCGACCGGCGGGCCACGACGACGAGAAGCCCTCCTCGGCGACCTGGTGGGACGCGGGCATGGTCGTGGCCGCCCTGGCCTACGCCCTGAGCCCCTACGTCCTGGACTACGCGGCCCGCATCTCGGTCATCCTGTTGCCGTGGGCCGGCCTGCCCTGGCTCATCGCCTTCCTCGCCCGGGCCATCCGGGTCGGCGGTTGGCGCTATCCGGCCGCGTTCGCCCTGGTGACGCTGACCATCAGCAGCACCAACCTCACGTCGGTCGTCCTCGTGGGCATCGGCCCCATCCTCTGGGTCGCCTTCGCCGTCTGGATCGAGCGGGAGGTGCCGCTCCGCCAGGCCCTCGGCGCCGTCTGGCGCACCGGACTGCTGACCGTGGGCGTGTCCCTCTGGTGGTTCGTCGGCCTGGTCGTGGAAGGCCGCTACGGCATCCCCATCGTCCGCTACACAGAGACCTACCAGGCCGTGGCGGTGGCCTCCACGACCCCGGAGGTCATTCGAGGCCTCGGCTACTGGTTCTTCTACGGCAATGACAAGCTCGGTCAGTGGATCATCCCGAGCATCCACTACATGCGCTACGGCATCCCCCTGTCGTTCGCCCTGCCGATCTTCGCCCTCCTCGCGGGCGCCCTGACCCGCTTCCGACACCGGCTGTTCTTCATCACCCTGATCGTGATCGGGGCCGTGATGGCGGTCGGCGGTCATCCCTACGACGATCCGTCCCCCGCGGGTGGGCTGCTGGTGGCCTGGACCAGGACCGACATCGGGCTCGCCTTCCGGAGCACGGCCCGCGTACTGCCCTTGCTGGTGCTGGGGACCTCGGTCCTCCTCGGCACGGGGGTCGTCGCCCTGGGGCGCCGACTTCCCCGCTTGGCCACGCCGATCGGGGTGCTGGCGGTGATCCTGGTCATCGCCAACCTGCCTGCGCCCTGGGTCGGTCAGATGGTGGACCGGAACCTGCGCCGTGACGAGGACCTGCCCGACTACTGGGTCGATGCCGCCGCCCACCTCGACGGCCGAGACGACGGCACCCGGGTCCTCGAGCTGCCGGGCTCGGACTTCGCTGCCTACCGCTGGGGCAACACCGTCGACCCCATCACGCCGGGCCTGATGGACCGCCCGTATGTGGCCCGGGAGCTGATCCCCTTGGGCACCCCGGTCTCCGCCAACCTGGTCAATGCCATCGACCGGCCGCTGCAGGAGGGCACGTTCGACCCCGATGCGCTGGCCCCCCTCGCCCGCCTCGTCGGCGTCGGCGACGTCGTCCTGCGCTCCGACCTCGAGTACGAGCGCTTCCGCACGCCTCGTCCGGAGACCACGTGGGCGCTGCTCCAGGCCGTGCCCGGCCTGGGTGAGCCGGTGGCCTTCGGCGAACCAGTCGAGAACCAGCCCCGCGAGCAGTTGCCCCTGCTGGACGAGATCGAGCTGGCCACCGATCAGACCCTTGACGACCCGCCCCCCGTGGCCGTCTTCCCGGTCGACGACGCCGCTCCGATCGTGCGGGCCCTGCCCGCCGAGCACCCCATCGTGGTCTCGGGCGACGGTGACGGACTGGTGGCCGCCACCTCGGCGGGCGTGATCGACCCGGACCGGGCGATCCTGTACAGCGCCGGACTCCTCGACGAGGACGACCCGGCCATGTTCGACATCGTCCTGGATCAGGGCGCCGACATCGTCATCACCGACTCCAACCGGCGTCGGGCCCGGCGCTGGGGGGCCATCCGGGAGAACGAGGGCTACACGGAGATGGCCGGCGAGGAGTCCCTCGAGTACGACGTCGGCGATGCCCGCCTCGACATCTTCCCCTCGGCGTCCGATGACAGCTTCACGGTCGCCGTGCAGCGCGGCGGGGCCACGATCCAGGCCAGCGCCTACGGCAACCCCGTCAGCTACACCCCGGGCGACCGGGCGTTCTTCGCCATGGACGGGGACCCCCGAACCGCCTGGAAGGTCGGCGCCTTCAGCGAGGTCGAGGGCGAGTACCTGCGGGTCACGACCGACGAGCCGGTGACCACCGACCACATCGGCCTGACCCAGCCCCTCTCGACCGACATCAACCGCTGGATCACCGAGGTCGAGCTGCGCTTCGACGGTGGCGACCCGGTGCGCGTGGACCTGACCGAGGACTCCCGGACCCGCCCCGGCCAGGTCGTCGAGTTCCCCGAGCGGACCTTCCAGCGCCTCGACATCGAGATCCTGGGCGACACCATCGGCTTCCGGCCCAAGCTCGCCGGGGTCAGCGCCGTGGGCTTCTCCGAGGTCGATCTCGACGGGCTGCAGTTGGAAGAGCTCATCCGTCCGCCGGTCGACCTCATCGATGCCGTCGACGGCGACCTGACCGACCACCGCCTGAGCTACGTGCTGCAACGCCAACGGACCAACCCGGCCGAGCCGGTCCGGGTCGACGAGGAGCCGGCCATGCGGCGCCTGCTCGATGTCCCCGGTGAGCGGGCGTTCGAGCTGGACGGCGAGGCCCGCATCTCGGCCCAGGCCCCGGATCCCCTGGTCGACCGCCTCCTGGGCCTGCCCGGTGCCGGCGCGGGAGGCCTCACCGCCCGCTCCTCGGCCCACCTGGCCGGGTCGCTGGCCGCCCGGGCGTCCGCTGCGGTGGACGGCGACCCGACCACCGCCTGGACGACACCCTTCAACGCCCTGATGGGCCAGTACATGGAGGTCGAGCTGCCCGAGGCGCACACGGTCGACCACCTGGACCTCCAGGTCGTCGCCGACGGGCGCCATTCGGTGCCGACCCGGCTCCGCCTCACCGCCGGGGACGAGTCCCGGGAGCTGACGGTGCCCCGGCCCGAACCCGGTGATGAGCCGGGAGCGGTGACCGAGGTCCCGCTCGAGTTCGATCCCCTCGAGGGCGACACGTTCCGGCTGACGGTGCTGGAAGCCCGCCGGGCCACGACCATCGACTGGTACAGCGGCGGCCAGGCCGTGCTCCCCGTGGCCATCGCCGAGATGGGCCTGCCCGGCGTCGTGCGGGCGGCGCTCCCGGCTGAGGTCAGCGATCGCTGCCACGACGACCTCCTCGTCGTCGACGGGGAGCCGGTCGCGGTCCGACTCTCGGGGAGCGCGGCGGCCGCCGAGGCCCGGCTGCCGCTGGCCCTCGAGGCCTGCGCGGGTCCGGTCACGGCGTCGGGTGAGACCGATCTCGTGGCGGCGGAGGGTCGCGACACGGGCGTCGACCTCGACGCCATCACCCTCTCCTCCGGCCCTGACGGCGACGCCGCCCCGCCCGGGGTCACCGGCACGGTGCCCCCGGCCCCCACCGTCGACGTGGAGACGCCCCACCTGCTCGAGTACCGGACCGAGGCCGACACCGATGAGCCGTACTGGCTGGCCGTCGGGCAGAGCTATGGGCCGGAATGGGCAGCCGACGCCCAAGGGGGCGAGATCGTGGGCCACGAGATCGTGTCCGGCTTCGCCAACGGCTGGTACGTCCAGCCGGACGGCGACGGCCCGGTCACGGTGACCGTGACCTGGCCGCCGCAGCGACCGATCTGGCTGGCGATCGGGATCTCCCTCGTCGCCCTCTTGCTCTGTGCGGTTGCCCTCGTGTTCGACCGCCGGCGGGCCAACCAACCCGCTCGCGACCGCGCGCCGGCCATCACCCTTCTCTGGCCCCCGGTTCCGGAACGTCAGCTCGTGACCGGCCGTCAGGCCGTGCTGGCCGTCGGGGGTGCCGCGGTCGGGGGCTGGCTCCTGGCCACGCCACTGGTGGCGCTGGTCATGGCGCTGGCCATGACCGTGTCGTTGCGCTGGCGGTGGGGCTCACTCGCGGTCCGCCTCGGGGCCGTACTCGTCGTGCTCGGGGCCAGCCTGTACATCTTCGGCAAGCAGTTGACCGACAACCTCCCCCCGGACTTCGGCTGGCCCCAGAACTTCGACGTCGCCCACTGGGTGACCATGGGCGCGGTGCTCGCCCTCGGTGTCGACGCCGTGGCCGAGTTGGTCCGCAACAGGCGGTCGGCCCCGTGAAGCGGATCGCCGTCGTCCTCGGTGCCTTGGTGGTCGTGGTCGTCCTGGCCGAAGTCGGCGCCCGGGCCTTCTCGCCCTACCTGCCTGAGCCGTCGCTCTGGACGGACGACACCACCACTGTCAAGGTGGCCCAACTCGACGCCCGGGACTGTGTGGACCTGGTCTTCGCCGGCAACTCGATGACCAGGGACGGCCTCGACCCCGTGGTGTTCGGCGAGGGCGACCCCGAGGCCCGGAGCACCTACAACGCCGCCCTGGACGCCGCCACGCCGGCCCTGCTCGAGCGGTGGGTGCTCGATGAGGTCGATCCCCGGGTCGATCCCGACGGGGTGGTCCTCGGCCTGTCCAGCTTCGACCTCAACGACAACGCAGCCATCGGGCAGTCCGCCCTCGACGCCTACGACGCCGCGCCTCTGAGCCGGGACGACATCTTCGGCCGGCTGCAGGCGCCCTTCATCGAGCACCTGGACCTCTTCCGTTACCGCAACCAGCTCCGGGATCCCGAGGTGGTCTGGCACGGCCTGGGGGCGTGGCGGGACGGTGACCGGGAGCCCCGGCTGGGCCCCGAGGGCCTGGATGGCCTCCTGGGCCCCGAGGGCCAGGGCCTCTCCCGACGAGAGCTGACCTACGAGGCCGGCCCGCTGACGGAGCGCTTCGCCCAGAACGAGTTGCTCAACGACTTCCACCTCGGGGGCGAGCAGACCGCGGCCGCCGACGACCTCTTGGCCGAACTGGCCGACCGGGACGTCGACACCGCCGTGGTCGTCCTCCCGGTGACCCAGGACTACGTCGACCTCCACCCCGGGGGCGCGGCCCAGTACGACGAGTTCCTGGCCCTGGCCGAGCGCATCGCCACGGAGAACGGCGCCGACTTCATCGACCTCCATGACCTGGCCCCTGACGACACCTGGTTCGCCGACACCCACCACCTCAACGCCACCGGCTCCACCGAGCTGAGCGAGGCCCTCCCCGCCCTGCTGGGCCCCGATTTTGCCAGCGGCACGAGGTGCGACTGACCTCCGACCCTCAGCCGATCAGTGACGCTGCGCAGTCGGAGCGGAGCAGCTCAGTGGGCCTGCAGCTTCGGCGGAGCCGGACTTGCTGAGCGCAGCGAAGCCAGTCAAATGTCACGGCTCGGGGCACTCGTCGGGGGGGAAGACCCAGCGCCAGTCGCGGTTGGGCCAGTCCTCGGCCAGGGGGACGTCCCACTGGTCTTGGATGTACCGGAGGACCGGGCGGGCCAGACGCTCGGCGCCGTCGCCGCAGAGGTGGGTGGCGTCGATGCGACGGACGCGTTGGGGGGTGCCGCGGGGCCCGGGGAGAATGTCGGCCCAGCTCCCGTCGGGCCGGGCCAGGATGGTGTCACCCGGGACGTAGGTGAGGTCCGGGGACTCCTGGGCCAGCTGGCGGACGGCACGGTTCATCGACGACCACTCGAGTTGGCGGTGCGGCTGGTTCGATGGGGGCATGCCGACCCACACCACCTCGGCCCCGTCGCTGGTCAGGAGGTCGAGGTAGGGGTCGAGGTTCTCGCGCCGGTACGCCCGCAGCCACGCGTTCGTGCCCAGCGGATGCTCCCGCAAGGCGTCCTCGGCCATGCCTTCCCAGACGCCGATCATGATCACGACGACCTCGGGGTCGTACTGGTCGAGTTGCTGACGCCACAGGCCTCGGGTCGCGTCCTCACGGGGGATGCTCGGGGCGGCGACGAGGCGGGCGACGGCGTGACCGCCGTCCTGCAGCGTGGACGAGATGGCCAACGAGATGTCGGCCATGAGGGAGTCGCCGGCCAGGAGGACCCGCAGGGGGTCGTCGGCCGTCGGCCGTCGCCCGCCGGGTGGTGGCGGAGCGGTCGTCGTGGTCGAGGGGGCCGGTGCTTCGGCGGCGGCCGGGTCGGCCACATCCGCACCGTCGCCACAGGCGCCGGCCAGGAGCGTGATCGTGAGGAGCGCGACGGCGAGCGACGCCCGCGCCGTCAACGTCCGAAGAGACGGACGCGGAGCAGGATCCACAATGCGTCCACGCCGTCCAGCCACGTGATCTTCTTACCTTCCTCGCGGCTGCGGGCCTTGTAGGTGATGGGGACCTCGTAGATCCTCTCCCCCCGCCGCAGCAACCCTCCGGTCACCTCGGCCTCGATCCCGAAGCCCGACGCCTTGGGGGCCACCTCCCGCCACAACTCGGTGGGGGCCACCTTGAGGCAGGTCTCCACATCGGACAGCCAGGCGTTGTAGAGCAGGCTGGCCCAGAAGGCGACCATCTTGTTCCCGATCACGTACCAGAACGAGTAGGCGGCGTTGCTCCCGAAGGACCGGGTGCCGTAGACGACCCGGGCGTCCTCGTGCAGGATCGGCTGCAGCAGGTCGACGAAGTCGGCCGGGTCGTACTCCAGGTCGGCGTCCAGGATGGTCAGCAGGTCGCCGGTGGCCTCGTCGAAGCCCCGCCGCAGCGCCGCGCCCTTGCCCTGGTTGGGTTCCTGACGGAACGTCCGGATGGTGGCCTCGGCGGCGACGAGGTCCTCGATGAGGTCCATGCAGCCGTCGGTGGAACCGTCGTCGACGATGAGCACCTCGCGGCCCACGGGGAGGTCCACGGCCAGCAGCCGTTCGAGCGCGACCCGCAGGGTGGCGGCCTCGTTGTACACGGGCATGACGATGGTGAGGGACGTCATCGGTCTCCATCGGTCGGAGGGGCAACGGGTGGAAGGGGTGCCGACCGGCCGGCGGCAATTAGCATAGGGAAGCTCGCAGGCCACCCCTTGGACGCGCTGGAGGCTTCCCATCGACACCGACAGCCGGGACAAGCTCGGCGACCTCGCGGCGTCCTCCGGCCTTCGGCGGATCCACGTCCTCGCTTGGCGTGACCTCAACGACGTCGAGGCCGGCGGATCCGAGGTGCATGCCGCCGAGGTCGCCCGCCTCTGGTCCGAGGCCGGCATCGAGGTCACCATGCGATCCTCCTATGCCCAGGGCCATCCCCCCGAGGGCGTCCGTGACGGTTATCGGGTCATCCGCCGGGCGGGCCGCTACCTGGTGTTCCCTCGGGCCGCGCTGGCCGAGGCGACCGGGCGCCATGGTCCCCGCGACGGACTGGTCGAGATCTGGAACGGCATGCCCTTCCTGTCGCCGATCTGGTGCCGAGGCCCCCGTGTGGCCTGGCTCCACCACGTCCACGGCGCCATGTGGAAGATGGTCCTACCCCCGAACCTGGCCGGCGTGGGCGAGCTGATCGAGTCCCGCATCGCCCCACCGATCTACCGCCGCACCCGCGTGGTGACCCTGTCGGAGTCCTCCAAGCAGGAGATGGTCGAGAAGTTGCGCTTCCGGCCGCAGCGGGTCGACGTGGTCCCGCCCGGCATCGACCCCCGCTTCCAGCCGGGCGCCGAGCGCGCCCCCCGGCCCCTGGTCGTCGCCGTGGGCCGCCTCGTGCCGGTGAAGCACTTCGACCTCCTCATCAGGACGATGGAGGAGGTACGGCGACAGGTCCCGGACGCCCGGCTGACCATCGTGGGCGAAGGGTTCGAGCGCGGGGACCTCGACGCGCTGGTCCGGGAGCTCGATGCCGAGAGCTGGGTCGACTTCGCCGGGCGAGTCGATGACGACGGCCTGGTCGAGCTCTACCGACGGGCCTGGGTGGTAGCCAGCGCCTCCAGCCACGAGGGTTGGGGCATGACCCTGACCGAAGCCGCCGCCTGTGGCACCCCGGCGGTGGCCACCCGGATCTCCGGGCACGTCGACGCCGTGGAGGACGGGATCGGCGGGCTGCTGGCGGACGGCGAGCGTGAGCTCGGCGCCCACCTGACCTCGGTGCTCACCGACGCCGACCTCCGCGCCCGGTTGGGCGAGGGGGCGCGCCGACGCGCCGAGACCCTGACGTGGGAGGCCACCGCCCTCGGGACGCTGCGGGTGCTGGCCGACGAAGCGCTCCGCTGGCGGGCCTGAGCCCGTGACCCCCCCGCCTGTCGTCCTGGCCCACGGCTTCGCGGGCTCGGGTCGCCTCACGTGGGGTGAGGCCGGCTGGCTGGAGCTCCTGGCCGACGAGGGGCGATCGGCCACGGCGGTCGACCTGCTCGGTCACGGCGACGCCCCCAAGCCGCGCGAGCCCGCCGCCTACGGCGCCATCGCCGAGCACCTGGCAGCGCTCCTGCCCGATGAGCCGGTCGACGGCATCGGGTTCTCGCTGGGCGCGGCCACCCTCCTGCAGGTGGCGATGGCGGATCCGAGGCGGTTCCGACGCCTCGTCCTCGCCGGGATCGGCGACGACCTCTTCGCCCCACCCGACTCCGAGCCCGTGGCCGCCCTGATCGAGGCCGGCGGTGAGCTCCCCGAGTCACCCTTCGTGCGCCACATCGTCGACCTGGCGTCGGCGCCGGGCACCGACCGTGACGCGTTCGTGGCCTGCCTGCGTCGTCCCCGGACGCCGGTCGACGAGGCCACCTTGGCGGCGGTCGACCTCCCCGTGCTCGTCGTGCTGGGCGACCGCGATCACGTGGCCCCGGCCGATCGGTTGGTGGCGGCCCTACCCGATGCCCGTCTCCAGGTCCTGCGAGGGGTGGATCACGGCAGGACGCCGGGGTCCATGGGCTTCCTCGACGCCGCGCTGAGGTTCATCGCGGCCTGAGTGACCGGCTCCGGACATCGGAGCGTGCGGCTCAAGGATCCCGGGGCGGGGCCGACGGAGGTACCAGGTTGCACCGGGCGGACCGCTGCCCGGTGGCGCTGGAGGCGGTGTCATGGAGCTGACCGACGACGGGGCGCGACGGCCGGGGCTGACACCCGCCCCGAACGATCCCCGCAAGCTCCGCGACATGCTGCTCGTGGTCGTCGTCTGTGCCGCCGTGGCTCTGGCCCTCGTTGCCGTCGACGCCGTCGACCACATCTATCACGCGTTGGCCGCCCGGGACGCCACGGCCCTGCTCGTCGGCCTGATCCTCATCCCCATCGGGGTGTCGGTGTTCGCCTTCCGCCGCTTCCAGGCCGCCGAGGAGGTCTGGAAGGAGACGGCCCGCCTCTCGATGCGGGACCCGCTCACCGGGTTGCCGACTCGTCGCTTCCTGAGCCAGCACTTCCGCGAGGTCGTTCGCCGGGTCCAACGTCACGGTGGCCGGGTGGCGGTGTTCTTCTGCGACCTCGACAAGTTCAAGCAGATCAACGACACCTACGGCCACGAGATGGGCGACCGGGTGATGACCAAGGTGGCCGAGCGCATGGCCGCCATCATCGAGGACGACGACATCCTCATCCGCTACGGGGGCGACGAGTTCGTCGTGATCAGCCCCAACGCCGGCACCCGACCCACCGCCGAGGCCGCCGCGGGCCGGTTGATCGATGCCCTCGAAGCGCCCTTCGCCGTCGGCGAGGACAAGATCCAGCTCTCGGTGTGCATCGGGGTGGCCCTCACCGAGGAGCACTGCTCCGAGCCCGACGACGTCCTGCGTGACGCCGATGCCGCCATGTACAAGGCAAAGGCCGCCGGTGGCGGCCAGGTGGCCATCTACGACCGCTCGATGGCCAACCGCATCACGCCGTCCACCGCCGAACGGCGCCTGCGCATGGCGCTGGCCGAGGAGCAGTTCCGCCTCTACTACCAGCCGGTGGTGTCGCTGCAGACCCAACGCATGGTGAAGGTGGAGGCCCTCATCCGTTGGGAGGACCCCGAGCGGGGCATCGTCAGCCCGGGCGAGTTCATCCCGGCCCTGGAGAACACCGGCCTCATCGTGCCCGTCGGGACCTGGGTCCTCGAGCAGGCCTGTCGCCAGGCCCACGAGTGGGCCCGGACCTACCGCGACCAGGTCCCGCTCATGGTCACGGTCAACGTGTCGGCCCGCCAGCTGGCCCAGGCCGACTTCGGCGAGGTGCTGCGCCGGGTGCTGGGCGAGACCGGGGTCGACCCCGGGACCATCTGCCTCGAGATCACCGAGGGCGCGGTCATGGCCGACGTCGATGCCGCCTGGACGATGCTGCGCTCGGCCAAGGCCCTCGGCGTCTATCTTGCCCTCGACGACTTCGGGACCGGGTTCTCGTCCCTCAGCTTCCTGCAGAAGTTCCGGCCGGACATCGTGAAGATCGACAAGTCCTTCGTCGACGGCCTCGGGCAGAGTCGAGAGGACACCACCATCATCGAGCACGTGGTGGGCATGGCCCGCGGCCTCGGGATGGTGACGGTGGCGGAAGGCGTGGAGACCGCCGACCAGGTGCGCTACCTGCACAGCCTGGAGTGCAACATGGCCCAGGGCTACTTCTACAGCAGGCCCCAGCCCCCTTCGGTCATCGACCGCATCCTCGGCCAGCCCGCGAACGACCGCTGGCGCCGCGACCGGGTCGCGGCCGAGGCCGCCCAGGCCCTGCCGGCCCCGGCGGTGACCCCGACCATGCGGACGCCGGCCCCCGCCTACTGATCAGGCGGCCCGCGTCGTCCCGGTGTCGTCGTCGGTCGGCACCGCGAACCCCTCGGACAGTCGCTTGAGCGGTGAGCCCGACCCCCGGAGCATCCCCAAGGAGCCGACGGCTTCACGACGACGGCGCCAGACGGCGTCCAGGAAGCGACGGGAGGCGAGGTTGCGCACCGGCAGGTAGCCGATCTCCCAGATCATGAGCAGGCCCCAGAAGGCGAGGTCCTCGTTCACCCCGCCGGGACGCAGGGCCACCCGGATGCGCATGGAGCCGTGGACGAAGTGCAGGATCCGCTTCTCGATGGCGTCGGCCAGGACCGCCGGGGCGACGCGGATCAGGTTGGCCCGGTCTGCCGGCGGGGTGGCCTGGCGCCAGACACGACGACGGCGGCCGTCGACCACCCAGTACGGCTGCTCGTCGCGGGGCACCTCGAAGACGATCGGACGCTTGAGGAGCATCCGCAGCGCCGGTCGGGGCACCGCCTGAAGGAACCCCGCGAGGTGGTGCTCGAAGTCGGCGAAGGCGAGGGGGCGTTGGGCCTCCTCGGCCGCGGTGGCGGCCAGGGTTGGAGCGACGGCCGCCGCCATCTGGGTCATGCGAGGCAGGCGGTCGTCCCACCAACGGGTCCCGCTCACGTCGAAGCCACGCTCGTCGGACCACTTGTCGCCGGGGCTCATGGCCACCAGTGCGGTGTGCTCCAGGCCGTCGGCCCGCTCGAAGGCCGCCCGTACCTCGTCGGGCGTGATCATCTCGGCGTTCATGGCCCAGGACTCGGGGTGGAGGAAGGCCACCATGTTGGCGAAGGGCACAGCGAAGCGGGGCTGCAGGGTCCGGGTGGCGTCGATGAACTCGTCGAGGTAGGTCTGGCGCTTCAGGAGGCTCAGGTCCTCGGCGTCCTCGGCCTCGTACAGGTGGGGGTAGGACTGGGCCCACGAGTGGGTCTTGAGCAGGAACGTCACCGGCCCGAAGTCCTGGGCGATCTGGCGCAGGGCCCGGCCCCGGATCTTGCAGTCGTTGAGGTCGGCCAGGACGGTGTCCCCGTCGGCCACGACGAACGCGGTGTCGTCGAAGCCGTACTGGTAGGACGCCACCCGCACACCGGGGGCCAGCTCCCGGATCTCGCCGTGGGGCAGCTCGCTCACGGTTCGGAACCCGAGGTCCCGCACCTCGTCGGCCATCACGTCCACACCGAAGCGGGCGCAGAGGACCTCGGCTCCCTTGTCGACCTGACGCATCGACGGGTAGTGGAAGTGGTCGAAGTGGTGGTGGGTCAGGTAGACGACGTCGGGCGCGAGGAGCTCGGGCGTCGGGTCGGCGTCGGTCGGGAAGTGCCACCAGGACCGCCAGTAGCACGACCCGGTGAGCCAGGGGTCGACCAGGATCGTGGGGCCCGAGGTCTCGATGCGCAGGCAGGCGTGCCCGATGACGGTGAAGCGCACCCCGGCAGGCTACGGAGCCGAGCCGCTAGGCGAGGCGACCAATGAGCGCAGCGCTCCATTCGCCGAGCGCAGCGAGGCGAACCAGCCGTTCACCGCGCGAAGCTTGTACCTGTCCGCGGGGTCCCAGGGCGCTCAGAGAGCGACGGGGGTGCCGTCAGCGGCAGCCGAGCGGTAGAGGGCGTCCACCAGGCGATGGGCCCGGAGTGCCTCCCCCACCGCCGGCGCCGCCGGTCGACCCTCGGCCACGGCGGCCAGGAACTCACCGTCGGGGTTGCCCCCTTCCGGCAGCCCCGGGACGAGGGCGGCCAGGAGGTCGGCCCCATCGAGCACCTGCTCGCCCTGCCCGGTCAGGGTCCAGCGCACCGGCCCGAACCAGTCGCCCTCGACCGTGACGTGGAGCCGCTCAGCGAGGATCTCGACGTGGCGCAGGCTGGGCCGTTCCAGGACGTCATGCCAGACCGACACCATCGAGCCCACCGCACCGGAGGCGAACGAGAAGCTCGCCGTCGCCGCGTCCTCGATGCCGTCGATGGCGTGGAACTCCCGGGTCCAGGCACAGACCTTGTCGACGGGACCCACCAGCCACTCGAGGAGGTCGACGTCGTGGATGGAGTGCTCGATCACGGTCCCGGCCCCCGCCTTGGCCGGGTCGGCCCGCCAGTCGGAGCCGTACATGCCCTGGGTGGGGATGAACTGATCGTCCCGGAGGATCACCGCCATGACCCGGCCGGCGGCCGGGTCGGCCAACAGTTGGCGCGCCAGGGTGAAGGCCGGCGAACGGCGCAGGACCAGCCCGACCTGGTTCGTCACGCCCGAGCCCTCGACGAGGGCGCAGAGGGCCTCGGCCTGAGCCAGGTCGGGGGCTAGGGGCTTTTCGCAGAACACCGCCTTGCCGGCGGCGACCGCGGTGGCGACGGCGGTGTGGTGGGCCGAGGTCCAGGTGCAGACGAACACGGCGTCGACCTGGTCGCACAGCGCCTCGACGGTGTCGGCCACAGTGGCACCTGTGTCGGCGGCGAAGGCCGCGGCACGCTCGGGATCGGTGTCGTACACCGCCACGACCTCGTTCCGATGGGCCGTCCCGGCGAGCAGCATCAGATGGAACCGGGCGATGAAACCGGTGCCGACGACGCCGACCAGGACGGGTGGACCCTCGCTCACGTGTTCTGGGCTGTCATGCCGCCGTCGACGCTGAGCACCGAGCCGTTGATGAACGAGGCGCCGGGCAGGACCAGCGACCAGATGGCGTGGGCCACCTCGGCCGGCTCGCCGTAGCGACCCGCCGGCACCCGGCGCCGGGCGAAGGTGGCCTTGGCCTCGTCCGGGATGGCCTCGGTCATGCCCGTGCGGATGGGGCCGGGGCAGATGGCGTTCACCGTCACCCCGGAGCGGCCCAGCTCGACGGCCAGGGCCCGGGTGAGGCCCACCACGCCGTGCTTACTGGCGGTGTACGCAGAGATGAACGGGGTGGCGCCGAGGGCCTCGCTGGAGGCCGTGTTGACGATGCGCCCGTCGCCGTTCCGCCGTAGGTCGTCGACACAGGCCCGGGCCAGCTGGGCGCCCGCGGTCAGGTTGACGGCGAGGGTGACCTCCCAGGCCTCGTCGAAGTTCGGGTCGTCGATGGCCGCGGGGAGGGACACGCCCGCGTTGTTGACCAGGATGTCGACCGGGCCCAGGCGGTCCCGGACCTCGGTGAGCACGGCGTCCACCGCGACCGGATCGGTGAGGTCGACCGTCCAGGCGCCGCCACCCTCGGGGACGGGTGGGTCGGCCCGGTCGAGGGCGGCCACCTTGGCCCCGTCCTCGGCCAAGAGGGCGGCCGTGGCCCTCCCGATCCCGCTGGCCGCCCCGGTGACCACGGCCACGCGACCCGCGACCGAACGGAGGTCCGCGGACATACTTGGACCTTATGCGCATCGTCTGGGCCATCGTGACGACGGCGTTCTTCCTGATCCCGTTGGCGGTGACGGCCTGGGCCTTCCTCGACGCCGCCCGCCGCCCGTCGTGGGCCTGGAGCCTCGCCGGTCGCAGCCAGGTCACCTGGATGGCGTGCACCGCCCTCGGGGTGCTCACGGTGATCGGCGGTCTGCTCCTCTCCGGCTACTACCTGCTGATCGTCCGCCCCGAGATCGCCGCCGCCGAAGACGGGGACTTCCGCGGCCCCTGAACGCCGATCAGGCGACGGTGGCGAAGGCGCGGACGGTGAAGGTGCCGGCGCCCTCGATCTTGGGCGGGACGGCGGTGAAGGTGAACCCCGCCGCGGGAAGGGCGTCGAGGCCGGTGAGGTGTTCGATGATGGGGATCTCGGCCCCGAGCAGCGTGCTGTGGACCGGGCGGGTCGGCTCCCCCGTGCCGTCGATGTTGAGCGAGTCGATGCCGACGCAGGCCACGCCGGCGGCGACCAGGGCGTCGGCCGTCGATGCCGACAGGTGCGGGTGGGCCTCGAAGTAGGCGTCGGTCCCCCAGGTAGCCGAGTGGTCGGTCCGGACCAGCACGGCGTGGCCGCCGAGATCCTGCACGTCCTCGGCGGTCAGGTCGATGGTCGTCTGGCCCCGACGGTCGAGGCAGACGGCAGGGACGCCGGCCACCCGCTCCAGGGCCAAGCCGGTGAGGTCATGGCCGTCGGCGTAACGGTGGAACGGGACGTCCAGGTAGGTGCCGGTGTTGGTGCACATCGTCACCAGGCCGATCTGGAACGTGATGCCCGGTCCGTAGACGTCGATGGCCGCCTCCCGGCTGAGGTGGTCCTCCACGATCGGCACCGGTAGCCCGGGATAGGTGACCATTCCCGGCGTGATGACGTGACTCAGGTCGATCAGGCGGGTCATCCCCCGATTCTGACCCCTTTTTCCCGGTTCTGGCCTCCGATCTTCCGGCCATGGCCGGAAGATCGGAGGCCAGAACGAGGCGAGTCAGAAGACGGGGTGCTCGCCCACCAGCTCGACCTGCTCGAGGGTGAGATCGGCCAGGAGCTCGTTGCCGAACTCGGTCATGTGGACGCCGTCGGCCAGGCGAACCACTTCGGCCTCGCCGTCGGGACCGACGACCGACTCGGTATAGGTGCCCCCGGGGGTGATGACCCGACCCCAGTCCAGGGTCCGCACCGGCAGGCTCCGGTACATCTGGTTGAGGCGGCGCACGTGCTCCTCCAACGGGCCGTAGAAGCCGTTGGTCTGCACCGGAGGCGACAGGACCCAGATGACCTGGGCCCCGCCCGCCCCCGCGCGCCGGATCAGGTCCCGCACCTCCCGCTCCCAGTTCGGATACACCTCCTCGGTGTTGGGCAGGACCTCGTTGCCTTCCGGGTCGACGTAGACCTGATCGGTGGTCCGGGTGTAGTCACAGCAGGCCTCCATGACCACGACGTCGGGGTCGAAACGGGTCACCCAGTCGTCGATCTGGCGGGCCCACTCGCCCTGCGGCTGGAGCGGCCCGGTGCTCGGCCCACCGGCGTAGCCGGTGGCGATCCCCTGGTCGTCGAACACACCCCGGAACACCTCGTAGGCCTGCCCCATCACGGAGTCGCCGACGAGCAGGACCCGGTCGACGGTGGGCACGGTGCTGGTGCCGGCGGCGTCAGGCGCCGCCGCGAGCAGCTCCTCGGGGTCCTGGGGCGGCGGGGAAGCGTCCAGGATCGCACCGAGGCTGTCGTCCTGCTGCTCGTCGGTGGTGGTGTCGAGGGCGACGACGCCGAAGACGATGACGAGGACAGCGGCGGGTGCCACCAGGCGGTACCGGGGCCCGACCAAGATCTGCCGCGTCCGCACCGGCTGCTCGACGAAGCGGAACGAGAGGACGGCCGCAGGGATGGTCACGGCCAGCCGCAGGCCGAACAGGGGGACGATGGACAGTCCGGTCCGCTCCGGGGTGAGCCAGAGGAAGATGGGCCAGTGCAGGAGGTAGACGCCGTAGGAGATGCGGCCGAGCTGGCGGAGCGGTTCCCTGGCGAGCGCCCGCTGGACCGGACCCGGCACCAGCAGGACGGCGAGGAGCACGGCGGTGGTCAGGGCGTAGAACGTGAAGCCGCCCTGGTAGAGCCACGGGGAGATCTGCTCGACCGTCATCCACCAGTACGCGGTGACCACCAGCACGGCGATCCCGGCCGCGGTCAGCGCCCGCCGCGGGATGCGGGCCAGCAGGTGCGGGCGGGCGGCCAGGAGCACGGCGAGAAGGGCCCCGATGAGCAGCTCGGCGGCCCGCGTGTCGGTGCCGTAGTAGACCCGGGCGGGGTCGGTCCCCGGCGTGTAGAGGCTCATCATCAACAGGGTCGAGCCCAGGGTCAGGGCCCCGAGGACCATGAACACGAGGCGGCGCGAGCCCCGGCCGAAGGCCAGCAGTCCGGCCATGAGGAGCGGGAAGAACAGGTAGTACTGCTCTTCGATGGCCAGCGACCAGAAGTGCTGGACCGGGGAGGGGGCCGTGAACAGGTCGGCGTAGGACTGGTCGGCCACGATGAAGCGCCAGTTGGCCACGTAGGCCAGCGCCGCGATCACGTCGCCGGGTAGCTCGGCCAACTGGTCCGCCGTGGCCACGAAGGGCCCGAAGAGGACGACGATGCCGGCCAGGGTCAGCAGCGAGGCGGGCATCAGGCGCCGGAACCGCCGGCTCCAGAACCCCGGCAGCGAGACGCGGCGGGTACGGCCGAACTCGGCCAGCAACAGGGTCGTGATCAGGTAACCCGAGAGGGTGAAGAAGGTGGAGACCCCGAGGTAGCCCCCCTTGGCCCACGAGAACCCGCCATGGAAGAGGAGCACGCCGGCCACGGCCAGGCCCCGCAGCCCGTCGATGGCCGGCTGGTAGGTGAGCGCGCCCGCAGGAGGTGGGCTCGTCGGCGCGGGGCCCGGGCGCACGGGGAGGCGCGGCAGGCGAACCCCGACCCGTCGTCGGGTCCGGAGGTCGATGACGACCGGCTCGGCTTTCCGGTGAGGGGTGGGGGTGTCGACCACGGCCACGGGAGCGCCAACCTACAAGCCAGGCGGCGGCGGCCCATAGCGCCCACGGACGTGGTCCCGGAGGGCCAGGACCCGGGCCCGACTCGAGAACACCAGGGGGCGGCGGGCGGGGCGCAGGGTCTGGGACACCAGTTGCAGGACCGCGGTCGTGAACCGGATGACCAGGGCGTAGCGACCGAAGTGCTCCCGGGTGAGGAGCAGGGTGTTGCGCAGCTGGAGGTAGTCGACGACGGCGACCGAGGTGCTCAGGTCGGGATTCGTGACCCGTGCGCCCCGAACCAGGCCGATCTCCCAGCCCCGGTCCCGGGCCCGGAGGCCGAGGTCGGCTTCCTCGCAGTAGCTGAAGTACCGCTCGTCGAACAGCCCGACGTCCTCGAGGCAGGCTCGGCGGGCGAACAGGAGCGTGCCGTGCGGGTAGTCGACGGGCTCCCAGCCCTCGGTGACCGCGCCCGGGCGGAAGAGGGTGCCGAAGTAGCGGTCGACCACCGGGCTCAAGCCGTCGCCGACGTCGGCGCCGGCCAACCCGGCCCGGGGGCGGGGGGCGACGGCGCCCAGCAGCCCCTCGATGCAGTCCGGAGCCGGGAGGGCGTCATGGGGACAGAGCGCCACCCACTCCCCCGTCCCCGACTTCAGCCAGTGGTTGAGGCCGACGTTGGCCCCGGGGCCGAAGCCCAGGTTCTCGTCATGGGGCAGGAACACGTCATCGGGCCGCTCAGCCACCACGGCGGCCACCGCGTCACGGGCCGCCGGCTCCGAGCCCGCGTCGACGACGACGAGGCGGGTGGGCACCGTCTGGGCCCGTAGGGCCGTCAGCGTGGTCCGGGCCCGTTCGGGGCGGTTGCGGTGGACGACGACGACCGTCAGCGGCGACACGAGCGCCGCAGACTACCGATCCCCCGCCCTCAGGCGCCGGCGCGGGCCATGGCGTGACGGACGACTTCGATCAGGGTTGACCGCACCGACTCGCGGTCCCGGGCGTCCATCAGGATCATGGGCACCCCGGTCTCGACCTGGAGCGCTTCGCGGACCTCGTCGACCGCGTGGGCGACCTGGCCGTGGAAGCAGTTGATGGCGACCACGAAGGGGACGGTGCGCGACTCGAAGTAGTCGATGGCGGGGAAGCAGTCGGCCAGCCTGGTGGTGTCGACCAGGACCACGGCGCCCACGGCGCCTCGGACGAGGTCGTCCCACATGAACCGGAACCGCTCCTGGCCGGGCGTGCCGAACAGGTAGAGCACCAGCTCGGGCCCGAGGCCCACGCGGCCGAAGTCCATGGCCACGGTCGTGGACCGCTTGTCCTCGGCCCCGGTCATGTCATCGACCCCGGCACTGATCTGGGTGATGGCGGCCTCGGTGGTCAGGGGTTCGATCTCGGAGATGGCGCCGACCATCGTCGTCTTACCGACGGCGAAGCCTCCCGCCACGATCATCTTCACGGGCAGGGGGACGGTCAGGGTCGTCTCCGACCCCGGCGGCGCCTGCAGTGTCGTCATGTCAGAGTTGCCGGAGGCCATCGAGCACCCTTTCCAGCAGTTCGATGTCGGGTCGGTCGTCCCGACTGGTTCGGGGCCGGCTGGTTGCCACCAGCCCCTCGGATTTGAGGTCCCCCACGATCACCATGGCCACGCCGAGGGCGAGCTTGAGATGAGCGGAGATCTCGGCCACGGACTGGGGGTGGGCACAGAGGTCGACCACCCGTCGGCGTTCGAGGACGAGGCGGGCCAGGGCCCGTTGGCCCGTGGCGGTCGTCTGGATGATCGTCTCATAGGGCAGGTCGATCGTGCTGGGTGTCCGTCCGCCGGTGATGGCGTACGGACGAACGCGGGCCGCGAGCCCCCGATCCCAACCGTGCTCGGTCACTGCGGAAGCGAGCCCTGCAGTTCCGCGCGCAGTTCGGGGGTCAGGACCAGTCCGGCCTTGTCCACCAGGACGGCCATCTCGTAGCCCACGAGGCCGACATCGCACTCGGCGGTCGCCATGACCGCCAGGCTGGACCCGTCGCTGATCCCGGTGACGAAGAGGAAGGCCCGTTCCATCTCGATGATGATCTGGGTGACGGCACCACCGCCGAAGCGGCCGGCCGCGCCGTAGGCCAGGCCGATCAGGCCGGACGCCACCGCCGCGAACCGGTCGGCACCGTCCCGGTCCAACCCTTCGGAGACGGCCATGGGCAGGCCGTCGGCCGAGACCACGAGGGCGTCCTTGACGCCGGGCACCTGCCCGACGAAGTTGCCGATCAGCCAGTTGATGTTCTGGGCGGCACTGCTGAGATTGGTCATAGGTCAATCCTCCGTACCGGGCGCTTGGCGTCCGTCTTGGATCCCTCGGCGGTAGCGGGAGAGCATCGCCCGGACCTCCTCGGGTGAGCGGCGGGTCGATGCCGTGCGGGCGCCGTTCGCGGTCGAGGCCGTCGGCGGGGTGGCGTCACCGGTGAGCGTGGCTCGGGGCTGGCGTCGGGCCAGGGGGACCGACGCCGTCGGGGCGGCCGGCGAGGCCGGGGTCGACATCGGGGCGGCCGAGGCGGCGGCCGGAGCATCCATGGATGCCAGCTCGCCGTCGAGCCAGTCCGGGGCCGGTTCCCAGTCCGGAGCGGCAGGGTGGGCGAAGGTCGGCTGGGTCGCCGGGGTGGCGAACGTCGATTCCGCCGTCGGGGCGGAAACCGGGCCGTCCGGGGCCGGTGGGGGCGGCGGGAAGCCGTCTGCGGTGTCGGCCGGCCCCGCCAGGTCGGCGAACGTGTCGTCGACCGGGGCATTGGCCTGCTGGCCCCAGAACGCCTCGTGGAGCTCGGAGTCGGTGGCGGGAGCCGCAGGCGTGGGGTCGACCAGCGAGGCCAGGCCGCGCTCGAAGTCCTCGCCGGCGGGCAGGGCGTCGGAGAGGGACGCCGGGGCGTCCGGGACCGCGCCTGCCGGCGCCGCCAAAGCGAACGGCGTGCCCTCCAGGAGCGGCCGGGGATCGTCCGCCGGCGCGGGCGGGAGTCCCGTCGGGCCGCTGACGGCTGGAGGGGCCGCCGGGGGCATCCGCCCGTCGATCTCCGCCTGACCCGCGAGGACCGATGCGGGCAAGTGCAGAAGAGCGGTGATGCCGCCGGCGGGCGACGCGGCGAGGCGGACGCGGATCTGGAGGCGACGGGCCAGACGGCCGACCACGATGAACCCGAGGGAGCGGGAGAGGGCCAGCCCGACGGGAGGCGGCGACTCGAGCAGGGCGTTCGCTTCGGCCAGCTGGTCGTCGCTCATGCCGATGCCGCGGTCAGCGACGGTCAACCCGTAGCCACCATCCGGCGTCCGGGCCCCGACCACCTCGACGGTGCTGTCGGGCGGTGAGAACTGCGTGGCGTTCTCCATGAGCTCGGAGAGGAGGTGGGCCAGGTCCACGGCGGCATTGCCGCCGACCGTCGTCTCGTCGAGCGAGCGCAGATGGATCCGGGTGAAGTCCTCGACCTCACCAATGGCCACGCGGACCACGTCCGCCAGCTCGACGGGCCGGGCCCGACGACGGGGCGGCTCCGCCCCGGCCAGGACCAGCAGGCTCTCGGCGTTGCGCCGCATCCGGGTGGCGAGGTGGTCGAGCTTGAAGAGGTTCTCGAGCTGGTCCGGATCCTGCTCCTGGGCCTCGAGGCTGTCGATGAACTCGATCTGGCGGTCGAGCAGCGACTGGTTGCGGCGGGCCAGGTTGACGAAGATGTCGGCGATCCCCCGGCGCAGCAGGGCGGCCTGCTCCTCGGCGACCTCAGTGGTGACCTGCTGGATGACGTTGAACGCCTCGGCCAGCTGGCCGATCTCGTCACTGGAGTCCACCTCGAGGGGGACGAGGGGCTCGGGTTTGGCGCCCTGCTCGCCCGGGGAACGCAGATCCTCGACCAGGCGGGGCAGTTCGACGGTGGCCAGCTGGTTGGCCGCCACGGTCAGGCGCTGCAGGCGACGGTTGATGCGACGGGCCAGGAGGCTGGCCAGGAGGATGGAGAGGATGACGGCCGCGGCCGTGCCGATCAGGTAGAGGCGAGCGGACTTGCCGGCCTCGAAGGCGGCGGCGTCGGCGGTGACGATGGTGGCCTCGAGCGTGCTGCGCTCGGCCGCCCGCACGGTGGTCAACCAGCCGGCGGCCGCCGCCTGCCACTCGTCCGGGGCCACGCCCGGGACCCCCGAGCCGCCGATCACCCCTTCGTCCATCACCTGGGCCATGAGGGCATCGGCGTCGCGCACGGACTCGTCGGCCATGGCGTTGCGCACGCCTGTGGTCATCGAGCTGTCCTGGGACTCCTTCAGGCGAGCGAGCTGGAGCTCCTCCTCGGCCTCCAGGTCGGCCAGGCTCTGGTAGTCGCCGGACCGGAACCGACCGACGGTCGCGATGCTGGCGATCTCGGCTGAGCGCAGCGCCCGGGCCTCCTTGGCCCGCGACAGGGTGAGGCTGTCGGTCAGGGTCGAGCTCAGCTCGGGGAGGCCGCTGCGGGAGACGAGGGCGCCTTCCAGCTCGAGGAGCGAGTCGACGGCGGTCGTGTAGGCGTCGAGGACGACCTCGGGGGCGGCGCTGCCGTCGTCGATCGACGAGCGCATCGCGGCGATGGTCTCCATCTGGCCCCCGGCGGCGTCGAGGCGCCGGGCCACGTTCACCTCACCGACGGCGGCCCGGGGGGCGGCGAAGGCCTCGATGGCGGTGTCGGTGGTCTGGCGCTGCTCGGCCAGCTGATCGGCGACCTCGTCGTCGCCCTGGGCGAGGCGCATCGACAGGAGGCGCTCCATCTGGAGCTCGTGGACGACGCCGGTGCTGGCCGCGGCCAGGCGGGCGCCGTCTGCTGTCTGCTGGGCCCGATCGGCGTCGTCCAGGCGCTGGCTGGCGCCCAGACTGGCCACGGCCACCAGGACCACAGCGGGCACGGCGATGAGGGCCAGCAACTTGGACCCGACGTTGGCGTTTCTCTGCATGGTGTCGCCCTTGCTCGATCAGCGGCGCCCGAGACGCAACGGGCGCTCTCCCCATCGGCCCCCTGGTGCGCTTCTTGAGCGGCGAGAAGGAGCGTCACCGACAGCATCCGAGGGTCGTTGTAGCGTTGACCCGATGGCCGAGGCGACGATGCCGACCGAGGGATCGTCGGACTCGCTGAGCGTCGGTGCCGTCCTCCAGTCCCTGGCTGACGAGCGGCGCACGGGACTGCTCCGTCTCCACGGTGCCGAGCCGCACATCGTCGCCCTGGCCGACGGCCGGGTCTATCTGGCCACCAGCGCGTCGGGCGCGTCGATCCACCAGATCGTGGTCGGCTCGGGGGCCGCCCCGGAGGCGGCGTGGGCCGACGCCGGCCTGACCGGGGACGAGGTCGCCGCCGCGCTGGACGAGGACGAACGGGTGGACAGCGACCGCTTGCGCACGGTCCTCCGGGAACACGTGGTGGCGACCGTGGCCGAGCTGTTGGCGCCGGGCACCGAGCGCTATGAGTTCCTGGCCGACCAGGTCCATCAACTGGGGCCCCGGTTCTGCTTCCCGGTCGACCAGGTGCTGGCCGACGCCGAGCAGCGCTTGGCCACCTGGCGCTCGATCAACACCACCCTGCCGTCCACGGGGACGCGGATCCGCCGCTCCCCCACCCTGCCCCAGGACTCGGTGTCGGAGTCGCTTTCCGCGGTCGAATGGCAGGTCGTCTCGGCCATGCCCACGGAGGGCACGGTCGCGGAGGTCATCGCCGTGTCGGGACTCAGCGCCTTCACGGTGTTCGACGTCCTGCACCGCCTCGTGCGCCGCGGCCTGGTCCAACCTTTGGGTGAGGACGCCGCCACCCCATGAGGGGGGCGTTCCTGGGGACGGTGGTGCTCCTCCTCCTCTTGGGCGCCTGTGACCGGGACGCAGTCCGGGTCGACGGCCAGGCGTTGGCCACTGCCGTCCCTCAGCGAGTCGAGGCCCGGAGCGGGCCGGGCCTGCCGCGGGCCGGTGCGGCGCCCGCCAGTGGCCGGGGTCTGGGGTCCGGCAAGCCGATCACCTTCGCCTTCGGCGGCGACGTCAACTTCGAAGGCACGGCGCGCACCCTTCTGGCCGACGACCCCACCGCCCTGTTCGCAGGGGTGACCGACGCCCTGCGGGCCGACGTCACGATGGTCAACCTCGAGACGGCGATCACCGAGCGGGGCACGGCGGAGCCCAAGGAGTTCAACTTCCGGGCCCCGGCCTCGGCGCTCACCGCCCTGCGTGCGGCGGGCGTGGACGTGGTCACCCTGGCCAACAACCACGGGCTGGACTTCGGCCAGGAGGGTTTGGTCGACACCCTCGATGCGGCCGAGGATCCCGCCATCGGCCTGCCGCTCGTCGGGGCCGGCCACGACACCGCTGAGGCCTATTCGGCCTTTCGCGTGACCCTGCGAGGCCAGCGCATCTCGATCCTCGGGGCCTCTCGGGTGACCGATGGGGACCTGATCGACGACTGGACGGTCGCCGACGACCGTCCGGGCATCGCCGTGGCCGAAGACCCCACTCGTCTGCTCGAGGCGGTGCGGGCCGAGCGGGCGCTCGCCGACACCCTCATCGTCTACCTCCACTGGGGGCGGGAGCGGGTGACCTGCCCCATCGACGACCAGCCCGAGATGGCTGACGCGCTGATCGCCGCCGGTGCTGACGTCGTGGTCGGCAGCCACGCCCATGTCTCGCTTGCGGGGGGCCTGCGGGACGGGGCCTATGTCCACTACGGCCTCGGCAACTTCCTGTTCGGCAGCGCCGTCGGGCCGTCCGCGGAATCCGGCGTGCTCCGGCTCACGTTGACGGGCCGCCGGCTGGACGCCGCCGAGTGGGTCCCGGTCCACCTGCGGGCGGGCGTGCCCGAGGCATTGACGGGTCACGCGGCCGAGCAGGCCCACGCCGAGTGGGAGGACCTTCGCCCGTGCGCCCAGCTCGAGGCGGGCACCGAACGGACCGGGGAGGAGACCCATGGCTGAGGGCCTGGACCCGAGGGCCACCGCCCGGCGCCTGTTGGGGCATCTCGACGCGTCGCCGACGCCGTACCACGCCGTGGACCGGGCCGCCGTGCTGCTCGGAGCGGCCGGCTTCGTCGAGCGGGACGAGCAGGCGGCCTGGACAGCCGGCGATGCGGCTCGATGGTTCGTGCGGCGGGGAGGCGCCCTCGTGGCCGCCGTGTGGCCCTCTGCTCTACCGCCGGAAGCTTCCCTGCGCATCGTCGGGGCTCACACCGACAGCCCGAACCTCCGCCTCAAGCCGCGACCGCAGTCGTCGTCCGCGGGCTGGCAGCGCCTGGCCGTCGAGGTGTACGGCGGTGCCCTGCTCAACAGCTGGCTCGACCGCGACCTCGGCCTCGCCGGCCGGGTCTCAGTCCGGCGGGGCGATGGAGCCGAGGTGGTGCTGGTCCACCTCGACGGCGCGATCGCCCGCATCCCCCAGCTGGCGATCCACCTCGACCGGGAGGTCAACCAGGCCGGTCTGGTCCTCAACCCCCAGCAGCACCTGCTGCCGCTGTGGGCTCCCGACGGTGAGGCCGGCGTGCTCGAGGCGGTGGCCGCGGCCGCAGCCTGTTCGGTGGACGACCTGATGGCGTGGGACCTCATGCTCCACGACGTCCAGCCCGCCGCCCTGACCGGCCCGGGCGATGAGCTCCTGGTCGGTGGCCGCCTGGACAACCTGGTCAGCAGCTTCGTCGCCGTCGAGGCCCTGGCCGAAACGCCGGAGGACCCCGACGCCGTCGGCGTGGTCTGCCTCTTCGACCACGAAGAGGTGGGCTCGGTCTCGCGGACCGGGGCCGCTGGCGAGCTCCTCCCCGGGGTGATCGAGCGGGCCCATCGGTCCCGGGGCGGGGATCCGGATGGCCTGGCTCGGGCCCTGTCCCGATCGGCGTGCGTCTCCGCCGACATGGCCCATGCCACCCATCCCAACTACGCCGACCGGCATGACCCCGGACACGCCGTGGACCTCAACGGCGGGCCGGTCGTGAAGGTCAACGCCTCGCAGCGCTACGCCAGTGATGCCGACAGCGCCGTGCCGTTCCTGGAGGCCGCCGAGCGAGCCGGCGTGCCGGTCCAACGCTTCGTCAGCCGCAGTGACCTGCCCTGTGGGTCGACGATCGGCCCGGTGACCGCCGCTCGCCTGGGTGTGTCCACGGTGGACGTCGGCGTCCCCCAACTGGCCATGCACTCCGCCCGCGAGACCGCGGGGGCGCTGGATCCCGATCTGTTCCGGCGGGCGTTGGGGTCGTTCCTCGCCCGTTCAGGCTGACGGCGAAGCCGACCGGGCCCGCGCGGACATCACGCCAGGACGGGCGCCCCGGGCGTGGGAAGCTGAGGGCATGAGCCATCCCCTGGATCCGCTGACCGCGGAGGAGATCGGCCGGGTGGGCGCCGCCGTGCGGGATCACGTCCCCGACACGGAACTGCTGTTCTCGTCCATCACCCTCGCCGAGCCCTCCAAGGAGTCTCTGCGGTCCCACCGGCAGGGACCGCCGGCTCGAGTGGCCAAGGTGGTCCTGGTCGACGGTGGCCATGGGGTGATCGAGGCCTTGGTGACCACCGCGGACGGCAGGGTGTGCGAGTGGACCCCGGTCGCCGACGTGCGACCGCCCCTCCTGTTCCGCGAGGCCTTCAACGCCATGGAGGCCGTGCGAGCCGATGAGCGCTGGCGGGCGGCGGTGGCCCGGCGCGGCATCACCGACTTCGCCGCCGTGCAGATCGACCCGTGGCCGGCGGGGGCCTACGAGGACTTCGCCGAGCGCAACACCCGGATCACCCGCTGCCTGGCGTACCACCGGGAGGATCCTGCGGACAACGGCTACGCCCGCCCGCTCGAGGGCGTCGTGGCCGTGGTGGACATGGTCACCGCCGAGGTGCTGGCCGTCGAGGACCACGGCGTGGTCGCCCTGCCCACCGATCCGGGCCGCTACGACGCCGAACACGTCGGTCCCCTGCGGGACGACCTCAAGCCGCTGGAGATCCACCAGCCGGAGGGGGTCAGCTTCACCGTCGACGGCAACCACCTGGCCTGGCAGCGCTGGGACCTCCGGGTGGGACTGGACCCCGTCGAGGGCCTCGTCCTGTACGACGTGGGCTACCAGGACGGCGACCGACGGCGCCCGGTGCTGGCCCGGGCGGCCCTCTCCGAGATGGTGGTGCCGTACGGCTCACCGGAGCCGGCGCACCGCTGGAAGAACGCCTTCGACGCCGGCGAGTGGGGCCTCGGGCGGTTCGTGAACTCCCTGAGGCTGGGCTGTGACTGCCTCGGCGAGATCACCTACCTGGACGCGGTGATGGCCGATGAGCAGGGCAACCCGTTCGTGGTGGAGCAGGCCATCTGCGTCCACGAGGAGGACGACGGGATCGCCTGGAAGCACCAGGACCTGAACACCGGCAACGTCGAGGTCCGCCGCTCCCGCCGGTTCGTGGTCTCCGCCATCTTCACCGTCGGCAACTACGAGTACGCCTTCTACTGGCGGTTCTACCTCGACGGATCGATCGAGCTGGAGGTCCGCCTGACCGGCATCATCCAGCCCTGCGCCTTCGAGGGCGAGCCACCGACCGGCATGGTCGTGGTCGCACCCGGTGTCGCCGCCGCCCACCACCAGCACCTGTTCTGCGTTCGCCTCGACCTCGATGTCGACGGTGGGTCGAACTCGGTCTACGAGGTGGACGTGGTGGCGGCGGGCGGTGGCGACGACGACCCGTGGGCCAACGGCATGGAGGTCCGGTCCACGCTGCTGGCCTCCGAGGCTCAGGCCCAACGGGACGTGGACCCCGCGCGCAGCCGGGTCTGGAAGGTGGTCAACCCCGGCTCGCTCAACCGCCTCGGCCAGCCGGTCGGCTACAAGCTGCTCCCGGCGTCGACCCCGACGTTGGTCGCCGGCCCGGGCTCGGTCGTACGCGACCGGGCTCGGTTCGCCACCCACAACCTCTGGGTCACGCCCTACGACCCGGCCGAGACACGAGCCGCGGGGCCCTACCCCAACCAGCACACGGGCGGCGACGGCCTCCCGGCCTGGACCGCGGCGGACCGTCCCCTGGTGGACACCGACGTCGTCCTGTGGCACAGCTTCGGCCTGACCCACGTCGTCCGGCCCGAGGACTGGCCGGTCATGCCCGTCGAACGGACGGGCTTCTGGCTCGTACCGGTGGGCTTCTTCGACCGCAATCCCGCGCTCGACGTCCCCCCGTCCCCCCATTGCCCGACATGAACGTCGATCAGCTGAGCTCGTCGACGCCGATGGGACGCATGGCCAGGTCGATGGCCGTCCAGAGGGTGCGAGAGATGGGCTGGAAGAACAGCGGGGTCAGCGCGCCGACCGCCAGGCAGACCCACAGGAGGGCGGCGGGCGGCGAGTCCGGGTAGCTGGCGGCGAAGCCGCCCACGATCACGCCGAGCAGGACCAGCAGAGCCAGGATCGTGTTCATGGCGATGGCGCCGATCCAGTGGCCCTCGATGCGCTCGAAGTGCAGGTCGCAACGGGGACAGTCGTCCTTCATGACCAGCCACCAGGTGAACACCTGTCCGGACCCACAGAGCGGGCACCGCCGTCCGAGGGCCCGCAGGAGCATGCGCCCCGTCGCCGGAGGGTCCAGCGCGAACGGCGGGTGCACCACGGCTCGGAACCTACCCGGCGGCTGGTGGCCACTACCTTGCCGGACATGTGCGACACCGTGGTCGTGGTCGGCGACGACGGTGTGCTGTTCGCCAAGAACAGCGACCGCGACGCCAACGAGGGCCAGGGCCTGGAATGGCACCCGGCGGCCGACCACGAGGCGGGGACCTCGCTGCGTTGCACGGGGATCGACGTGCCCCAGGTGGCCCGGACGCACGCGGTCCTGCTCAGCCGACCCTTCTGGATGTGGGGGGCGGAGATGGGGGCCAACGAGCACGGCGTCGTCATCGGCAACGAGGCCGTCTTCACCAACGAGCCCGAGTCCGACACCGGCCTCCTCGGCATGGACCTGCTCCGCCTCGCCCTCGAACGGGCCTCCAGCGCCCCCGAGGCGGTGTCGGTCATCGTCGACCTGCTCGAGCGCCACGGCCAGGGCGGCGGGTGCGGGCACGAAGATCGGAGCTTCACGTACCACAACAGCTTCCTGGTGGCCGATCGCAGTCAGGCCGTGGTCCTCGAGACCGCGGGGGCCCGGTGGGCCAGCGAGGCGGTGCTGCACGGCGCCCGCAGCGTCTCCAACGGGCTCACCATCCCCGGGTTCGCCGACGAGTACAGCGACACGCTCCGGACCCGGGTGTCGAGCTGTCGCCACCGGCGGGCCATCACCCAGGAACGGGCCGAGCACGTCGTGGGCCCCGAAGCGCTGATGACCCTGCTGCGGGACCACGGGCCCGGCCGGTCCGGCCCGCGGTACTCCTGGCTGAACGGCGGGATGGCCGCCCCTTGCATGCACGGGGGAGGCATGGTGGCCAACTCCCAGTCGACGGCCAGTTGGGTGGCCGACCTCCGCGACGGCGACCGCCACTGGGTCACCGGTACGGCCGCCCCCTGCACCAGCCTGTTCAAGCCGGTGACGGTGGCCGATCCCCTCGATCTGGGCCCGTTCCCCGCCGACACCGACGACGGCAGCCTCTGGTGGCGTCACGAGCACCTCCACCGACGGGCCGTCACCAACCCCGACGAGCTCTATCCCCGCTTCACCGCCGAGCGGGACCGCACGGAGCTGTCCTGGCTGGATGACCCCCCGACCGGGACCGAGGCCTTCGCCACCGCCGACGACCTGCTCGACCGCTGGACCCGGGCGGTGTCCTTCGATCCCGTTCCCGATGTCCGTCCCGTCTGGGCCCGCCGCTACTGGGCCAAGCGCAACCAGCGGGCCGGCCTCGGCACCCGGGCCGACGTCGCGTGACCGGCGCCGCCGTCGAGACGGTCCTCGACGAGGCCTTCGTCGACCAGCCGTCGCCGGCGCTGGCCACCACGCTGGCCGTGCTCGCCGTCCAGGAGGGTGAGGTCGTGGCCGAGCGCTACGGGCACGATGTGGACGCCGACACGACGCTGATCTCCTGGTCGATGGCCAAGAGCATCACGCAGGCCCTCGTCGGCTTTGCCGTGACCGACGGGCTGCTCGACATCCACGCCCCCGCCCCCGTGCCCGAGTGGGCGGCGGCGGACGACCCGCGACACGCCATCACCGTCGACCAGCTCCTGCACATGTGCTCGGGCCTGGCGTTCTGCGAGGACTATGTCGACGAGCGGGTCTCCGACGTGATGACGATGCTGTTCGGTGCCGGCCAGGAGGACATGGCCGCGTTCGCCGCCGCGTACCCACTCGCCCACGAGCCGGGAACGGTCTTCAACTACTCGAGCGGCACCACCAACATCCTGTCCCGCATCGTCGGTGATCTCTATGGCGGGCGCCGCGGTGTGGAGGCGCTGCTGGCGGACCGCCTCTTCGGGCCCCTGGGCATGACCTCGGCCGTGGCCAAGTTCGACCCCGCCGGGACCTTCGTGGGCTCGTCCTACGTCTACGCCACCGCCCGTGACTTCGCCCGCTTCGGGGAGCTGTACCTGCGCGGCGGATCGGCCGGCGGGCGACGGGTGTTGCCGGCTGGCTGGGTGACCTACGCCATGACCGAGTCGACGGTCTCCTCAGGGCCCGAAGAGCAGCCCTACGGTGCCCACTGGTGGCGGTTCCCTCCGGTCCCGGGGAGCTTCGCCGCCCAGGGTTACCAGGGGCAACGGACCCTCGTGGTACCGGACCTCGACCTGGTGGTCGTGCGCCTCGGGATCACGCCCGTGGCGCTCAAGGCGAACCTGGATCGCTGGCTGACGGCGCTGGTGGACGCTCTGCGGCAAGCCTGAGGAGCGGCCCGTCCTCGTCGGGGGCACCGATCAGGCTGAGGCCGACGGGCACGCCGTCGACGGCCACGGCGGGCACGGTCACCGTTGGCAGGCCGGCCAGGGACGCCACCACGGACAAGGAGGCCGCGACTCGTCGGGCGTCGGCGACCTCGCGGTCGTCGGCGGCGCGGCGGGGCGGTCGACCGGCCGCCGGGGCCAGGACGACGTCGCCCGACGACAGGACGGCGGCGAGGTGGCGGCGGAGGTCGTCCCGGATCGCCAGGGCCTGGGCTTGGGCCGCCGGCGAGACCTGGAGGGCGTGGGTGATGCGCTCGCCCACGCCGGGGCCGAACTGTGGGCGCGCCTCCTCGATCCACGCCCGGTGGGCCGCCGCGAACTCCGGGCCCTGGACATCCCGTACGACCATGGTCAGGTCGGTCAGCGAGTGGCCGTCGGGGGTGAGGTCGACGGCGTCGGTCGGGCCGAAGGTGTCGACCACCTCGAGCAGGACCTCGGTGAGCCTCGGGTCCAGCAGGGCGAAGGCCTCGGTGGCCACGAGGACCCGGCCGGCCGCCGGCGCCGTGGGCGGGGCGGCGGTCAACGCCCCCGCCGCGGTCCGGAGCAGCCGGGGGTCCCGGGCCAACAGGCCGACCGTGTCGAGGCTGGCGGCCAAGGGGTGGACCCCGTCGAGGGGGACGAGGCCGTGGGTGGGGCGCCACCCGTAGAGGCCGCAGTACGACGCCGGGACGCGGATCGAGCCCAGCGTGTCACTGCCGAGGCCGAGGTCGGCCAGCCCGCCCGCCACTGCCGCGGCACTACCGCTGGACGACCCGCCGGGATCGTGATCGGGAGCGGTGGGGTTCAGGGGCATCCCGTAGGGGTTGTCCCGGCCCGAGAGGCTGTAGGCCATTTCCGACGTGTGGGCCCGTCCGACCAGGGTGGCCCCTGCGGCCAGGAGCCGCTCGACAGCGGTCGCATCGGCGTCGGCTGGTGTATGCGTGGCCGCCCAGGTGGGCTGCCCTGCGCCGGTGACCCGACCGCGGACGGCGAAGAGGTCCTTGGCTACGAAGCTGATCCCGGTCAGCGGTCCGGTCGGGTCCCCGACGACGGGGACGAAGGCCTCGTCGATGAGCGCGCCGTACGGGTCCACGGGTTCAGGCCGTGGACCGTGGGTCGTCGGAGGTCATCCGCCCGGCTCAGTGGGTACGTAACGTTGAACGTGCGCTTCGACATGGACCGATACAAGCTCATGACGGATCGGCTGCGTTGGGACGACCTCGACATGGACGGGTTCGCCACCGAGCGGCTGGCCGAGGAGGAACTGCGCTGCCTGCGCTACGCGCACGACGTGGAGTATCACACGGCGTGCTACCTCCGGGACCTGCTGTCGACCCGGGCCCACGACGAGAGCCGGATGACCGCCTTCCTCACCTTCTGGGCCTGGGAGGAGTTCTGGCACGGCGAGGCGATCGCCACCGTCCTCCGGGCCCACGGTGAGGCCGCCGGTGACGACCGGATCAACCCCCTGCGCCGGCGCCTCGGGCTCCGGAACCGTCTCGGCCCGGCCATCTGGTCCCTCGCGTCCCTGGCCTTGAAGGACCTGCCGGCGGTGCACATGACGTGGGGGGCGGTGAACGAATGGACGACCCAAGCCGCCTACGCCCGAATTTCGGCCAGGGCCGGGCACCCGGTGCTGACCGAGCTCCTGTCGCGGATCATGAAGCAGGAGGGGCGCCACATCGACTTCTACGCCTCCGAGGCCAACCTTCGCCTCGAGCGGTCCCGGACTGCTCGGGCCCTGACCCGCTTCGCCCTGCGCAGGGCCTGGACGCCGGTCGGCGCCGGGGTCCTGCCTGATGCCGAAGTGGCCTTCGTGGTGCAGTACCTCTTCGACAACCCCGAGGGCCACGCCATGGTCGCTCGTATCGACCGGCGCATCGACCGCCTGCCCGACCAGGAGGGGCTCGGGCTGCTCGCCAACGCGCTCGCGACCTGGCGGGCGAAGGCCGCTCAGCTGCAGCTGCCGGGATCGACGGGCGCCAACCGGTCCCAACGAATGGCCGACGAGTCCGAGCGGATCCACAGGACCCGGTCCGTGCCACACGCCGCGTAGGCGGCCTCGCCGAGCGTCCCGCGGGCCAGGCGGTAGGGCAGGTAGCCCCAGCCGAGGAGGTCGGCGGGCGCCAGCTCCCGCCAGGGCTGGGCGACGACGTCAGGCTGGAGCTCGCCGATCGAGTAGGCGAAGTCGTACTTGTTGTGGCCGGGCAGGACGAGGGCGTCGGTCGCCGGCGGAGCCTTGGCGATCCGTTCGTCGCTCTTGCCGAGGAGGTCGACGGCGGGGCGGCGCGAGACGTACTGGGTGGCACCGGCGGCCACGACCGCCACCCGGGCCTCGGGCTCGGTGATCGCCGCGATCTGCTCGCCCAGGACGCTGTAGTCGGCGGCTCGGTCGATCCCCCCGAAGGCGAGGCTGGGGGCGGCCACGGCCCCGGCCAACGTCAGGACGGCGACCATGACGACCCCGACGCGATCGCGGCCGACCTCCGACCGCCACAGCCAGAGCCCGACCACGAGGCCCACGATCAGCACGGGCAGAGCCACGCCCAGCCAGGTCCCGCCAGGGGCCAGCGCGACCAGCGACAGGTCCGGGCGCGGCGCCTCGAGCACGGTCAGGTAGACCACGGCCGGGCCGCAGGCGGCCAGCACCACGACCCAGCCGAGGCCCCGCCGCTCGCCGACCGTGATCGTGGTGGTCGACGGACCCGCTCGGAGCACGGCCACGGCGAGGACCAGCAGGAGGACGAGGCTCGGCGTGAGGTACCGGTTCGGGATCAGGAAGTACTCCCACGCGTCCCCGCCTGCGGACACGCCGTACAGGGCGCTGAGCCCGGCCAGCAGCCCCAGCAGGCGGGCGCCGTCCTGGCCGACGGGCCCGAGCCGGCGCCGACCCAAGGCGATGACGACCAGTGGGGCGGCCAGGTAGCCGGCGACGGTGACCGCGGTGACCACGAGACCCCGGTCCAGCCGGGCCCCGAGGGCGAAGCCGGCGAGCTTCAGGAAGTACGTGTTGGGGACCGGGTCGCCGTAGTAGACGAGACGGAAGGCCACCGTCGCCGCGGTCGTGAGGACGGTCACCGCCCCGATGCCGGCGGCCAGGCGGAGGGGTCGCCGGCTCGGGCGGCGCAGCCCCAGCCAGGCCACCAGCCCGCCGGCGACGACCACGAAGTCGGATCGGATGACGATGCCCAGGAAGACCGCTGCACCGAGCGCCAGGACGTCGCGCCGGCTGCTGCCTTCGTCGCGGGCGAGGCGCAGCGTGGCGTTGACGGCGACCAGGGACAACAGGACGAGGAGCCCGACCTCCATGCCCCGCAGGGCCCACCACAGCAGCGGGAAGCAGGTGGCCACGGCCAGAACGGACAGGAAGCGGGTCATCGGGTCGCTCGCCCCCGTGAGCAGGCCGACGGTCGTGCGGGCCTGCAGGGCCGTGGCCCAGACGACCACGAGACCGAGGCCCACCACCGTGAGGACCACGGCGTCCCCCGACAGCCCCAGCCGGTGCAGGAGGGCCATGACGAGGGTCCAACCCAGGTTCGTCATCCCTTCGGTCCGGGGCGCTCCGGCGAACCACACCAGCTCGCCGGTTTCGGCGAGCGTGCGGGCGTAGGACATCGAGATCATGACGTCGTCGAACAGCGTCCAGTGCAGGCGGCCGTCGGCACTGCGCCATGCCCCTTCCCGCAAGACCATCAGGGCCAGGGCCAGCGACGGCAGGAGGCCGGCGAGCAGCGGCCGGCGGGGCGCCCAGCCGGTCCGGCGGCGCCCGGGCCCGGTCGGATCCGGGGCTGGTTCGAGCGGGACGTCAGCCGCCGGGGCCCGGTCCAACACCCCCTGCGCTCCCTGAGCCACGACCTGGATCCTCCCTGGCCCGCCAGGACAGGCGGTCGGACCTCCTGTCGGCGGCCGTCCGGCGCCGGTGAGGCCTGCGGAGCCCGTCCCTCCGTGCCCGGCGGCGGCCCTGGCTAGCCTGACCCCTTCACAGGAGGGGTACACGATGAGCGAATCGATCCAGCTGGTCACCGAGGTCCCGGGGCCCAAGAGCCTCAAACTGGTGGCCCGTCGGGAAGCCGCCGTGCCCAGCGGGGCGGCCAAGCTGACCCCGCTCGGCATCGCCTCCGCCCGCGGATCGGTGGTCGTCGACCTCGACGGCAACCACCTCATCGACCTGGCGGGGGGGATCGGCGTCCTCGCCGTGGGTCACACGCCGCCCGACGTCGTCAAAGCCGTTCAGGACCAGGCCGCAGACCTCATCCACATCTGCAACATCGTGGCCTCCACGGAGTCCTACCTCGACGTCGCCGAACGGCTCAACGAGATCACCCCCGGGGACTTCGACAAGCGCACCCTGCTCTGCAACACGGGGGCCGAGGCGGTCGAGGCCGCGGTCGGCATCGCCCGCTACGCGACGGGCCGCCAGGGCGTGGTCGTGTTCGAGGGGGCGTACCACGGTCGGTCGAACCTGACCCTGGCCATGACCAGCAAGTTCGGGCTGTTCAAGAAGGGCTTCGCCCCCTTCGCCCCGGAGATCTACCGGCTGCCGTTCCCCGACCTCTATCGCCGCCCCAGCCCGTTCACCGAGGACGAGTGGGTGGCCCACGCCGTCAGCCAGCTGGACCGGGCGATGGTGGCCCAGGTCGACCCGTCGCACGTGGCCGCCGTCGTCATCGAGCCGGTTCTGGGCGAGGGAGGGTTCGTCCCCGCCCCGGCTCCGTTCCTGCAGCGGCTGCGGGAGCTGTGCGACCAGCACGGCATGGTCCTGATCGCCGACGAGATCCAGGCCGGCTTCGGTCGGACCGGCACGCTCTTCGCCATCGAGCACGCCGGCGTCGTCCCCGACATGGTCACCACGGCCAAGTCCCTCGCCGCGGGGATGCCCCTGGCCGCCGTCACCGGTCGGGCCGAGCTCATGGACGCCCCCCACCCGGGCGGCCTCGGGGGGACCTACTCCGGCAATCCGCTGGCGTGTGTCGCCGCCATCGAGGCCATCGACACCATCCGCGAGCCCGCCTTCCTGGCTCGGGCGGTGGCCGTGGGCGATCGGATCCGTGGTCACCTCGACGCGATCCAGGCCGAGCACCCCGACCTCGTCGGCGATGTGCGGGGACTGGGGGCGATGCTGGTCATGGAGCTGGTGACCGACGCCGAGTCCAAGGCCCCCGACCCCGACGCCACCGTGGCGGTGACCTTGGCCACGCTGGAGCGGGGCGTGATCACCATCCGGGCCGGCCTCTACTCGAACTGCGTGCGCTTCCTGCCGCCGCTGACGATCAGCGACGAGGAGATCGACGAGGCGATGACCGTGGTGGCCGAGGCCGTGCGGGTGGCGGCCAAGGAACGAGCCCATGGCTGATCAGCCGATCCGGGTCTTGGACCTCGTCGGCTCACCGGAGGAAGTGGGTCGGGTGCATGGGGCGGCCTACGCGGCCGAGATTCGGGAGTACACCGACGAGCGGGTGCACCTGTCCTCGGACGGGGTGTGGGCCGGCCACGCGGTGACCCACGACGAGGTCATCGCCCTGGCCGAGTCCTGCCTGCCGGCCCACGAGGCCTACGCCCCCGAGCTCTACGCCGAGATGCTGGCCATGGCCGAAGGGGCCGGCCTGTCCCCCGCCGAAGCCGTCATCGTCGGCGGCTTCACCGACTTCATCGACACGGTGCGGGCGTCGGGTGCGGACCCGGCGCCGGAAGACAACTGCACGGCCGCGCTGGTCCCTCCGGACGCCGGGGGCGGCGAGCCGTGGTTCGCCCAGACCTGGGACATGCACGACACGGCGACGCCCTACATCGTGATGCTCCGCACCCGGGTGACCGGGCGGCCCGAGGCGCTGGTGTTCACCACCGTGGGTTGCCTGGGTCAGATCGGGATGAACGAGGTCGGCCTCTGTGTCGGCATCAACAACCTCACCGCGGCCGACGGCAAGGTCGGCGTGACCTGGCCCTTCGTGGTCCGGAAGGCGCTGGCCCAGACGTCCATCGACGACGCCCTGGCCTGCATCACCGGGGCCGACCTGGCCGGTGGCCACAACTTCCTGCTCCTCGACGCCGAAGGTCGGGGCTACGACGTCGAAGCCATGCCGACGGCCACTCACGTCATCGAGCTGCACGATGAGCCGGTGGTCCACACGAACCACTGCGTGGGCGAGATCACCCAGGCCGTCCAAGGCCCGCGCGCCCCGGCGCGCATCGCCTCCACGGAGAACCGCTACGCCCGAGCCGTCGAGCTGTTGGGCAAGCGTCCCATCGACGAGACGACCCTCATGGCCCTGACCCGGGACGAGGAGGCCATCTGCGAGCGGCCCGAGCCGCCGTACGAGGTCATGTCCTGCGGGGCCGCCGTCATGCGCCCGAGGTCCCGTGAGCTGTGGGCGGTGTGGGGCCTGCCCGTCGAGAACTCGTACGAGCACTTCACCGTCGGCCGTGAATGAGCGGCGGAGCCGATCGGCGGGCCGAGTAGGCCCGCAAGCCGATGAGCGACAGCGAAGAGGCCGCGACACCGCGATCCGGTACGTGAACCTCACGGCGGACTTGGCGCCGGCCTGTCACCGCCTGGAGATCTCGGCGTTCCCTTCCGCGGATCCCGCCGGCCTCCTGAGTGAGGAGGACATCCGCGTCTTCGCCGAGATCTTCCCGGAGGGCTTCTTCGTGGCCCTCGACGGTGACGAGCCCGTCGGCCAGGGGGCGGGGATCTTCGTCGACTTCGACTTCGCGACCCAGGTCCAGCACACGATCACGTCGCTGTGCGGGCCCCACCAGTGCGACAACCACGATCCGGAGGCCCATTGGTACTACGGCGTCGACATCGTGGTCTCGGCCGACCATCGCGGCCGCGGGATCGGCCGGAAGCTCTACGACCTGCGCAAGGACCTCGTCCAGCGCCACGACAAGCGCGGGATCATCGCCGGAGGTGACCTGCCCGGCTACCCCGAGCACGCCGGGGCCATGGACATCGAGACCTACGTCGCCAAGGTGGTGGCGGGCGAGCTGACCGACCCGACCTTGTCCATGCAGCTCCACAACGGCTTCGAGGTCCGGGGCGTGATCCACGACTACCTGCCCCACGAGCACGGCGAGGACCACGCCAGCCTCATCGTCTGGGAGAACCCCGACTACTCCGGCGGCTGAGCCCGTGCTCCTGCCCGACCTCGTCCTGGAGGCGGACCCGGACGCCAGGGCCCTGACCTTCGAGGACGAGTCCTGGACCTTCGGGCGTCTGGCCTCGGAGCTTTCGCGGGTTGCGGCCGCGGTGAGGGCCTCGACGGCACCGGGCGACCGAGTGGCCCTGGTCGGCCGCAACCGGCTGGCCTACGTCGCGGCCCTCTACGGCATCCCGGCCGCGGGGCGCATCGCCGTGCCCCTGAACCACCGCCTTGCGCCCGCCGAGATCGCCGCCCAGGTCGAGCGGGCGGGGGCCACGCTCGTCATCGCCGATGACCTCGCCGGGGCTGTGCCCTGGGCGGCCTGGGAGGCCGAGGTGGCCGCGGCCCACCCCGGGCCACGGTCGGGGGCCCTCGTCGAGGACGATCCGGCCTGGATCCTCTTCACCAGCGGCACCACCGGGACCGCGAAGGGCGCCGTCCTGACCCACTCCAGCCTGCTCGCCGCTGTCCGGGGAGCGAACGCGGCTCGGCCGGTGGCCGACGACGACGTCTACCTGTTCTGCTTCCCGCTCTGCCACATCGCCGCCTACAACGTGGCCTGCCTGCATGCCGCGGGCCGCCCCGTGGTCCTCATGGCCGGCTTCGACGCCGCCACCCTCCCCCGCCTCGTGGCCCGCTACGGCGTCACCTCACTCTCCCTGGCGCCCACGATGCTGGTGATGCTGCTGGATGATCCGAGCCTCACCCCTGAGGCTTTCGCCTCCGTGCGCCAGGTGGCGTACGGCGCGGCGTCCATGGCCCCTGACCTGCTGCGGCGGGGCACCGAGATCCTGGACGTCGGCTTCGCCCAGGGCTACGGCATGACCGAGTTGTCGGGCAACGCGGTCTTCCTCGACGAGGAGGGGCACCGGGCGGGGCTCGGCGACCGGCCCCACCTCTTGAGGGCGGCGGGTCGGCCCAGCCCGCAGGCCGAGGTCCGGATCGCCGCGGACGGTGAGATCCTGGTCCGCGGCCCGCAGGTCATGGCCGGCTACTGGGACGACCCCGAGGCGACCGCGACGACCATCGTCGACGGCTGGCTCCACACGGGCGACATCGGCGAGGTCGACCACGAGGGCTACCTGTACGTCGTCGACCGGGCCAAGGACATCGTCGTCACCGGGGGCGAGAACGTGTCGTCCCGAGAGGTCGAAGACGTCCTCGCCGACCACCCGGGCGTGGCCACGGTGGCCGTGATCGGCGTGCCCGACGAGCGCTGGGGGGAGGCCGTGTGTGCTGTGGTCGTCCCCGTTCCCGGGGCCGAGCCCACCCTCGAGGACCTGGTGGCCTTCACTCGGGGCCGGTTGGGCGGCTTCAAGCAGCCGCGCCGCCTGGTCCTGGTCGACAGCCTGCCGGTGAACACCGCGGGCAAGGTCCTCAAGCGAGAGCTCCGCGAGCAGGTGACCGCGGATGCCTGACGCCCGACTGCTCGTCGTCTGGCACTCGAACTCCGGCCACACCCAGGAGATGGTCGACCTCGTCCTGGCCGGCTGCCGGGATCCCGAGGTCGGCGTCATCGACGTCCGCGATGTGCCTGCCCTGGAGGCCACCGCTGACGACGTGCGGTGGGCGACCGGCGTGATCCTGGGGACACCGGCGCACTTCGGGTACATGAGTGGGGCTCTCAAGCACTTCTTCGACACGGTCTACCTGGACCTGCTGGATCAGACCCGGGGGCTCCCCTACGCCTTGTTCGTGAAGGGCGGCAATGACACCGACGGAGCCGTCGCCGCCATCCACAAGATCGTGACCGGCCTGGCCTGGAAGGAGGTCCAGCCCCCGCTCACCGTGGTCGGCGACCTCACCGACGACCAGCGCGCCGCCTGCACCGAGCTCGGCCAGACCCTCGCCGCCGGCCTGTCCATGGGCATCTTCTGAGCCCTCTGGCCGGTCCGGTCAGTCGTTGAGGGCGTGGTGGAGGGGGCGGAGGGCGGCGAAGGCCGCCTGGAACTGCGCCTGGGCCACGGCGTACTGCTCGTGGGCCACGGGCTCGTGGACGGCGGACACGGTCGGCGTGGCCTCCGGGTCGGCGCCCTGGGCGTGGTTGGCGACGGCGACGGCGACCGCGACCTCGGGGTGGGCGAGGGTCGACACGGGGCGACCGAGGACGTCGGCCAGGGTCTGGGCCCAGCTGGGTGAGCGGGCGGTGCCGCCGAAGAAGACCAGCTCGGCGAAGGCCTGGCCGGTGAAGGCCTCGACCTCGGGCAGGAGCCAGGCCAGGTTGTGGGCCGTGCCCTCGACCATGGCCCGGACGAGGTCCTCCCTGGTCGTGCCCAGGGACACGTTCAGGAACCCACCCCGGGCCTTGCGATCGGCCGAGGGGGCGATGGAACCGACCAGCCACGGCAGGAAGAGGACCCCGCCCGCACCGGGGGGCGACGCCTCCATCGCCACTTCGAGGTGGGCGAAGGAGCTGTCGAGCAGTGTCATCCCGTGCTCGACCGCCCTCCCCGCCATGCCGTTCTCGGCCCAGGCCAGGTAGCGGCCGGGCACGGCGCTGGGCATCGAGACCAGCTCGGCGTCGAGGTCGATGCGCTTGTCGGCGACCGTGTCGAGGATCACCGCGGTCGTCCCCATGTACAGCCCACCCCGTCCGGCACCGAAGACGCCGCCCGCCAGGGCCCCGGCGGCGCTGTCGTTCATCCCTGCCCGGACGTCGACGCCCTCGGGCAGGCCGAGCGAGGCTGCCACCTCGGGGCGCACCGGACCCACCACGGCGTCAACCGGGACCAGCTGGGGCAGACGGTCCCGGTCGACCCCCGAGAGCTCGAGGAGCTCCTCGTCGTACGCCGTCACGCCGACCGACCGGTTGTCGCAGAGCTGGGCCGTGAACTGCGTGTTCTGGGTGCCCACCGCCCGGCCCGACAGGCGGGCCACCACGAGGTCCATGGCCTCCAGGTAGTGGGCCGTGCCGGCGTGGACCTCGGGGCGATCGCACTGGAAGTGGAGGAGGTGGCCGAGGGACAGCCCGCTGCCGATGGGCGGGATCCCGTGGACCTCGACGAAGCGCTCGAAGGCGTCGGGGTGCTCGGCCATGATCGCCCAGCAGTGGTCGCTCCCCCGCTGGTCGTCGTACATGGCCATCGGGGCGACCGGGTCCATCGCGGCGTCGACCGGGACGATCGACGAGTACTGGCTGCAGACGCCGATGGCCCGGACGGAGGGGTCGGCCACCTCGGCCACGGCCGCAGTGACGGCGGACCAGAGGGCGTCGGCGTCCTGCTCGACCACGTCACCGTCGCGCCAGGTCACCAGCGGCCGCTGGGCCGAGGCCTGCAGCCGGCCGGTCTCGTCGACCCGAGCCACCTTGACGTTCGTGCTCCCGACGTCGATGCCGAGGGCCGACCCGCGCATCAGGCCGGCAGGGCCTGTTGGTCGTCCATCATGTCGGTCATCACCGCCCGGATGAGCTCGTCGGCGTCCGGCGTCATGCCGCCCGGGATCCCGCCGTAGATGGCCCCGCTCCTGGGGGGCTCGTCGCCCTGCTCCTGGGCGTAGGCGACGGCGTCGGCCAGGTCGGTGGCGAACGCCTCGGTCACCCCGGGCTGGGTCTGGGGTCGGGTCACGGCCATGTGCAGGGCGTTGGGGTACTGCTGGCCGTTGAAGCGCCAGCCCCGGCCCCGCATGAAGTCGTTGACGTGGTACACGTCGAACTCGTCGGAGGTGAACGAGAACAGGAACGTGGGGTCCTCGCCGAGCATGCGCAGCTCGGGGTGGCTGCTCACCGCGGCCTGCATGGCGGCCGACGCCTCGAAGATCTGCTGGGCGTGACGCAAGTACCCGCCCCGGCCCAGCTTGAGCATCCCCGCCCAGGTGGCGGCCAGGAGGCCGCCGGAGCGCGAGCCCTCCATCCCCGGCGAGCAGTACTTGCCCCCCGTCCAGTCGGTCAGGAAGAAGTACTGGCTGTTGCGCA
>DATDAH010000044.1:0-11741 GCA_036525535.1 Acidimicrobiales bacterium
GCCGGCGCCACCACGGGCTCGGGGGCGGGGGCGACGACCACCTCGGGCACGGGCTCGATCAGCCGCTCGGGCTCGAGCACCTCAGCGGTGAGGTCGTCCTCGACGGGGGCGTCTACCGGTCGGCCCGCGGTTCGCTTGTCGACGACGTAGGTCCGGGCCAGGAGGTCACCCACGCGTTGGTGGCGGCGCGTGAGGCTGGCCGACGTGTAGGCCACCAGGGGTAGGCCGGGGAGGATGTCGATGACCCAGGCGATGGTCCGGACCAGGGCCCGTCCGATCCCGGCCCGCTCACCGTCGCGGCGCTGGAGGCGGAGGTCGGCGGCCAGGTACCCCGGGGACCAGCCTTTGCGTCCTGGGAGCACGACGAGGAAGAGCAGGACCGCAACCGCGAAGGCGCCGAGGGTGATGGCGAGGTCCGGACCCCGGAGCACGATGGTGGTGTCCCGGATGAAGACGGCGAGGTCACCCTCGATCCACTGGACCGGGGCGCCTCCGTCGGCCTCGTTGCCGGAGTAGGCGTCGGCCAGCAGGAGGGCGGGCACGGCGCCCGCCAGGCCACAGAGGACCAGGTCGATGAACCACGCCCCACCCCGGCGGGCGACCACCGCGGTCGGGTCGGTGAGGGGGCGCCGTGTCACCGTCCCTTCCTAGCATCGTGACCTCCCACCAAAGCCCCCGGGCGGACCGATGGTCGCCGGTACGATCCGGGCCATGGCTCCCCCCGCCGACGTCCAGCCTGACGCGCCCGACGACCGGATGCAGAAGATCGTCAACCTCTCCAAGCGCCGGGGTTTCGTGTTCCCCTCGGCCGAGATCTACGGCGGCTTCCGCTCGGCCTACGACTACGGCCCCATCGGCGTCCTGCTCCTGCGCAACGTCAAGGACGCGTGGTGGCGCTCCATGGTCCAGCTGCGCACCGACGTGGTCGGCTTGGACGCCGCCATCCTCTCGCCGCCCGCCGTGTGGGAGGCCTCCGGGCACCTGGCCAACTTCACCGATCCGCTGGTCGACTGCCGGGAGTGCCAGTCCCGGTGGCGCCTGGACAAGCTCGACGATCCCGACGTCTGCCCGAGCTGCGGCGCCCGGGACAGCTTCACTGAAGCCCGGGCGTTCAACCTGATGTTCAAGACCCATGCCGGCCCGGTGGAGGGGGAGGGCAACGACGTCTACCTCCGCCCCGAGACGGCCCAGGGCCACTTCGTCAACTTCGCCAACGTGCTCCAGGCCAGCCGCAAGAAGCCGCCGTTCGGCATCGCCCAGGTGGGCAAGTCCTTCCGCAACGAGATCACCCCGGGCAACTTCATCTTCCGCACCCGCGAGTTCGAGCAGATGGAGATGGAGTTCTTCGTGCCGCCCGACGAGGGCCAGAAGTGGTTCGAGTACTGGTGCGAGGAACGGATGCGCTGGTACACCGACCTCGGCATCCCGGCGGAGGACCTGCGCCTGCGCCACCACGACGCCGACGAGCTCTCCCACTACTCGGCCGGCACCGCCGACGTCGAATACCGCTTCCCCTGGGGGTTCGACGAGCTCGAGGGGATCGCCAACCGCACCGACTTCGATCTCAAAGCGCACGCCGAGCACTCGGGCGAGACGCTGGACTTCTTCGACCCGGCCACCGAGACCCGCTACGTGCCCCACGTGATCGAGCCCGCGGCGGGCGCCACCCGGACGCTCATGGCCTTCCTGCTCTCGGCCTACGACGAGGAGGAGGTCAAGGGCGAGACCCGGGTGGTACTCCGCCTTCACCATCGCCTGGCGCCGTACAAGGTCGCGGTCCTACCCCTGTCCCGCAAGGAGGAGCTGACCGGCCCCGCCCGGGAGGTTTTCGCGTTGCTCGCCCCCGAGTTCATGTGTGACTACGACGAGACGCAGTCCATCGGCCGGCGGTACCGCCGCCAGGACGAGCTGGGCACGCCGTTCGCCGTGACCTTCGACTTCGACTCGCTCGAGGACAACGCCGTCACCGTCCGCGAGCGCGACTCGATGGAGCAGGAGCGGATCCCCGTCGACGGCCTCGTCGCGTACCTGCGGGAGCGGATGGCCTGATGGGTGAGGAGGCGGAGTACCAGCGCCTCAATCGGCTGTGGTGGGACGAGCGCGTCCCCGTCCACGCCGACAGTGACTTCTACGACCTGGACGGCTTCGTCGCCGGTCGCGACACGCTCCAGCCCTTCGAACCCGAGGTCGTCGGTGCGGTCGCCGGACTCGAGCTGGTCCACCTGCAGTGCCACATGGGGATGGACACCCTGTCGTGGGCCCGGCGGGGGGCCCGGGTGACCGGCCTCGACTTCTCGACGCCGGCCATCGACACGGCGAGGGGCCTGGCCGACCGGATCGGTGTCGAGGACGCCCGGTTCGTCGTCGCCGACGTCTACGACGCCGTCAAGGTCCTCGGCACCGACTACGACCTCGCCTACCAGAGCCTGGGGTCGCTCAACTGGCATCCCGACATCGACCGTTGGGCCGCCGTCCTCGCCGCCCTGGTCCGCCCGGGTGGTCGCTACTTCCTGCTCGAAGCCCACCCCCTGGGGTGGATCCTCGACGACGACGGGGAGCGGGTCGAGAACGGCTACTTCTTCGATCCCCGGGGGAACCGCTGGATCGACGAGGGCGGCACCTACGCCGACCTCTCGGCGAAGACGGTCAACAACGAGACCCTGGAGTACACCCATGCGGTGAGCGAGGTCATCACCGCGCTCCTGGGTGCCGGCTTCGTCCTCGAGCACTTCGCCGAGCACCCCTACGCGGTCCACGCCATGTGGCCGTGGCTGGAGGAGCGGGGCCACCGGCAGTGGTTCGCCCCGGAGGGACGGCCCGCCCTCCCGATGATGTACTCGCTGATGGCCCGGAGATCCGACTGATCGGCTCTGGGTAGGGTCCGGCGGTGACCTGGATCTACGGATTCGCTCATCCCCACCCAACGCCGCCCCGGGACCTGAAGGATCTGCTCGGCGGCAAGGGCGCCAACCTGGCCGAAATGACGTCCGTGCTGGAGCTCCCCGTCCCGCCCGGCTTCACCATCACCACCGAGGCTTGTGTCGCCTACCTGGCCGAGGGCTGGCCCGACGGCTTGGACGCCGAGATCGCCGACCACGTGGCCGCTCTGGAGGAGGCGATGGGCCGTCGGTTCGGTGACCCCGACGATCCGCTTCTGCTCAGCGTGCGCTCGGGCGCCAAGTTCTCGATGCCTGGGATGATGGACACGATCCTGAACCTCGGACTCAACGACGAGAGCGCCGCCGGCCTGGCCGAGGTCACCGGCCACCGGTGGTTCGCCCTCGACAGCTACCGGCGCCTGATCCAGATGTACGGGACGACGGTGGCCGGGGTCGACGGCGAGGTGTTCGACCACGTCGACGGCCTCGACGAGGAGCGGCTCGCCACCGAGGTGGAAGGCTTCGGCCGGGCCTACGAGGGTGCCGTCGGCTCACCGTTCCCGCAGGAGCCGGGACGGCAGTTGCGCGAGGCGGTGGAGGCGGTGTTCCGCTCGTGGAACACGCCCCGGGCCGACGCCTACCGACGCCGGGAGGGGATCCCGGACGACCTCGGGACGGCCGTGAACGTCCAGGTCATGGTGTTCGGCAACCGCGATGACCGCTCGGGGACCGGTGTGGGCTTCACCCGGGACCCCGCCACCGGGGCACCGGGGCTGTACGGCGATTTCCTCGTGAACGCCCAGGGTGAGGACGTCGTCGCCGGCATCCGCAACACCCTGCCGCTGACCGAGCTCGGCGAGCACTTCCCGGATCTGGCCGGTGAGCTGCAGGAGATCTTCGACCGACTCGAGCAGCACTATCGGGACATGATGGACATCGAGTTCACCATCGAGCAGGACAAGCTCTGGATCCTCCAGACCCGGGTCGGGAAGCGCACCGGTGCCGCCGCGGTCCGCCTCGCCGTGGCCATGAACCAGGACGAGCACATCGCGCTGAGCCCGGCCGAGGCGGTCGATCGGGTCCTGCCCGAACACATCGACCAGCTCCTGCACCCCCAGCTCGCCGACTTCCCCCCGGAGGACCTGCTGACGACCGGGTTGGGCGCCAGCCCCGGCGCCGGCGTGGGACGGGTGTACTTCACGGCCGACGCCTGTGTGGACGCCGTCGAAGCGGGGGAGCGGGCGGTCCTCGTCCGCCATGAGACGTCGCCGGAGGACATCCACGGCATGGCGGCGGCCGAAGGGGTGCTCACCGCCCGTGGGGGCCTCGTCAGCCACGCCGCCGTCGTCGCCCGGCAGTGGGGCAAGCCCGCCGTGGTCGGGGCCCAGGAGATCGAGGTCGGGGAGTCGTCGATGGAGGTCGGCGGCGTGACCCTCGAGGAAGGGGACTACCTGTCGATCGACGGCACCACCGGCGACGTCGTGCGGGGCGAGGTGGCGACGACCGAGGGGAAGCTGCCGGACGAGCTGACGACGGTCCTGACGTGGGCGGACGAGATACGGGCCGAGCGGCTCGGGGTGCGGGCCAACGCCGACACCGGCGCCGACGCGGCCCGGGCCCGGGCGTGGGGCGCTGAGGGGATTGGGCTCTGCCGGACCGAGCACCAGTTCCTCGGTGACCGTCTCCCCCTGGTCCGCCGCATGATCCTGGCCGAGACCGACGAGGACGAGGTCACCGCCCTGGAGGAGCTCGGAGCCCAGCAGCGGGCGGACTTCGAGGGGTTGCTCGAGGCCATGGACGGGCTACCCGTGACCGTGCGCCTCCTCGACCCGCCGCTGCACGAGTTCCTGCCCGACCTGGACGAGCTCATCGCAGGAGAGGCACGGGACGAGCTCGACGCCGAGGAAGTCGAGCTGCTGGCCGCCGGGCGGAAGTGGCGGGAGCAGAACCCGATGCTGGGCGTCCGCGGTGTGCGCCTGGCGGTGCTCCGGGAGGGCCTCTACCGCACGCAGGTGCGGGCCCTGCTCGACGCGGCCGAGGCCCGGACGAAGGCCGGGGGCACGCCGATCGTCGAGGTCATGATCCCGCTCGTCGTCGTCCGCGAGGAACTGGCCCTGGCCCGCTCGTGGGTCGAGGAGGAGCTGGCCGCCCGACCCGAGGGGGCGACCGGGACCGTACGGATCGGCACGATGATCGAGACGCCCCGGGCGTGCGTGCGAGCCCACGAGATCGCCGAGGTGGCCGACTTCTTCTCGTTCGGCACCAACGACCTCACCCAGCTGACGTTCGGCTTCAGTCGGGACGACGTGGAGGGCCCGTTGATGACCGCCTACCTCGAACGGGGCCTGCTGGCCGCCGACCCGTTCAGCACCGTCGACCAGGGGGGCGTCGCCGACCTGATCCGCCTCGGGATCGAGGGCGGTCGACGCACGCACCCCGGCCTGAAGGTCGGGGTCTGCGGCGAGCACGGCGGCGACCCGGCGTCGATCGCGGTGTTCCTCGGCCTCGGGGTCGACTATGTCTCCTGCTCGCCCTTCCGGGTGCCGATCGCCCGCCTGGCGGCGGCCCGGGCGGTGCTCGACGAGGCGACGATCCCGGCAGACTGATCCGAGATGCTCGTCGCCGCCCAGGAGGCCGCCAACTACGCCGACTTCGCGGTGCCCGCGTGGGTCTGGCTCGCGTTCCTGGCCGGCTTCATCGGGCTGCTCCTGGTCGACGTGTTGGTCATCCACCGCACGGCCCATGTGGTCACCACCCGACAGGCGGCCATAGAGAGCGCGGTCTGGATCGCCATCGGCCTGAGCTTCTCGCTGGTGATCCTGGCCTGGCAGGGCACCCAGGCCGCGGGCGAGTACGTGGCCGGCTACCTGATCGAGGAGAGCCTCTCGATCGACAACGTCTTCGTCTGGGCCCTGATCCTCAGCTTCTTCGCCGTGCCCCGGGCGTACCAGCACCGGGTCCTCTTCTGGGGAATCTTCGGTGCCCTGATCGCCCGAGCCGTCTTCATCTTCGGCGGCGTGGCCCTGCTCGACCACTTCGACGGCGTCATCTACATCTTCGGCGCGATCCTGCTCATCACCGCGGTCCGTCTCCTGATGGGGGGCGAGAGCGAGGTCAACCCCGAGTCGAATCCGCTGTTGCGGATCTTCCGTCGTGTGATCCCGTCCACCTCGGAATACGACGGCCACCGCCTCCTCACGCGGAAGACCGGCGTGCTGCTGGCCACGCCCCTGCTCGCGGTCGTCGTGGTGGTGGAGACCAGCGACGTCGTCTTCGCCGTCGACTCGATCCCCGCCATCCTGGCGGTGACCCGGGAGGAGTTCGTGGTCTACACGTCGAACGCCTTCGCCATCCTCGGCCTCCGGGCCCTCTACTTCCTCCTCGCCGACCTGAAGGACCGCTTCGAGTACCTGCGCCACGGGCTGGCCGTGATCCTGGCCTTCGTGGGCGTGAAGATGCTCATCGCCGAGTGGGTCTACATCCCCGTCGGGGTGTCGCTGGCGGTCATCGCCACGGTCCTGGTGGTCTCGGTGGTCATCTCGGCTCGTCACGACGCGGTCCCCGGGGGCGACCTGGAGCCGGCCGACCAGCACGACGAATGAACGCCGCCGACCACCACGGAAGCCACTGGTAGCGTGCGAGCGATGGAGGTCGAGTGACGTGGGGATACTCGACGAGGACATCCCGAGGGTGCGTGAGGCCTCGGACATCGTCGCCCTGGTGACCGAGCACCTGCAGCTCAAGCGGGTCGGAAGCCGGTGGACCGGGCTGTGCCCGTTCCACACCGAGAAGTCCCCGTCGTTCTCGGTCAACGCCGAGGAGGGCCTGTACTACTGCTTCGGCTGCGGGGCCAAGGGTGACGTCATCACCTTCGTGCGGGAGATCGAACACCTGGACTTCGCCGCGGCAGTGGAGCGGCTCGCGGCTCGGGCGGGGATCACCCTGCGGTACACGACCGGCGGCGAAGGCGAGCGGCGGTCGAAGAAGTCGCAGATGGTGGCGACCATGGAGGCGGCCGTGGCGTGGTACCACGAACGCCTCCTGTCCTCGCCCGACGCGGCGGACGCCCGGAAGTACCTGCGCGGTCGCGGCTTGGACGGCGAGATCGTGCGCCAGTACCGCATCGGGTGGGCGCCCGACGACTGGGACGTGCTGGTCCGCGACATCGACGTCGGCTTCGAGCGGCTGGTCGAGGTCAACCTGGCCATCCTGAACAAGCGCAACCGGCGTCAAGACGTGTTCCGCAACCGGATCCTCTTCCCGATCTTCGACAGCCAGGGCGATCCGGTCGCCTTCGGGGGAAGGGTCCTGCCCGGCGGCGACGGCCCGAAGTACAGGAACTCCTCCGAGACGCCGATCTACGCCAAGAGCAAGGTGCTCTACGGGCTGAACTGGGCCAAGGGGGCCATCGTCGAGGCCGACGAAGCCATCGTCTGCGAGGGCTACACCGACGTGATCGGCATGGCCCGGGTCGGCCTGGGCCGGGCCGTGGCGCCTTGTGGCACCGCATTGACCGAGGACCACGTCCGCCTGCTGACCCGCTTCGGCAAGCGCATCGTGCTGGCTTTCGACGCCGACGCCGCCGGTGAGAACGCCGCCGCCCGGTTCTATGAGTGGGAGGGGAAGTACGAGGTCGCGGTCCGGGTGGCTGCCCTGGAGCCGGGCAAGGACCCCGGGGACCTGGCCCAGCACGATCCCGACGCCCTCCGCCGAGCGGTCGAGGAGTCGGTGCCGTTCCTGCGCTTTCGCTTCGACCGGGCGCTGGCCGGCCAGGACCTGACGTCGCCCGAAGGCAAGGCCCGGGCGGCGGACCGGGTACTGCCGGTCATCGCCGAGCACCCCGACGAGATCGTTCGGGACCAGTACGTGATGGACCTGGCCGACCGCTTGCACCTCGACCCGGATCGGCTCCGGAGTCGCCTGAAAGTGGGTGCCCGGCGCGAGGTCGAGGTGGTCGAGCGGGTGGCCGCCCCGTCGGCCGCCAGTGGACGCGAGCTGGAAGCACTGCGGCTGCTCATCCACCGCCGGGCGGAGATCGCCGACCGGCTGGACGCCACCCTGTTCGCCGACCCCACGGCCCGCGAGGCCTACACCCTCCTGATCGACTCGCCGTCGGTCCAGGACGCGGCCATGGCTGCTGAGCTCTCCACCCAGGATCTGCTCTTCCGCCTCACTCAGGAGGAGGCGACCGAGGGCCCGACCGCGGTGGACGTCGCCGCCCTCTTGGTCAAGGACGCACTGAGTCGGATGAGCGCCGAGGTCCGGCGCACCGACGACATCGCGCTCATGCACGAGATCAACGGACTGATGGACCGGATCCAGGTGCCCGACGTGGACGTTACGGTCGTGGACAAGGCATTGGAACTGTTGCGGGGCCACGGACGTGGGAGCACCGATGAGCGAGGCGAGATCGATGAGTGACGCCGCCGTCTCCCCCTGGGTGGGGGTACTGGACGCCGACGTCGCCCGCCTGATCGACATCGGTCGCGAAGAGGGCACGCTCGGCATGGACGAGCTGATGAAGGTGCTCGGCGGCGTGGAGATCACGCCCGACCGCATCATCGGGATCCGGGCGGCCCTGGCCGCCGAAGGCATCGTGTTGGACGAGGATGACCACCACCTCGAAGTGGCCGTCACCGTCGAGGAGCTGATCGCCGCCGACGACCTGGTGGACCTCCGCAAGCCCGGGACGCGGGTGCGCCGGGCGAAGGGCACGAAGGCGCGGGGCGACAGTGGGGACAAGGGCTCGACGTCGGACCCGGTCCGCATGTACCTCCGCGAGATCGGCCAGGTGCCTCTGCTCAAGGCCGAGGACGAGGTTCGGCTGGCCAAGCGCATCGAAGCCGGCATGAAGTCCGCGGTCGAACTGGCCGACCTCTCCGCCGCCGGGATGCTGGAGACCCTCGAGTTCGCCGACCGGCGACGGCTGGAGCGGTCCAAGAAGGACGGCGAGGAGGCGACCAGGGAGCTGACCCAGGCCAACCTTCGCCTGGTCGTGTCCATCGCCAAGCGTTATGTGGGGCGAGGGATGCTGCTCCTGGACCTGGTCCAGGAAGGGAACCTCGGCCTCATGCGGGCCGTCGAGAAGTTCGACTGGACCAAGGGGTTCAAGTTCTCGACCTACGCCACGTGGTGGATCCGTCAGGCCATCACCCGGGCCATCGCCGACCAGGCCCGCACCATCCGCATCCCGGTGCACATGGTGGAGTCGATCAACAAGGTCCACCGCATGCAGCGCCAGATGGTCCAGGAGCTGGAGCGGGAGCCCACGGTCGACGAGCTGGCCGAGAAAGTGGACATGACGTCCACGCGGGTACGGGAGATCCTCCGCATCTCCCAGGACCCGCTGTCGCTGGACTCACCGGTGGGGGAGGAGGACGACTCCAACCTGGCCGACTTCATCGAGGACCTACAGGCGGAGGCGCCGGCCGACGTCGCCACCCGTCACATGCTCAACGACGCCGTGCTGGAGGCGCTGGACGAGCTGACTCCCCGGGAGAAGGAGGTCGTGCGCCTGCGTTTCGGCCTCGAGGACGGCCAGGCCCGCACGCTGGAAGAGGTGGGCAAGCAGTTCGGCGTGACGCGAGAACGGATCCGCCAGATCGAGGCCAAGACCCTGGCCAAGCTGCGCCACCCTCACCGCAGCCAGAAGCTGCGGGACTACCTCGAGGGTGGCTGAGCCCTAGTTGTTCGAGAAGTTGGCGGCCGTGAGGTCGTCAGCGTCGTCGATGAGCTCCCGGGCCCGACCGGCGGCGGCGTTCACCGCGTCGGAGTTGCGAGCCTGGTCGATCCACGCGTTGATCTGCTCGTAGCGCTCCCGGCCCGCCTTGGCGCCGAGGTAGTACCCCGCCGCCAGGCCGACGATCACGCCTGTCCTGAATCCCATACCCCAATGCTTACTCCCTCAGGGCAGTTTGTGACACCCCAATCGGCACTTCTTCGCCATCGACGTGTCTGCCTTCGGGCAATCAGGGGACTGATCGACGCGCTGTTATCCTCCGAGGCCATTCCGGGGTAGCTCAGCTGGCAGAGCAATCGGCTGTTAACCGATTTGTCGTGGGTTCGAGCCCCACCCCCGGAGCCAGCCGCATTGCCCCCGAACTAACCTGCGCCGCCATGACGATGGTGGATCTGCCCAAGGCCGTGATGCGCAGCGAGTCCGACTGCCCGATGGTGGATGCCGGCGAGGGCATCAAGCTCCAGCTGCTGCAGGTCGACGTCGAGCTCGGCCTCTGGGTCATCCGGAACCTGTTCGAGCCCGGGACCCGCGTGCAGACCCACAAGCACACCGGACAGGTCTTCGCCTTCACCCAGTCGGGCTGCTGGAAGTACGACGAGTACCCCGAGCGGATGACCGCCGGCACCTACCTCTTCGAGCCCGCGGGCTCGATCCACACGCTGATCGTGCCCGAGGACAACACCGAGGTGACCGATGTCTGGTTCGCGATCTACGGGGCCAACCTCAACCTCGACGCGGAGGGCAACGTGGAGTCGGTCCTCGACGCCGCCTTCATTCGAGACGCCTACTTCGCCCTGTGCGAGGCCGAGGGCCACCCCCGCCCGAACGTCATCGGCGCCTGAGGCCCCGCCGTGCGGGCCGTGGTGCTGACCACGCTCGGCGGACCACTGAAGACTGCTGAAGGTCGACGACCCGACCCCCGGCCCCACGCCGGCGCCGATGCTGGTCATGAGTGCGTGGGCCTGCCGGGTCTGGTCGCTACTACTGCCGGGCCGACGTCGACGCCACGGTCGCGGCCATCGCCGACGGCCTCGATGTCGCCCCGCTGATCACCGGCGAGGTCGACCTGGCCGCCGCCCCCGTCCGCTTCGATGCCCTCGAGAGCGGCGCCGACGACACCAAGGTCCTCATCCGCCCGGGCTGAGCTTCTGACCTGCCCACGACGTACCAGCGCCCTGGGCCCGTTGCTCGTTGGAACCGAGAGCAGGGGTTCCACCGTCGTCGGCGCGGTAGAAAGCCCGTGGGCCCGTAGCTCAATGGTCAGAGCAGGCGACTCATAATCGCTCGGTCGTGGGTTCGATTCCCACCGGGCCCACCTAGGGAGAGTAGGGGAGTAGGACTCAGGCTCCGGTGTGAAATAGACCGAGGGTTCTTGTACGGCTAACTGATTGCTAACGGGGTCACCGGACGGATCGATGCTGCTTTACATCGCCTGGTACCGAGGCGGAGAGGCGGACGGGCGAGATGACGCCGGAGCGCCCCGAGCAGGTGTTCTCGCAGTTCGTGTCGACACGACGAGGGCTCCGTTCATCCTCGCCGACCCGTCGTGGAACGTGGGCGGCGGGGCGGAGGACCCGATGCAGACCTGGGGTCGCCAACCACTCGGCTAGCGAGACGTCGGGACGGGCCGATCGACCGCGCCACGCCGTGCGCCAGCTCCTAGCCGATGTCGAGAGCCCAGACCTGACTTGGGCGTCGGTTACTCCGCTGTCACGTGTTGGTACACATTCGAAGCCTTGCGCACAAGCCGGGGGCGAGAGCTGCCGCTGGTGACCTGACTCCCGCTGGCGTCGCGGCTTGCTACTCGTCGGCTTCGCCGGGGCGGCCGGACTTTCTCCGCTCGAGCCGCCAGTGGATCTCGTGGGTGCTCGGGTGCCGCCACTCGCGCATCCGGTACTCGAAGCCCGGTAGCAGCACGATCGGGATCGGATCCGGCGACGCCGGGGCGACCGCGCCGACCACGATCTTGGCGTCGGTGGGGATGAACGGGGACTGCGCGGGGACGGGTGCGGTGATGATCTCCACCGGATCTCCATAGGGGCGCGGCATAGGAGTCTCAGGCTATCAGACACCACCAGTGGGCACCTATAGAACCTCGTTGACAATCCTATAGCACTCCGATA